>NZ_CP167895.1:621737-932605 GCF_041504345.1 Vibrio sp. BS-M-Sm-2
CATATCTTTGACATTACCACTCTAGACCGACCGGTTTGTATTGATTATTGTTTAGTCATCAAACATAAACGAGGTAAACACCATGACTACCAATAACTTTAACTTTCAACTGAAAACCATTGTTCATGCGCAAGAGAACGGCATCGAAAATATCCCTTCTTTATTTGCTCGCTTAGGTGCAAAAAGAGTCGTGCTTTTTTCTGACAAAGGTTTGGAGTCTTTGGGCTTTGTTGAGCAATTTTCAGCGTTGTTTGCAAACCAGACGGTGAATCAAGAAGCAAATCAACAAACGACTCAGCTCGCTGGTGTGTATACAGATATTGCGCCAGACGCGACTTGCGACAATATCAACGCTGCGATTGAGTTTGCTAATAGCTTAAATGCCGACGCTATTTTGTCTGTCGGTGGGGGCAGCGTGATTGATGCTTCTAAGGGCGTGAAATACGCACTCCATAAGCAGATTGATGATATCCGTACCGTGATTGCAGGCGGTGGCTTTATGGATGTTTGGCCAAACAATGAAGACATTCGAGTTCCTCACATTGCCGTACCGACAACCGCGGGAACTGGCGCGGAAGCCTCTCCGATTGCTGTTTTTTACAACGAGCATGAAAACATTAAGGCAAGTTTAGTCGCGTCCGGTTTAGAAGCTGACATCGCAATACTTGATCCTACAGTTACGACCAAATTACCTGCTCACCTTACTCGCTCAACAGCAATGGATGCATTAACGCACGCCGTTGAGGCCATTGTTTCTCCTATGAGCAATGCCTTTACCGATGCTTACGGTATCCAAGCTGCAAAACTGATTGTTGAAAACTTACCCGTGGCACTTGAGGAGCCTGAAAACCTAACGGCACGAGGCAATCTACTTCAGGCAAGCACCATGGCGATTTCTGCATTTTATTCATCGTTAGGTGGCATCCCAATTCATAACTGCGCCCATGCCTTTGGTGCGATTAGCCATATTCCACATGGCGACGCTAACACGGTACTGATGCCAGTTGTGATTGAGGCTCTGCCCGAGTTCTATATGCCGAACGCAATTAAATTGGCTCAAGCATTCTCGCTAGAGAGCACTGGAACGGACGAGATGATTTACCAACGAGTGTTGGATTTCTTACACAACTTCCAAACCCAAGTTGGTGCGATGAAGCGTTTCAGTAGCTGGGAATTTGATGACCAAGAGAAGCGCAATATTGCTCAAGCGATTGAGAAAGATATCTGCTTCCAGTTCTACCCAATCTCAAAACAAACGATTGAACAGATTATAGAAAAATCAATTTAGTCGTCTGATTAAGCATCCCAAAATTTACTGAAAATCGAGGACAAATTATGAAGATTGAAAACGTATTGCTATCGAGCTTGTGCATCATCGCGCCATTCCTACTTTTCACCTAATTCACTCGACAGGGACGTTGTGACCTTTATTCCTGAGGAGGAAATAAATGTTCAATAAACGTTTAACTACCGTGATTCTGACTGGTGTTTTGGCTGTTCTGCTTTTTGCCAAGGCAAGCGTTGGAAGTGAAAGCTCCGCGGCTTTGTCTGAACAGCACCGAGATGTTGTTCAGGTGTTGGATGAAGCCTATGGAGGACAGTCTGAAGCACAACTTGCTCTCGCTTATCGGTATTTGAGCGGTGATGGTGTTGAGCAAAATGACGAGAAAGCGGCGCGGTGGTTTGAAACCGCAGCCAGTGCCGGTAGCCCTGAAGCTCAAACACAGCTTGGCCTAATGTACTTCTCTGGAAGTGGTGTTCAGGTTAGCCAGGCGGAAGCTGTCACCTGGATCGGGTTGGCAGCAGCTCAAGATTATGACCCTGCGCTCGACTTATTACATTGGATGTCCCAAGCCGCGCACTAATTCAGATTCTAACCAAAGTTAGTCACAGAAAAAGCTAATCACAGAAAAATTATTCACAGCTATTGGAGACGTCTTATGCAGACATTCAAGAAATCCCTACTATTCACCGCGATGGCCGCCGCAAGTAGTGCCGCCTTCGCCGCCGAATCAGACAAGCCGAACATCGTTGTTATTGTCGGTGATGATGTTGGCTTTGCTGATACCCAGCCTTATGGTTCAGAAGTCGAAACACCGAACTTGATGGCGTTGGCTGAAGAGGGGGTTAAATTCACTAACTTTCACGCTTCACCGACCTCATCAGTCACTCGCTCAATGATGCTAACTGGCGCGAACAGCCACGAGGTTGGGCTAGGTACCTTTGATTATGCTGTCTATCCAGGTGCGATTGGTAAGCCGGGTTATGAAGGTTACCTGACCAAGAAGGGCGTAACAGTGGCTACGCTGCTCAAGGAAAATGGCTACAACACGTATTTATCGGGCAAATGGCATTTAGGTCATGATGATGGGTTTTTACCAGACGACAGAGGTTTTTCGGAGAGTTACGGCATTTTAGCGGGCGGTTCTAATCACTTTAACCGCGACATGATGTTCCCAGCCAAAAATGCAGCGACAGCAGATGCGCTGCAAAAAGGTGACATTCCCGGTGTTGAAGTTGAGCCTACCTACAGAAACGGTGAAGTGGTTGAGGACAAATACAAAGGCGAGTACTCCGACCAAGTCTACACCAACGAACTCATCAAGATGATCGATGGCAAGAAAGACGACGGTAAGCCTTTCTTTGCTTATCTTCCTTTCACTGCGATACACCTTCCGCTGCAAGCACCAGAATCAGCGTATCAAGATAAAGTCGATTACTACGTCGAGCATGGTTGGGACTCGGTTCGAGAAGACCGTTTTCAACGCATGAAAGAGATGGGCGTGATTCCTAAAGATGCGGATATCTCAGGTCGTAATTCATTGAGTCGCCCTTGGGATTCACTCTCTGAGAAAAAACAAAAATGGTATGGCAAGAAGATGGCTGTCGCGATGGGCATGATGGAGATGCAAGACCAGCAAGTTGGCCAGATTGTCGACTACCTAAAAGACATTGGGGAATACGACAATACTTACATCATGTATCTGGCAGATAACGGCCCAGAAGCTGCAGATATTACCGGTGAAAACATCAGTGATCTGATTCGAACATGGACGGCGCATCACTTTGATAACTCAACTGAAAACTTAGGCAAAGCAAACTCTAGTGTGTCACTTGGTCCTGAGTGGGCGAGTGCGTCTACCGGTGGCTTGTCTTGGTACAAAGCCTATACCGCGGAAGGTGGTATCCGAGTTCCGTTCATTGTTAAACCTGCGAAAGTCGTCTTAGAGGGGGAGCAAGCGTTAGAGCCTGGTACTCAAACTGATGATTTGTCACAAGTAAAAGACATCGCTGCCACCATTCTTGAAATTGCCGATGTAGAACATCCAGGAACAGAGTATCAAGGTCGTGAAGTGGCCCCGATGAGTGGTGTGAGCTTGTTGCCTTACTTTAAGGGAGAAACTACAGAGGTGCACAGTGCCGATAATGCGATTCCATTTGAGTTGTTCGGTAGTGGCATTTTGCTCAAAGGGGATTACAAGATCATCCGAATCTCTACAGGCATGGGCGGTGACAGTGAATGGCATCTGTACAACACCAAACAGGATCCGGCTGAGCAGCATGACTTAAGAAATCAAATGCCAGACTTGTTCCTAGAGATGGTTGCTGAGTATCAAGAGTACGAAAAAGCGCAAAACATTGTGCCAGTTGATGAAGCGTGGAACCCGTTTGAGAACGTGAAATAGAGGAAAAAAACCACTCGGCCAACCTAATGCCATCAGGCTTGGTTGGCCGATGAACACCATGTAAAGGAATTACGAATTGTTTTGGCTAATACAATAACTTTTACATCGAGGAATTCTTCATGACGACCTTATCACTATCAAACCTGAGTTCGGTTCCGCAGTTTAATGGCAAGGCGCACAGCAAGCTTCAAGCGTTGGCAAAACCCATTGGTGCCGTATGCAATATCAGCTGTACCTACTGTTATTACTTGGAAAAGCAACACCTGCTTGAATACCCTAAGGGCACTCAATATGTGATGGATGAGGAACTGCTAGAGTTGTATATCAAGCAGTATATTGAGGGGCAGAATACGCCGGAGATTATCTTTTCTTGGCATGGTGGTGAGCCAACTCTGCTCGGCATTGAGTACTTTGAAAGGGTCGTGGCATTACAGAAAAAATATTGCCCTAGCCACAGTAAGATTAGCAATGACCTGCAAACCAATGGCACCTTGTTGAATGATGATTGGTGTGAGTTCTTCAAGAACAATGATTTTATCATCGGTGTGAGCATTGATGGTCCAGAGCATCTGCATAATCATTACCGCACTAATCGCGCAGGCAAAGGCACTTTTTCCCAAACCATACGGGGAATCGGCTATCTAAAAAAACATAACGTTGAGTTTGCAACCCTTACCTGTGTGAATGATGTGACGGGCAAATACCCGTTAGAGGTTTATCGTTTTCTGCGTGACGAAGTCGGTTCAAAGCAGCTGCAGTTCATCCCTGTGGTGGATAAGCACGAGGCTCATACCAACAATAAATGGTTGAGCAACCAACAAGCGATCATTCCCGTTTCTGGTGAAGTAGATCCTTGGAGTGTCGGTTCAACGCAATGGGGAGAGTTTCTTTCGACGGTTTTTGATGAGTGGTTCGAACACGATTTTGGTCGAGTACTCGTGCCTTATTTTGAAAATTTCGTCGGCGTGTGGATGGGAAGAGACAGTACCATGTGCACCTTGAGTGAGATCTGCGGAAAAGGGTTAGCGGTTGAGCCCAATGGTGATGTGTATTCATGTGACCATTATGTCTTTCCTGAATTTCAGTTGGGTAATATTCAGGAACAAGAACTTTCATCTTTAGCCTTTTCGCCAAAGCAACAGAGTTTTGGGTTCGCCAAACAGAAGTATTTGCCGAAACAATGCCAAACCTGTGAGTTTAAGTTCGCATGCCATGGGGAGTGCCCTAAGAACCGAATTATCAACAGTCGTGATGGTGAAGCCGGACTAAATTACCTGTGTCAAGGGTGGCTGAGCTTCTTCAAGCATATCGACCCGGTTATTAAGGGCTTACTCAAAGCCAATAATATTGCGTCTCGTCTGGGGTAGTGAGTTGGCGTGAATCGATTCAATCAAGATTTAAAGTTAGATAGAAGGCTCGCTAAATTGTGCGAGCCTTTTGGTATTTGGCTTCTGGTTACGGGGGTATCTAGTCAGCCGATTATTGTGCTGGGCTCATGGCAAGAATGGTTTCATCCATGGCATTGTTTAGAATCGAACGGTTGCGCTGCATCGCGGCCATGAGCGTTGAGCCTAGCCACAAGCCATAAAGCGTTCGAGATAGCGATTCTGGCTCTGCGATAGTGAAATCACCGTCCTCATTGCCTTCTTCAAATAGCTTTGCCATACGCAGGATGATCTTTTCTGCGCCTTCCGCCATGGTCGATTGCAGCGGGTTAGCAGACCCAGACACTTCTCCAGCCAGTTTTACGACAAGACATTGGATATTGAAGCCCTCAGTCAGCTTCGACGCGCACCAAAAATCGAAATAGGCTTTAACGCGATCACGACGAGAAAGCGATTCATCACTTAAAAAGTCGTCCAGCTTAGCGAGGTGCTCATCAAAGTAGTTAGTAAGAAGGATCTCGCCAAAGTGCTCTTTGGATTTAAAGTAGTGGTAAAAAGAACCCTTGGTGCCTTCCGCTTGGTTGATGATTTTCATCAGGCCAACACCAGCAAACCCGTGTTCATTAATAAGGCTAAACCCTGCATCGAGCATAGCTTGTCGCATGTCTTTCATTGTTCTTACTCTTTATGCTGAGAATGAGGAATAGTGTAACCAGCAACATACCAACCGTCCAGTCTAGCGCGTTAGGACGCTGTCAATAGTTGACTCGCTTCGTCAAAGTGACTTTTCTCTTATATCCCCCTTCTAAGCGACAAAACTTTTTTCAAGATAAGCGCATGCTATAAAACGAAAATAACAGCCTTACAGAGCTTGTTTGGTGCCTTAAAATGACTAATTTCGGGTGCTTTAAGTTGCTGTTTTTGTTGATTTTTAATTTAGTGTTTTCTTAAGATCGCAATGATAGTCTTAGCTTAATTTCTTTAGGGGGCTAAATGGACACCAATAACAGCACTTATCATCACCACAGTTTTGCTCAGCAAGATTTATCAGAGCTTACATTTACAGCCTGCACGTTTATCCGTTGTGATTTCAGACGTTCGAACTTATGTGATGCAACGTTCATTAACTGTAAGTTTATTGAGCAAGGCGATCTTGAGGGATGCCACTTTGATATTGCCGACTTACGAGATGCAAGCTTCCAGAATTGCCAGTTGGCGATGGCGAATTTTAGCAACGCGAATTGTTACGGTATTGAGTTACGTGATTGCGACTTAAAAGGGGCGAACTTCACTCGTGCTAACTTTGCCAATCAGGTAAGCAATAGAATGTATTTTTGCTCTGCGTATATCACGGGCTGCAACCTGTCATACGCCAATTTTGAACAAGCTTGTTTAGAGAAGTGCGAGCTGTTTGAGAACCGTTGGATAGGGACTTACCTTGGCGGCGCGTCACTGAAAGAGTCTGATCTCAGCCGAGGCGTGTTCTCGGAAGATGTATGGGGGCAATTCAGTATGCAAGGTGCTAATTTATGCCATGCTGAATTAGAAGGGTTAGATCCTCGCAAGGTAGATACATCGGGGATTAAAATCGTCGCGTGGCAGCAAGAGCAACTGCTTGAAAGTATGGGTATTGTTGTAATGCCTGATTGATTCTTATCATTCGGTTGTAATCAAACACAGTCGCTAGAAGAAAAGCCCAAAGCTAATAACTTTGGGCTTTTCCGTACTTGGTCGCATGCATTTTATAATGAAGTTTAGAAAAGAGAATGCTCGGCGAATATTGAGCTTATTAGTGCATACCTGAGCGCATTTTGTCGGCAAGAGCAAAGAAGACAAATAGTACAAAACATACCAGAGCGACGCACAGTGAAACTAAGATGGTTGTTGCGTCTTTTGATATCAATGGAACAACGATAGAAGCCAACGCGACCAACATAATAAGGATATGAACGATTCGTCCAAGAATAGGGTTTTTATGACAGAATGAAGCCCATAGGTAACGCATTTTTAACACCCGTACAATATTAGTGGATTTATTCTATTTTCTTAATGAGTATTTTGTAAATAGGTTTTAGTTACAGGTGCCCATAAATATGATCTAAGTCGTTCTAGTATAAAACTGGTTAAATAACATAAAGTTATTCTATATTGATAGAATACATAACATTTATATGAGAATCATGGTATTCCGTATTCTTTAGTATTGTAAGTCAAATATTGTTCGATTTTTGGTTTCTTGACTGAAGATCTCATTTATTGAGTCTTCTATTAAGAGGCTGGTTGCTTACTAATATTTACCTAGTAAATATCACTCAGGCTACAATCAAAATTTTAACCAGCTACACTTTTTCTGTTATTTATCAAAGCGACGCCTCAAACTGAGATCACAGTAATCTTGTCAGTTGTCGTGTTTGATATATTCATAATTCGTTCGAAAAAGATGACGGAGATGATATGTCGAAAACCGCGAAGATCATTAATGAAGATAAGCTGGTAAAAAAAGCAGTTGAGGTCGGTTTTAAGATGGCAAAACTACAAGGTTTTGATTTGCCACATTCATCCCAACCAATAAAGGTTAAAGCGGTGTATTTGTTCCTTGTTGAAGTCAATCAGATCACACCGTTACCTGACGATAAGCTTGATGGTGCAAATATTAAAAAACGTTTGGCGCTATGGATTCACAAAGCACTTCCTGACAATGACCCCCTGAAGTAAGCTGTAGTTGAACAAGTATGCCTGAGCTTATTTTTAGTTTTTTACTAATCAGGCATTTGAACTCAGAAGCCTAGCGATAAATCGCTAGGCTTTGTTTTAAGTGCTACTTTTCAATAACTCGAGTAGAGTTTTTCGCTATGGGTACAATCACATAGCTGACTTGTTGCCCGTTCACCTCTTTGTTTTGACTGCGGATGGCTTGACCATCTACGACTAACGTAGGGTAGTCGCCATAGAACCATGCTTCCCATTCGAGGACATGATCAGAGCGATTGGTCAGCGTTGACTTCGTGAGCCCATCATGACGCAGGGTTAGCTCATGTTCACCCATTGGTAACTGATCCACACTTAGCCACTCTATGTCACTGGTGAGGTGAGAAGCTGTCGTAACTCGGTGCTCTGTGGCGTTTGGTTTTATGCCCATTAAGCCTTCAATCGTATTCGAAATGAATGTAAAGGATATTTCTGGGTAGTCACCATTGGTTCCTTGAGTTGGACGTTCGTGCGGCTCATCTTTAGTGTCCATTATGTACTGCATCCACTTCCATGCATCGGCATTGCGATTATATGGAAAGTAGGTTTCAGGAATGTAGGTGTAGGCTTCAATATTGTTGGGTGCCTCCGGTGTGCTGCCAATGCCATTACCTAAATTGTTAGCAATGAAATCAAGATACCTGTTGTTTCTTTCTCCAGGTTCAGTGATGAGTTTCATCGGCATGAACCAACTATTCTCTTTACCAAAATCGTTTAGGCGCAGCCCATCTTTTTGAACAATGTTAACGTAGTTCTCTAGTGGTTTATTTGGATCTACGATGCTCCAGTCTTCATTAAAATAACGCTTAAGCTCTTGGGCTTTTTCTCGCCATAGTGTTGCCTCACTGTATTCTTCACGTGCTTCTAGCATTGCTGAGTAAGCGAGCGTAGCTTGGTATTGAGAACCAATTCCGTCGCCAGCTTCAATTGGAAACTCGCCTCGTTCGTTGTACGTGGCAGATCCTTCAAAAATACCGCCATAACCTTCAGCGATTCCATTAGGATCTTGGTCATCATGTAGCTCGATGTAATCGGTGAGAACTTTGGTATAAAACTGCCAGAGATCATCATCTTCTATATAGCGTTTGTCCCCTGTCCATTGATATTGCTTCCATGCCTTTTCAACAAATTCGAACTGTGCTGGCACTTCACGAACAAACCAATTGTCGTCATCATAATCAATAGTATGTGGCGTACCATCGAAATTAATGGCCCATAGTGTGTACCACTTTCTTGATTCCGTTGAATGCTTGGCGAATGTTTTGAACATTGAGAAGTTTTCTGGTTCAAGCCCTGCGATTTTTGCGCCACTTGCTTGGTGTAAGAAGTCTCTCGAGTAAAAAGCGGTTCGGTCAAAATAGCCAGCCCAATAAGATGGAATGTAATTTGCGCTGCCATCACCGTCATTATTGTATTCATCCCGATTTACGAGGTCATGTTGACCTGTCATTACGAAGCGTTGAGTTTTCTCTATCGCCCATTCGAAAGAGTCTTGGAGCTTAGCATTCGAAGAGGTGACCACCACTTGCTTTTCTTTTTCGATAGCGGTGAGCGTCCACAGCTGTTCTTTATTGTTGTCATCTATCACTGCGACTTGTACAGGGTGACGGAAATCGATCACATCCCCCGAGTTGACTGACGAGTAGCTGTATTCAGATATTAGGATGTTCTCAATGGTCAATGTGGTTAGATCTGTGCCGAATGGGACCTGGAACTTTATATCCCTAGAAATTTTATTGACGCTAGTGACTCCGACTTGTTCTTGAACTGAGAACTGAATGATTTGGTTGAAATTTAGGGGTTTGTTTTTATTACTTTTTATTAATGCAACGCTGTCTACACTGACGCCACTTTGCGCTGAACCTGAGAACCAGACTTTTAGCTGTTCGCCTTTTTCTAATGGGATGTGTTTCAAATTTTTTCGCTTGTACTTGGTACTCGGCTTAATTTGTTCACTTACCAATACTTGATCGGTGAGGTTAGTCATCGCAAGTGTGGCATCGTTAGAAGGGCTCACAAAGTAAGCGGATAAATCGTAATAGCCCGTCTCAGGAATCGTCACTATTTGACTAATGTGGTGATTCTTACCTTGAGCGATACGACCTCGGTATTCACCTTTATGAGTGAAGTCGTCTTTGATATTAGAAAACCAATAATTCCACCCTAATCCTTTGTTTTCAAAGATAGGGTTAGTAAGAATATTGTCGTTTTTTTGTGCGTTTGCTCCAGCAGATAACATAAGGGAGAAAGTGACGGCAGAAGCAAGGACTTTGAGTTTCATACAGTTCTCTTTTATTGGAAGTAGAAGGCTAGTGAGGTTGGAGAGTTGTGGGTATGAACGTCAATGAGGGTTAATACCCACATTGACGTTGCTTTACTACTTATGTTGCTTGTACCGGTTCTGCTGGTTTGTGATTGTCGTTCTTATTTGAGCCATCGTTGGTGATGTGGTCATACTTTTCAGTGAGGTGATCTTGAATTTTTTGGTGATACGCGCCGTTCAGCTTGTAGAAGCGGAAGTAGATGATTAACGCAATGGCAAAGAAGAAAGCAGGTAGGCCGACCATGATGCATTGCATGCCAAATACGGTTTCAGGGCTTTGCGTTACGTTAGGTACATAATCAACAGCGGTGAGCGCGATACCGATAAAGAAAGCGGCAAATGCCGAACCTGCTTTTACGACCAAGGTTTGCACTGAGTAAGCGATACTTTCGCAACGAGACCCTAGTTTAAACTCACCGTAATCGACCGTGTCTGCCACCATGATGACGTTAAGCACCCAGAACAGCGCTGTACCAATTTGTAGAAAAACGCCTGCTGTTGATATCAGCAGAATGCTCTGTTTGTCGTACATGCCAACGTAGATGAGTACAGCACTGCCTAAAATAGGGAAAGAGGACGCACACGCCCACAGAACTCGGCGTGAAAACATCTGGGCAAGTTTAGGGAACAGCACCAGTGTGATGAGGTTAGCAATACCTGCATAAGCCATGTAGTAAGGGAAAAGTTCTTCATTACCCACCACATAAGTGAAGTAGTAAACCGCGAACGCTGTAATGATGTTGGTCGCGAGGTTATAAGACAGCGCCATACACAGAACACTGGTCAGTTGGTCGTTTTTGTAGATAAGCGCTAGAAGCTTTTTCAGTGAAACCTTTTCTTCGGGTTGTGTTGTGTCTAGGTTGGCGGTTGAATAACGTTCTTTTACATTACGCAAAGTAATGAAAGTTGATACCAAGAAACAAGCGATCAACAAGAGAGTAAAAATCTGGAAGCCGAACCCTTTATCGTCCCCACCTACGTAGTTCACGAAAGGCATAGCGATAGCTGCAGTTACTATCCATGCAAGGCTCGCGAAAAATCGAGGGTATGGAACAAGTTCTTCGCGTTCGCGCTTATCTAAGGTGAGTGTTGGGACTAACGACCAAAAAGGAATATCCATTAGTGTGTAAGTCATGCCCCACAAAATATAAGTGACAGCGGCGTATGCGATTAACCAAGGACCTTCGATGTAATGCGCACTAAACACCATCAGAAGAACCACTGAGTTAGCGAGCGTGCCAATTAAAATCCAAGGTTTGAATTTGCCCCAACGGGTGCGCGTATTGTTGACCAACCAGCCCATGATTGGGTCGTTGACCGCATCCCAAATGCGGGCGACGAGAAAGATGGTTCCGACGGTAGCGGCAGAAATACCGACTACATCCGTGTAGTAAAACATTAGGTACATATAGACGATGGTGATTGCGAAGTCTTTACCAAACGCCCCAAAGCCATAACTTAGCTTGGTATTCATAGAGATACTCATTGCCACTCCTTACGCCTCCTCTGTGAGAAGGCGCTAATATTCACGTTATTGTATTTTTTATTAGTATGAAATTACTTGTTAACCCACTCTGGTAACCAACCGTCATGAGCCTCAATCAAGTCATCAACCAGCGCGTATATCTCTTCTATTCCAAGTACTGCCGCAGTATGTGGGTCTAGCATTGCAGCATGATAAATACGGTCGCGGTTTTCAGTGAGAATGGCTTCTGTTAATAAAGTTTGGACGTTGATGTTGGTTTGCATCAATGCGGCCAAGTGATTTGGTAGGCGGCCAGCTTTGATTGGTTGAACACCATTGGCATCAACTAAACAGGCGACTTCAACACAGCAACCTTGAGGTAAATTGTCAATTAAGGCTTCGTTTTTAACGTTGCCATAGATGACGCTCGGTATACCTGTCCAGATAGAGTTCATGATGGTGCTAGCGTATTCGTGAGATTCCTCAACGGTGATCTTGTCGGCTGTTTTGAACTCTTGAAGGTCTTTTTTCCAATCTGCAATTTGTTCGACACAACGTTTAGGGTATTCATCAAGTGGCACTTTATAACGTTCGATTAAATCTGGACGATTTGGCTTGATAAAATAGGGGGTGTATTCAGAAAAATGTTCAGAAGACTCTGTCACGAAGTAACCAAGCTTCTTAAACATTTCATAGCGAACTAAGTTAGTGCAGCGACCATTGTGATAGATGCCTGGTTTAGGCGCTTGGCCACTCTCAAAAGCTTCAAGTAGGTCTGGATAAATGTCGACGTACTCACCGCTTTCTGTCTTCTTCTCGAGGGTTAGGTAATAAGCCATGTGGTTGATGCCTGCGCAGGTATAGCGAAGATCTGCGTAATCTAAGTCTAGGTCGCGTGCGAGCTCTTCAGCTGTGCCTTGTACTGAGTGACACAAACCGACTTGTTTAATGTGCGGATACTTCTCGTACATTGCCCATGTGTTCATTGCCATTGGGTTAACATAGTTGAGCATGGTGGCATTCGGGCAAACTTCGGTCATGTCTTCACAGACACTCCAAAGGTGCGGTACCGTGCGTAGTGAACGCATAATGCCGCCCGGGCCGAGTGTGTCTGCGATGGTTTGTTCCAGACTGTGGCGCTTACACACTTCAAAATCTGTGACAGTGCATGGCTCGTAGCCACCGATTTGAAAGGCAATGACAACAAAATCTGCGCCTTGCAGTGCCTCTTTTTGATTTAAATGGCATGAAATCGAGCCAGTCGCACCGGATGATTCCATCAATTTACTGACGACAAGGTGAGACTCTTCCAGTCGAACCTCATCAATGTCCATTAACGCGACATGAGCGTTTTTTAAAGCTGGACGGTGGAAAACATCACCAAGAATGTTTTTTACAAAAATGGTGGAGCCTGCACCAATGAATGTGATTTTAGGGCTTTGCATAGTGGAATCCTTTATCTCTCTGAGTTCTTTGTTGATGCAGATAAATTACACCTAGAACCCATGTCGATTCGTCTCAGATAACTTAATAGCTCTCCTGTTTTCTAATATTTTTAAATTAGTGAATGGAAATCTTAGGAAATGGGATAATTTCTTGGGTTTTAAGGAGAGGTGTCGTGCAATGAAGGCAGTTTTACACTTAAGGTTTGAACTCTAATCACAGAGTTCTGATCTTATGAAATGGGCTATTACGGCTCTATGATCGCCTTCTGAGTTTTATTATCGAGGAGCTGATAAAAGTCTGGTATACGATTTTCTAAGGAGCGAGACATGCCGCAATCAGCCCCAGATACGGTGAGAATTATCACTTTAGACAAGTACTCGTCCGAGACCGTGTCGGTAAGCCCGCTGTCTCTATATTCTTCCTATGAGAAAATCGATATCGAACTCAGAGCCCCTCACTCCATGCCTGGCTATCATTGGCATGGTCAAATTGAGGTGAATATACCCTTTGGGGATGATGTGGAGTACATTATTAACGGCAGTCCGGTTGTGGTTAAAAGCGGATCGATTGGCTTGTTTTGGGCATCGGTACCGCATCGACTTACGAATCCAGGCCAATGCCATAATATGGGGATCATTAACATACCGATTCACCATTTTATGTCGTGGGCTCTCAGTCGGGATTTAGTTAACCAGATCACTCACGGCAGTGTGTTGCAATCGAATTCTTGTTCGCTGATCAGTGAGTTTGAAATCTCCCGTTGGGCACAAGAGATAAAGCATTCGTCCGAAAGTCGTCAACAGTTGGCTATGGATGAAATTGGCTTGATGCTTAAACGAATCTGCCTTGATGGCTGGCAACAACTGTTGGTAAATCGACAAGATAAGTCGACTAAGAAAGGGGTATCGAAACACTCCCAATTCTATGTCAGCCAGATGTTGGAATACATAGCCACTCACCATAATCAACCATTGACCGTTAAAGATATCGCTGAACATATTGGATTACATAGCAACTATGCGATGAATGTGTTTCAGAGAACGATGCAGATGACCATCAAGCAGTACATTACTGCGATGCGCATCAACCACGCTCGTGCTTTGCTGAGCGATACGGATAGAACCATTCTCGATATCTCACTCACAGTGGGCTTCAATTCAAGTAGCCGATTCTATGAAACCTTCCAAACGTACATTGGTGTCACGCCGACTCAATATAGAAAACTGGCTCGGGAAGACCACCGATGGAGTAGCCATGGAGCCAGCCCGCTATACGACCTTGAGAAAGGGGCGTGTGACGGTAAAAGGCCATTAACGACGACGGGCAGTTAGCGATATTGATACAACCCGATAAAAGAAAAGCCACAGCATATGAACTGACCCCCAATAGTTGGACACCAATTATTGGGGGTCTTTTTATGTCCAAATATAGCCGAGAGCTAAAATGTATCATTGCTAAGCAATACTTAGATGGCACGTCATCTCTCTACTTAGCAAAACAATATTCAATTTCTTCAAGACAGATACGGTATTGGGCTCAAGTCTTTGCCATCCATGGTACTGATTCATTTTTACCAACTAACCATGCGGCTACTGCTCAGACAAAACGAAAAGCATTGAATTTAATGTGGACGAATGAATGGTCTCTCACGCACACTAGCGCAGTATTAAACCTCTCATCCCCTGGGATACTCTCAGTCTGGCTCAAACGATTTAATGAGCTCGGTATCAAAGGGCTCAAAATGCGCCAGAAAGGAAGACCCTCAATGAAACAGCAACCTCAACGTACCACTAAGCCTGATAATGAAATGACGCTTGAGGAGCTAAAAGAGGAGTTGGTTTACTTACGAACCGAGAATGCCGTTCTAAAAAAGTTGGAAGAGTTGGAGCAGGAAAAAAACCGTCGAACAAAGAAAAAGCGGTCATAGCTCTAACTCTTAAAGGCAAGTACCCGTTGAAGCACTTACTGCACACTCTACAGCTGGCAAAAAGTGTCTTTTATTATCAGGCTCAAACGAGCAAGCGCCCAAATAGCTACGAACGTGAGCTGCGGTTGATAAAGTCAATTTATCATGAGCATAAGGGCCGATACGGCTACCGCCGTATTCACTTGGAATTAAAAAATCAGGGGTTCGTGCTTAACCACAAAACGGTTCAAAGGCTTATGGCTCAGCTCAACCTTAAATCGACGGTCAGGATTAAAAAGTATCGTTCATACCGAGGAGAGTCTGGAACAGCTGCTCCCAACGTGCTTGAAAGAGATTTTAGTGCGACTCAACCCGACGAAAAGTGGGTAACTGATGTCACGGAGTTCAAAGTCAAAGAGCAGAAAGTATACTTGTCTCCCGTTGTCGACTTGTTTACTCAGGAAGTGGTTGCTTATAGAGTGGCCAAAAGTGCCTGCTTGCCGCTAGTCACGGATATGCTGACGGAAGCCATATCAAAGCTTAAACCCAACTCAAAGCCAATTATACATAGCGATCAAGGTTGGCAATATCGCCATCGACAGTATCAAAAAAAGGTAGCGGAGAGTGGGTTAACACAAAGCATGTCGAGAAAAGGTAACTGCTTGGATAATGCGGTTGCTGAAAACTTTTTTGCTTTACTCAAAACAGAGATGTATCACAACCAAAGCTTTGAAGATGCAGATGCTCTGATAGAGCAAATTAAAGAATACATCGAGTACTACAATACCAAACGTATAAAAGTGAAACTAAAAGGCCTGACTCCGATAGAATATCGAACTCAGGCCTTGAAAGCCGCTTAACAGAAATGTCCAACTTTACGGGGTCACTTCAATATGCTGTGGCTTTGTGATTAGAGTTGTGGAGTCTTTTTCGTTAGCTAGAGTGGTGTAAGCCGTTCCAAACAATGTCGCGGTATCGCGGTTGGTTGGTATCACCTTCAGTGCTAAATAGCATGATGGTTGCGTCTTGGTTTAAACCTAGCTCATCACGCACTGCTTGGTCTGCACCTTCACGACATAACGTGTAAAGTAAACCAAGTGTGATAGCACCAGATTCGCCACTGATCACTTGCTCATCACCACTAAGTGGGTTGCCAAGGATACGCATACCCGTTGCTGAAACATTGTCGTCAACCGAAACAAAGTGATTGCTGCAATCGCGCAGTACAGGCCACGTTACTGGGTTTGGTTCACCGCAAGCAAGGCCCGCCATGATGGAGTGCATCTCGCCCGTTACATTAACCATTTCGCCTTTCTCGCCAGAGCGGAAAATACAATCTGCCGCCGCAGGTTCAGCAATGATGGTTTCAAAGGTGTCAGCTCCCAGTTTATCTGCAAGGAAACCCAACACACCACCTGCCATTGCGCCTACACCGGCTTGCAGAAGAACGTGAGTTGGAGCGCCGAACTCCAATGCTTGAGCTTGCTCAACCGCTTCATCTGCCATTGTCATGTAGCCTTGAGAAATCCACGTTGGGATCTCTTCATAACCATCCCATGCAGTGTCTTGAACTAGCATCCAACCGTTGTCTTGAGCGGTTTGGTTCGCCATGCGTACCGTGTCGTCGTAGTTCACTTCTGTCACGATACATTCGGCGCCTAGGCCTTGAATACGGTTAACACTTGCTTGAGATGAACCTTTTGGCATATAAACCACGGCTTTTTGGCCCATTTCACGAGCTGCCCAAGCGACACCTGTACCATGGTTGCCTGCGGTTGCTGTAGTAAAAACAAGTGGTTTTTCTAGTTTTGAAGCTACCGTTTTAAGGTTGATCTCAGAGATATCAATGCCAAGGTGCTTTGCCAATTGGCGACCCAGAGCGTAAGAACCGCCGAGCACCTTGAATGCATTCAAACCGAAGCGTTTTGATTCGTCTTTAACGAGGATCGCCTTAACACCAAGCTGTTTAGCAAGATGTGGAAGAGACACGAGTGGAGTGGGTTGGTAGCCTTCGATCTGGCGGTGAAACTCACGCGCTTGTTGCGCTTGAGAGGCGGTAAACAGTTCGCAGACTTGACCAGTGTAGAATGAATTTTTTGATAGTTTTAACATAGGGCACACTTAGATACAGGCAGAGGAATTAAGGCCATCAAAGATGCTTAATGACCTTGTTTTTTCGTTATAGCTTCACGTTATTGGATTAAGCTATACGTCTTCAATTAAAGCGGTTCGTGATTACTTGATGTAAGCGATCGCTTCAACTTCAACTAATGCGTCTTTTGGTAGACGAGCCGCTTCTACACAAGAGCGTGCCGGTGCGTTCTCTGTACCAAATACTTCCGTGTACACCTCGTTAAATGCAACGAAGTTTTCCATATCAGATAAGAAACATGTGGTTTTAATAACGGTATCCAGTGAACCACCACTTTGTTCTAAAACTGCTTTTAGATTTTCTAGTGACATACGAGCTTGCTCTTTGATGCCACCTTCAACAAACGCCATTGTTTTTGCATCAAGCGGTAATTGACCAGAAGTGAAGATTAGGTCTTTGAATGCCATACCTTGAGAGTAAGGGCCGATTGCTGCTGGTGCTAGATCTGTATGGATTTTTGTTTTCATTTCGTTTCTCTTTATAGGATTTCTATGCTCTAAACTCGCGGATGTATTTGTAAATAGCGTGACGAGTAATACCAAGACGCTCAGATACGAATGCTGTCGCCTCTTTTAATTCGAAAATACCGTTCTCAAGCAATAGCTTGGTAATGGCTTTGTTTCGACCTTTTAAGTTGACTGACTCATCGTTGTCGACTTCAAAAATAGCGTGCTCAAGCGCTTGCTCAATCACTTCTGTTGTTGAAGCTCCAAAGTTCTCATGCACACCCACAGGGGCATGAGCCATGTCTGGCATTAAAGTTTTTATGATCTCAGGAAACGGGTGAGACAAGTTCATATTGATACAGAACAGCCCAATCGGTTTGCCATTTTCTCCAGCTAGCACACAGGTCGTAGATTTAAGCAGTGACCCATCTTTGCTGGTGGTGAAGTAACTCTTTGGCGTGACCTCACCAGTGCTCTCAAACACACTCAGCATTTTCAGCCCTAGATCGGTGATAGGTGACCCTACTTCTCGACCCGTGTGGTGGCCGTTTACTATCTTCACTACCGACTTTTCAAAGCTCTCAAATGAATGAATCACAACCTCACAGTGCGGACCAATAAAGTCGGCAATGGTTTCGGCTAAGCGAAAGTTCAGTGCGAGATGCTCTCTATCATTGCCGGTGAATTCAACGTTAAACGATTTATATGCTGATGCGTTCATTTTAGACCACTGTTGTTAACTTTAATTGCCTTTCATTATCTTTGGTTAATCGATGTATTTCAAGTTGCCAATTAACTTTATGTAACTATAAGACTATATATCCGCTCCCTGTACAAGCCTAAAGTTACAAATAAGTACCCAAAATTGATCGTAATCAACAATATTTCCAGTTTTAGAAGGTTTCTGGTCACTATAGTTAACCCTAAGATCTTGGTCACATTATTTAACTGAAATGTCAGTAAGATGCTCGGCGTAACGTAAACAAAATTGAACTATAGGGTTGGTTACTGGTTGTGAAGAGCAGCAGAAGTGCCTACCTAAATACAATAATTAGAGGTTCCAATGACTAACTACCTAAACCGCGGCTTTGAACAAGCTGAGTTTGAACACAGAACATCACGCGCTCAAAAAGTCATGCATGAGATGAATCTGGATGCGATGATTTTCACAACCGAGCCAAACGTTCGCTACTTCACTGGCTTCCACACTCAGTTTTGGCATAGCCCAACTCGTCCATGGTTTGTCATCGTTCCTGCAGAAGGAAAGCCGATTGCGATTGTTCCTGAAATCGGAGCAAGTGGTATGGCGGGAACATGGCTCGACAACATTATTACTTGGCCTTCTCCTCGTCCTGAAGATGATGGCATTAGCTTAGTTGCTAGCGCATTGAACTCTCTGCCTTGTCGTCATGGCCGAGTAGGCGCAACGCTGGGCATTGAATCTCATCTACGTATGCCTGTGAACAACTACTTGAAATTAACCACCATGGTTAAGAAAGACTTTGTTGATGTGTCTTTAGCAATGCATGAACTTCGTCAGATCAAGTCACAAGCTGAAATCGAGAAAACGCGCGAAATCTGCCGCATTACCAATGTGGGCTTTAGCAAAATTCCTGGGTATGCCAAAGCAGGCATGACAGAGCGAGAAATCTGTAAACAGTTCCGTATCGATATGTTGTTAGAAGGGGCTGATGAGTGCCCTTACATCATCGCAGGCTCAGGACCTGACGGTTACGACAGCATCATCATGGGCCCAACCGACCGCATCATAGAGCCGGGAGACGTGTTGATCATCGATACGGGTGCCGTGCGTGATGGTTACTTCTCTGATTTCGACCGCAACTGGGCATTTGGTCATGCAAGTGAGCAAACCAAAGCGGCATACCGCGCTACTTACGAAGCAACAACTAAAGGCTTCGAGGCTGCGAAACCGGGCGCAACCACGACGGACATCTACAACGCGATGTGGGGAGTATTAGAAGCCAATGGTGCATTGGGTAACGACGTTGGTCGTCTTGGTCATGGTTTAGGTATGGAGCTGACAGAGCGCCCGTCTAACACGGCTACCGACAACACAGTACTTAAGCCAGGCATGGTGATGACACTAGAACCGGGCATGGTTTACGCGCCGGGTAAGTCGATGGTTCACGAAGAGAACATCGTGATCACTGAAGACGGCGCTGAATGGTTGAGCGAACGAGCTGAACCAGAACTGATCATTATTTAGCTCAAAATTTAACGCCTTACAAATTTAACACCCTACAAAAGCTGACTCTGGACTCTGGAGTCAGCATATAAAAACTATAAAAATACGAGTTTCTCATGCAAACAATAGAACAGTTTCGACAATTTGAAATACCATTACAGCACGTTCAGGCACCAAGAATTGGTCGAGTTCATATCGGTTTAGTACAACTAAGTACTGATCACTCTTTAGAGATGGACTGGGCAAAATTACTGGGTACACAAGCAGGGGTATTTAGTTCCCGAGTGTATTACAGCAGCGAAATGACTCCAGAAGCGCTCGACCAAATTGCGGTTGGGATCAGTGAAGCATCAGATCTGATAGCGACGGGTTTACCGATGGATGTCATGGCGTTTGGTTGTACTTCAGCCTCTATCATTATTGGTGAAGAGAAAGTCGCCAATCTTCTTACTCAAAATCGCGGTGATATTCCCGCAACCAATCCATGGACAGCTGCTCAAGCCGCATTCAAGCATTTGGGTGCAAAAAAAGTTGCCGTGTTTTCCCCTTACCCAACCGAAGTGAATTTCCCTCTTTATCAACAACTGACTGCCGCTGGCTTTGAAGTTCCTGTTTTAGGTTCACTTGGCATTGAGAAAGACACTGACATCACGACGGTTTCAAAGGAATCGATGATGGAAGCGTTGAGCAAAATGTTGCCGGGCTCTGGTGCCGATGTGGTGTTTATGTCTTGCACCAACCTTCGTGTTCTTGACCACATTCAAGAGATTGAAGATCGATTTGGTATCCCAGTCGTGTGCAGCAACTCTGCGATGTTCTGGCACTGCATGCACTTAGTCGGCAACAAAGCTCAATGTCCAGGTTACGGACAATTGCTAAATCAATAGCAACCAATGAATAAAGGAATTTTAAGATGAGTAATACAACTAAAGGTTGGTTAGCTGCCATTTTCATTGGCATGCTTTGGGGTATTCCGTGGATCGTAGGGACACCTATTTTAGAAGTAATGGATGCACAAGTCTTGGTATGGGTTCGCTATACCGTCGCTTTCATTACGCTGTTTGTGATTATCCAAGTCAGCAATGCGATGGGTAAACCACAGAAAAAAGTCGATTTTAAACTTAATTGGGCAAACCGACACGACATCTTCTGGGCGGCATGTTGCGGCATTATTGGTCAAGGTGCTTTCAGTTTTCTATCGTTCCTATCTCTTGATTACATTACTGCTTCAGAAAACGGCGTGATCCAAGGCCTTATCCCAATCATCATTTTGTGTGTTGGTTTCCTTCGCCACGGCGAGCGTTTTACACCACTACAAATCTTGGCAGCTGTTGGCGCCTTCGTTGGTGTCGCTATTTTGGTCATGGACCCTTCTGTTGAAGGCAGCGGGTTTAACATTGGTCACTTGATCTGTCTGGGTAGTGCCGCGAGCTTCTCTACGATGGCTTACGCTCGTGCCAAGCTTGCTGAGAAATATGGTTCAGTGGCGACGATGTATCACCAGTTTGTTTTTGCGGCAATTGGCTTCGGTCTTTACCTACTGGTTGTCGGCGCCGATTTCTCTTCAGCTCTCGGTATTTTCAGTTCTCCACTTCGTATGGCTTGTATTGCAATTCTGGGTGTGGGTATTTCAGGTATCAGCTACCTAATCTACATCTATGCAATGGAACGAGTCGGCGTAGACGGAACGGGTATGGCACTTAACTTGATGCCTCTGTCTTCTTTCGTCCTGGCTGTGTTTGCTCTCGGTGAAGCGGTGACGCCAATGCGACTACTAGCGATTGCAGTCGTTATTGGCTCAATGATGTTGTTCATGAAGTTTGGTAAGGCGAAGAAAAAAGCGCCTCAGCTGAAAACGGCGACAGACGTTAACTAGCGAAAAACCACTAAATAAAATTATGAGTAACAAGGCGGTGTGCGCACCGCCGTTACCTAAAAATTATGGAAGATAGAAAGATGAACACAACAAACAGAGACACATTTTTAGGATGGACTGCTGCCATTGCTGTTGCCTGTATCTGGGGCGTAACTGGGGTGGTCTCTAAGCCGCTTTCTATGGCTGTTGACCCTATGACATTGGTATTTTTCCGCTACGTTACTGCGGTAATTGGCCTTTCCATCATTTTCTTTTTTACATCACGTAGTAAAAGCTTGAGCGCTGACTTGGGTTCTTCGTTAAAGATCGATACCAAAGATATTGGTCGCATTGCGCTTTGTGGCATCGTTGGACAAGGGGTGTTTTCACTGTTCAACTTCCTTTCTCTTTCTCACATTGGTGCGACTGAAAACGGTGTTATTCAAGGCATGCAGCCGTTCGCGACGGTTTTCTTTGGCATGATGTTTATGAACTTCCGCATGAACAAGATTCAGTGGGGTGCTTTTATTGCTTCGGCGGTTTGTATTTACGCAATGAGTGTTGGTCCGACAAACTCCATTGAAGGTGGTACGCCACTACTAGGTTACGTTTACGTGACGTGTTCAATGCTGGCGTTAGCGTGGACAGCTCACTTACGAGCTAGTTTAGCGGACAAATACGGTTCAGTTGTTTCTATGCTTTACCAATACATCTCAGTTGCAGTAATGGGCATCATCGTTGTATTGACCATGGGCTTAGACCTATCTCAGATTTACATTATCTTCTCTAGCCCGCTGTTAATTGCTTTGCTTATTTTCTTAGGTACGGGTATCTCTGGCGGTAGCTACCTTATTCAACTGTATTCTTTCAAGCGTATCGGTGTCGAAAAGGCAACGATGGCATTAAATCTCATGCCTTTGGTTGGCTACTTAGTGGCGGTTTTAACACTTGGCGAACAGATGGCAATGGGCAAAACCATCGTTGTTTCATTAATTGTGGTCGCACTTTACGTGTTCACGAAGTTTGAGACAAAGCAGGAAGAACAATCTTCAGAAAATTTAGCTTGCGATAAAAAAGCAACACCAGAAGCGAGCTAAGTGATGAAATCAGTGACTAAAGGTTGGATGGCAGCGATTGGCGTAGGGTTGTTATGGGGCTCTGAGGGCGCATTAGCTACCTTGCCATTACAAACCATTGATGCGCGATTGTTGGTGTGGCTACGCTACATGATGGCATTCTTTGTTTTATCTTTAGTCCTGATTTTCTCAGCAATGATCCACAAGAAAACTCAAAGCAAACCGAAGTTGGCGTTTAGTTGGGATAATCGGAGCGATCTATTCAAGTTGTTGGTATGTGGTGTCGTTGGCCAAGGTTTGTTTAGCTTTCTTTCGTTTCTCTCGTTGGACTATATTTCACTGTCAGAAAATGGCGTTATTCAGGGACTTGTTCCCATTGCTATCTTGGCGATAGGTCAGCTTTTTTACGGCGCTCGATTTACTCGTATGCAAATCGTCTCTAGCGGAATCGCTTTGGTTGGCGTCAGCATGTTAGTGCTAGCTCCTCCGTTTACGTCTCAAGATAGAGGAGTAAACATCGGGCACCTGATTTGTCTATTGAGTGTGCTGAGCTTTGCGTCGGTGACTCATTTGCGCGCTCAGCTTGCAGAAAAATACGGTGCAACTTGCACCATGCATTATCAATTTGGTTTTGCGGCGGTTGGATTTTTCATTTACTTACTGGTTTCAGGCCTTGATGTACCAAGCCTGTTACTAGTGATTCGCCCTTCTTGGTCGTTACTCTGCATTATTGTGCTGGGTGGCTTTGTATCAGGGCTGGGCTACATCGCATACATATACGGCATAGAGCGTGTTGGTGTTGAAGGCAGCAGTATGGCTTTAAACCTCATCCCTATGTCTGCATTTTTCATCGCTGTTTTGGTGTTTGGAGAACCCATCACACCTTTTAGGGCGCTGGCTGTTGGCTTGATTATTGTGGCAATGATGCTATTTGCTGCATCCAACAAGTCCCGCGAGATGACATCTAAAACAGTTTTAACAAATTAATTTTAAGTATTTATTGGAGTTTCCATGACTAACATTGCCAACGTTACAGAATGGCGCCGCCATTTACATCAGTACCCAGAGTTCGGTACTGAAGAGTTCATAACATCTGAATTTGTAGCGAACAAGCTCGAAGAGTTCGGCATTGAAGTTCACCGCGGTATTGGCGGAACAGGTGTGCTTGGAATTCTGAAAAATGGCACAAGCGATCGCTCGATTGGTCTACGTGCGGATATGGATGCGCTGCGCATTCATGAACAGAACACTTTTTGTCACGCTTCAAAACATGAAGGAGCGATGCACGCTTGTGGACATGATGGCCATACCGCGATGCTACTGGGTGCGGCGCAAGAGTTAGCAACCAGTAAGCAATTTGATGGCACTGTATACTTCATTTTCCAACCAGATGAAGAGCGAGGCACAGGAGCGAAAGCGATGATCGCTGATGGCCTGTTCACTCGTTGGAATATGGATGCAATTTACGCTATGCATAACTTACCGGGTATCCCTGAAGGTAAATTTGTGACTCGTCCAAGCTCGCTTATGGCAAGTGAAAGCAGTTTTGAAATTGTGATCAAAGCAACGGGCGGCCATGCGGCGATGCCACACATGGGAACCGATCCGATTGTTGTTGGAGCTCAGGTGGTCACAGCACTGCAAACCATCGTTTCGCGTAATTTGAGCGCCATTGATGAGACGGCGGTTATCTCGGTGACTAACTTTGTTACCAATGGCACCGTGAATGTGATTCCTTCGCAAGTGACTATTTCTGGTGACACTCGCAGCTTTACCGATCAAGCATTGCATAAAATTGAGAAAGCGATTGAGCGTGTTGTCGCTGGCCAGTGCATGTCGGCAGGTGTTGATTACCAATACCACTTCAACAACAGCTTCTTATCAACGATTAACACGCCTGAAGAGACGGCTCATGCAGTGAAAGCAGCACAAGCGGTTGTTGGTGAAGAGAATGTGAATGGAGCATGTGAACGCTTCACCATCAGTGAGGATTTCTCGTTCATGTTACGCGAAGTAAAAGGGTGTTATGTGCTAGTTGGGAATGGTGTTGGTGAATGTGGAGGCACTGCGCTTCATAATCCACACTACGATTTCAACGATAACATTCTGGAGCATGGTGTTGGGTTTTGGAAGACTTTGGTAGAACAACAATTGTCACAGTAAGTTGATGAAAAAAAGAGCGAGAGGCTAACCTCTCGCTCTTTTTGTATGTAACGCATTTCCAAATCTGCGAACAGTTTGGCTGTTTACTTAGCGATTCACTTGCTCAACAATCTCGCGTGTTAGGCGGGCAATTTCGTCCCACTCTCCATTTGCAACGAGTTTCTTGTCGACCATCCATGTGCCACCGCAGGCTAATACTTGAGGTACTGCTAAGTAGCTATCGATGTTTGATGGCGTGATACCGCCTGTAGGCATGAGTCTAATATCGCCGTATGGACCAGCGAGTGATTTAACCATGTTGATGCCACCAGAGGCTTCGGCAGGAAAAAACTTGAGAGTCGTTAGTCCCATCTCAAGTGCCGCTTCAACGGTGCTTGGATTGTTCACACCTGGAATGATATCGATGCCGATTTCCTGGCATGCTTTAACTGTGTTTGGATTTAATCCTGGTGATACCACAAACGTTGCGCCCGCTTCTTTTGCTGCGAGTGCTTGCTCACGGTTCAAAATCGTTCCGGCACCAATCAGCATGTTAGGCTGAGCTTCTCGTAGAAGTCGGATAGCTTCAACAGCGGCGTCTGAACGGAACGTAATTTCAGCCGCTGGAAGCCCATTCTCAGCCAAGACTTTGCCTAGAGGGATAATATCCTCTGCGTTATCAATGGCGATAACAGGGATAACTTTAAGTGCTTTTAGCTGTTCGTTAATTGTAGACATGTGTGCTTCTTAATATCAGTTTGAAAGAGTGTCGGTGATGTATTTTGGGATGATTGCGCCATGATGTTGAATCACCAATCTGGCTAATGCATTACCTTGGTGGCAAGCTTCTTCAATAGAACCTCCAGCGAGATAGCAAGATAAGAAACCGCCGTTAAAAGAGTCGCCAGCAGAGGTGCTATCAACCACAGTCTCGACAGGTGTCGTTGTGATTATTACGGGATCATTTTCGGGTTTTTCGCTGATCAAGCAGCCTTCAGCACCCAGCTTGACAACAACGGTTTTGACACCGAGTGCATGCAGCCTTCTTATAGTGTCTTGTGGCGTTTGATCGCTCCACAACAGTTGTTCATCATCGAACGTGACTAGGGCTATATCGGTCGTTTTATAGCCCAATAGATAGCATTCTTTAGTTGCGGTCTCTGAGCTCCACAACTTTGGTCGATAGTTACTATCAAAGGCGATAGTAACGCCACGTTCACGTAGGCCTTCGATGATAGTGAGCAACTTTAGCTGATCGCTGTGTGGCAGTATCGCGAGGGAAATGCCACTTAGAAACACCATATCAACATCACGAAGTTGGTTGGCTATCTTATCGAAATCGGGGTGCTGTACCATGTAGCGAGCCGCTGAATCGTTGCGCCAGTACAGGAAGGTGCGCTCACCAACATCGTCGAGTTGAATGAGATAGAGTCCGGGTGAACGCTGCTCGTCAATAAGCACGAAATCGGTTGATAGTCCTTCATCTTGCCATCGGTTAAGCATCTGCTGACTGATAGCGTCTGAGCCTAGAGCTGAGACATAACTGGTACGAATCATAGGTGCATCTGACGAACAGGAATGGCTGGTGGCACTTCGGTTCAAATAAACAGCGGCGTTGAGCGTATCCCCACCATAGGTTTGTTGCATGGTACCGAATGGAGCGCCGTTCAGTTCAATCATGCACTCGCCGATAATCGCAATGTGGCTCATAATGTGCCCTTACAGAAAGATTGGTATTGCTAGGTATAAATGATGGAACGTGGCTACAAGGAAGGTCGCCACGTTGCTTCTTTTCCCATTAGGTTGGGAGGAAGTGTTACTTGTTGTCTAGCTTTACGAATAACAGTGTTAATACGTAAGACAGTACAAACACACCAACCACACCCATAATCGCTTGGATAAAGTTTTGTGTACCGCCTGCAAGATAAGCCGGCAAGCTGAAGACAGAAGAAAGAATGTAGCTTGTTAGGTGCGTATCGATTGTTACCGAGATTGCACCGAATACACCAGCAGCCAAACTCGCGGTCATCATCGCTTTGGTGTACTTCGTTAGTACACCAAATAGAGCTGGCTCCGTGATGCCTAAGATAGCGGTAACACTTGAGCCCATCGTAATTGAAGATTGCTCTTTAGAAACTGTCTTACGTTGCTTATGCCAGATAGCCATTGTCGCGCCTGCAATTGCCATGTTACCCAAGCACATGATCGGCATAAGTAAATCCTTACCATACAGTGCAAAGTTGTTCAGGCTGATTGGTGTCATGCTGTGGTGAATACCAAACACAATCGTAATCGGGCGAGTCAGACCAAAAACAAAGCCCGTTAACGTCGGAGAGATTTCCAGGAGTGAACTCATTACCCAACCCGCGCCGTTACTTAGCCAGATACCAGCAGGGCCAACAAATGATAGCGTGATGGTCGAAGTTACCGTAAAAGCAAGCAGTGGTGTAAATACAGGCTTCGCAGAAGAAGGAACTAGACGGTCAACTAACGGAGTCACTTTGGACAATAACCAGATTGCTAGAATCGCAGGCACAATTGCGCCGCCGTAGTTGAGCAGTTCAATCGGAACTACGCCAAGAACCGTTAGCTCCGGATCTGCACCTGCGTCTTTTAGCATCGCCGCTTTATCTACTAGCTTGGGTGCTAGCATTGCAGAGGAAACAGCGAGTGCTATGTACTCATTTACTTTAAAGACCTTGGCTGCAGAGAAAGAAACCAACATAGGTAAGAAGAAGAACACAGCAACAGAGATTGAGCGGAAGAAATAAACTGTGTCTGAGGTTTCAGAGATAACATTGGTCGCAATAAGACCAGACAACAGGCCCATCAACATACCAGCGCCAGCAATTGCAGGCACGACAGGGCCAAAGATGCCTGCGACAATGCGCATCACGCCCTGGAACAGCTTGCCTTTCTCTAGCTCATCAGCCGGATTAGCGTCAGCTTGTTGAGTGTTTGATAACGCGTTGAACCACTTCTCGACCTCAACACCGATGATGACTTGGGTTTGGCCTTGTTGAAGTACCACACCTTTCACATCAGCGATCTGCTTGATAGCCTCTTCGTCTACCAGAGACTCGTCTGCTAATTTGAATCTCAGCCTTGTCATACAGTGCGTGATACTCACGATATTGTCTTCACCACCAAGTGCAGTGATTAATAACTGTATATTTTCTTTGAAATTTTTCTTCTTCGATGATGACTTCGAGTTATTAATAACGGCATCACTCTTTTCTACCATTTGCATACTACACCTGTTATTGGAATATATTTAACTCGAGCAATCATAACGACAACCAATTTAAATCCAACGCAGTAAAAAGAGATCTCAATCACACTTAAAATCCGAAAAATTATTTTTTCACCGTTTTTGGCCAATTGGTATGTTTTGTTTATCAAAAAAAATCACTTAACGTACCAATTATTTTTACGCAAAATTAGCGCTTGAAATGTGGTTTTTAAAGCGGTTAGATAATAGGAGTTGACTTAAGTTTAGGTTATTTAATTGTGAAAGAAACTATTATATCTGATATCCATTGTATTATTACTAAACCAGACAGGCACAATCTCATTACCGTGGTAGTTGAAACGAATGAAGGCGTGACTGGGTTTGGTTGTGCGACATTCCAACAAAGACCGCTTGCTGTAAAAACAATGGTCGATGAATATTTAAAACCTATTCTTATTGGTAAAAACGCCAATAATATTGAAGACTTATGGCAAATGATGATGGTCAACGCTTATTGGCGAAATGGCCCTGTTATCAATAATGCAATTTCCGGTGTTGATATGGCACTGTGGGATATTAAAGCCAAATTGGCAGGCATGCCGTTACATCAATTATTTGGTGGTAAGTCTCGTGATGCTATTCCTGTATACACACATGCGACTAGCGATACGATGGAAGGTATTTATGAGCTGGTGGAATCTTTCCTAGACAAAGGCTACAAGCATATCCGTTGTCAGCTTGGTTTCTATGGCGGTGTTCCAACCGATTTACATACTACTCAAAATCCGACTGAAGGTTCGTACTACGATCAAGATCAGTACATGGACAATACTCTAACGATGTTTAAGTCGCTGAGAGAGAAATATGGTAATCAATTCCATATTCTTCACGATGTGCATGAGCGCCTTTTCCCAAATCAGGCAATACAATTTGCGAAGGAAGTCGAGCAATATAAGCCGTACTTCATTGAAGATATTCTGCCGCCAAATCAAACGGAATGGTTGGATAACATTCGCAGCCAGAGCTCGGTGTCATTAGGTTTAGGGGAGTTATTTAATAACCCTGAAGAGTGGAAATCATTGATTGCCAACCGTCGCATTGATTTCATTCGTTGTCATGTTTCACAGATTGGTGGCATTACCCCAGCTCTGAAACTAGGTCATCTATGTCAGAACTTTGGTGTTCGTATTGCATGGCATTGCCCACCAGATATGACGCCAATTGGCGCAGCGGTAAATACGCATTTGAATGTGCATTTACACAATGCCGCCATTCAAGAACATGTCGAGTACAACGAGAATACGCACAAGGTATTCCCGAACGCTGCAGAGCCAATTAATGGCTACTTATACGCTTCTGAAATCGCAGGTATTGGTGTTGAAATCGACCGAGAGGTTGCAGCGGAGTTCCCTGTTATGTATCGCCCCCACGAGTGGACTCAAAGTCGCCTTCCTGATGGCGCGATTCACACTCCATAATTTATTGAGTTAACCAAAATGGCCGCAGATAGCGGCCATTTTTTTGTCTGAAACTTATCGTTAGTTTTAGCTTCTTTGTCAGTCTTCGTTCCCGATGTGTTGCTGTTTCTGGCCTAGCTAATCAATCAGCAAGTAATCAGAATTTTCATATCCAAACTATTAGTATTACCTCTCACATGCCTTCAATTAACTGACTTTAAATAGTTCAGTAATAATAAGCTGACTATCATGAAAATACTTCATTATAAGTGCACATTAATTTACCTACTTACTAGGGTTTTCTTTTCGATAAAAGTTTAAGTTTAAGTTTAAGTTTAAGTTTGATTTGATCGGTTCATGGAAAAGTAATGATGTACATTAATTATCACTGTTAATATTTATAATATGGCTTCGTTAACCTTTAATTAATTTAAATAAATAGCCTGATAGTTATTAAAACGGTTTAATATGATTTGAAATTAAGTGGTTGAGCGTATTGCTATAAAATCATCCAAGTTTTACTGTTATTTCGCCTGTGTTGTGCAATAGAGGTTATTTTAGTTTTTAACTTTGCGTTTTACATTTAAAGTGTTGAATTTAAAGGTTATTTTAATAAATATAAAACAGTGATTTAGGTCTGCAATTCCAGATGGATAATATTGTGAGTGAGGAGTTAATTAGTCAATATATGCCCTAGAAATCGAGTCGAATACTGTCCATATATTTCAACTTGAAATTCAAAAAGTTGCTATGCAACTAATAACAATAAAATAATATTAGGGTTTATATGAAAAGCACATTCAAACTGTCTTTAGCTGCTGTTTTAGTTTCTTCTGCAATGGGGGCTCATGCAGGCATTGCCATTGTTGATACAGAAGAAGGTAACTTCTCTGTTGGTGGTAACGTTGAGCTGAACTTCAACTACCAAGATAGAGAGTCGAATGATAACGGTGACGCAGAGTTCAACCAAGATGGTCGAGTTCTGATTGAGTTCGCTGGCGAAAAGTACACCAGTAATGGTCATTATGTTGGGGTTAAAGCGCAGCCTCTATTTGAAAGCACAGGCAATGTCGCACTCGATGATGCCTACTTTGAGTTCGGTAAAAAAGACGGGTGGGCGATCAAAGCGGGTCGTTTTGAAGCCTACGATATGTTCCCTGTCGGCCTCGATGTTTTTCTTGAGTATTCAGGTGATACCTCAAATGAACTTTATACAGGTGGCAGCGCTTATGTGTACCAGATGAAAGAAGCTCGCGGTCGTGGTTCTGATGGTCAGTTGATGTATAGCCAAAGTTTTGGGGATCTGTATGTTGAAGTAGGAACGATGATCGGCGATCGTTCTGACTTGTTCTCTGATAGTTACCATGGTGTGGACGTAGACCACGACAACGCCAAAGATGCCTTCCTTGTTCGCCCGGTTGTGTCATATAAAATGGGTGATTTTACTGTTGCAGCCTCAATGGAAACTAACTTAGTTAGCGATGCAGTTGTCGACACCTCGGGTAAAGATATCTCTGACCGAACTGGCTACGGTCTAACAGGTAATTGGTCTAATGATTCTTGGAGCGTTAACGCTAACTTTGCTTACTTAGATGCTGTCGATGAAACCAATGCAACCGCGGGTTTGAACGCGCTTTATAACAACTTCGGTATCGGTTACATCTATGGTGCGAACGAATATGATTCCACATGGGCGAAAGGTGATGTGACGGTTAACACGGGTTACGCATCTTATGAGTTCCAGAATGTGCTCGAAGTACAAGACTTCTCTGTTCTTCTTGGTACTTACTACACGACGGTCGACAACAAAACGACCAATACATCTGCGTTCTCTGAAGACGATGATTTTGGTGCTCGCGTACGTTTGTACTACGAATTCTAATAACAGTTGATTCAATTCTCCTGACAACCCGCCACTGTGCGGGTTGTTGTTTTTAGGAAGATACGGAAACTAGAGAAATTAAACGTGGGAAGACAAAGTAGCTGAATACAAATCAAACTGTTACTTTTTGTCTCGGAAGCTCATGCTCTCATTGTTAAAAGGCGTGTGGTAGGTGCATTGGTAGTTGATGTCAATGATATCGCTGACGATGAACAGCTCACCTGATGCTAAGAAACCTCGGTTGGTGATATTCATCGCTGCCGCATTTTTTTTGCAGCCGAGCAACTCTGCATCTTCTTTAGACACATTGATCGCTTGATATGTCGTTAAATAGCTATCGATCTGAAGGCCTTTCGCCAATGCATGTTTTTGGATTGAGCTTTCAATGATCTCGGCATTCATTTCTGGAAAGACGCTAACAGGGATCTTGGCTTCTTCTATCTGAACTACTTTGTTGTTAATCAATCGAAGCCGTCTAATTTTCCAAATGTAGTCATTGTCGTCTAAAGAAAAAATCTGCTGTTCATGGTTATTAGGTAGCGCTTTATTTAGCTGGAGCTTTTTATAAGAGATCTCTTCAAAACTGTTTTCAGTAATGGAGTTGTACACCAGTGGTGTGCCAATGAGAGAAGTGTTGACGAAGTAACCAGAACCCACTTTAGATTTCACCATGCCAATAGCTTCTAGCTTGGCTAGTGCTTTACGAATCGTGAAACGAGATAATCCATATATTTCAGACAGTTCTCTTTCTGCAGGAAGCTTATGGCTGATACTGTTTTGACAAATTTTGCTCACAATATCTTGAACAACTAATTCATATTTTTTCATTCTAAAAACTTAAAAAAGCACTCATGGTGATTAAATTATAGTTAACTAAATCAGAGACTCAGCGCATTCCGAACTAGCCGATAATTCTAACATAGAAGGCTGATTAGATGATGAGAAATAGGGTGTTTTGGAGGGTGAATTCGAGGGTTATATCTAGGGGTGTGACTTCATTCTCTTTCTCGATTAGATAAGGGGGAGATCGAGGTATTAGGCAAACAGATAATAAAAAGCACGGCCAATAGGACGTGCTTTGAATGTTTGAGCTTTCTGAGTCGCGAGCTACATGGCTAAGTTTTCATTTCTTAACTTGGTGAGTGCTTTTAGATGGCTTTGTCTTTTGAATTCGCTAGCGGGTTATGACAGAGCAAGATTATTCGATCTTAGATATTGCGCTTCAATTGGGATACGCAGATGCCTCACAATTTATACGAGCGTTTAAGCGATCGAACGGATAACACCGCTTCAATGGAAAAAGAACAAAAAGAGTGCAGGTGATGACATAAACGTATAACGCTTATAAAGCACCGACCATATTCCCATCTGAAGCTGATTTATGTTGATGATTGACTCGTTAGTGAATATTGAGAAGGCCGTCGTAATGATGGTCTTTTTTGTACTCTATTGGTTGTATATTCTACTCGAGACTTTTAATTTATAAACGTTCGCTATGAATCTTGATGCGTGGCACTTTGTGTCTTTTTTCCATCAATAACATGGCGATCACGGGAGTATGTATGAGTTCTAATGAAATCAAAAATGTGGTGTTTGATGTGGGCAATGTCATTGTGCGTTGGGCACCTCTGGAAATTGCCCGTCTTACTTTTGGTGATACTGAAGACTTGGAGTCTCGAGCTCGTTCTATTTTCCAAAGCACGATTTGGTTGGATTTGAACAAAGGATTCTTGACCGAAAGTGAGGCCAAGCTTCGTTATCAACAAGAACTCGACTTATCCCCGTTAGAGTGCGAACGCTTGTTTTATTACGTTAAGCAAACGCAGATTTTACTGCACGGTTCAGTTGAACTCATCGAGCGTGTAAAGCGATCTGGGTATGGTGTGTATGCGCTTACCGACAATGTGGTCGAGATTGTTGATTACTTAAAAAATACCTATCAATTTTGGGCGTTGTTTGATGGTGCGGCAGTCTCCGCTGAGCTTGGTATGCTTAAGCCACAACCTGAAATCTACCAAGCGCTTTTATCTAATTATGGGCTTAAAGCTTCAGAAACCGTCTTCCTCGATGATATGCCTTATAACGTTGAAGGTGCGAGATCTGTGGGTATGGCTGCTATCCAGTTTACTGATGCCGTTCAGTGTGAAAACAGCTTGCAGGCGCTTGGCGTTAATTTAATAGATTGACACCTTGGCAAATGAGTTAAATTTGAGGATGTAGAAAATGAAAAGATACCCACCTAAGTCTATCGTTACATTCTTGTTTTTGACCATGTCGGTGCTGGTTTTAGTCGTGGCTTTCGTGCTTCAAATTCGCGGTGAGCAAGCATGTGATGGTTGCTATGAATCAGATAAAGGACAGTTCAAGTTTGTCCTTTACGATGGAACTTCACCTGCGATAATTCCAAGTATTCACAACGAGCTATTACTCAAGCAGGCTCCTTTGATGAAGAGCTTCGGCCTAGACTCAATACCGGTCATAACAGTGAGAGTATGGCAAGGCCAAAAGGCCTACTTAGATGAGCAAGAGCGTAGCATTGGACAGCGATATGCGTTTTCTACAGGCTACATCGAGCCTAAAAGTAATGAAATCAGGCTGCTTTATTTTGGTGGTGAAATTCAACGAACAGCATTGCATGAATTTGTGCACTTACTGACACTTCAAATCAACCCCAATTTTGCGAATAACCCTCGTTGGTTGTGGGAAGCGGTGGCTATCTATAAATCTGAAGATTATTGGTTCCACATGAATAACAGGAATGCCATCAAAGCCCGTTTTGATGGGCTTGTTCAAGAGTTATATATCAACCCTAATGATGGTTCAACAATCTATGAAGTCGGTTATATGATCGGTGAGTTTATCGAGCGTTCTTGGGGGAGGAGGCTTTTATTAAGCTCATAAAGAGTAACGGTGATGTATCTGGAATAACGAATGAGCCGATAGAGTCGCTATTTTCAGGGTGGAAGGGTTTTGTGAAAAATACCTATCTTAGTTCACCACAAAGCGAGTATGAGAAGGCTTTAGATCGGAGCCCATTACAGGCCTCAGAGCAGTTAATGAGATGAACTGTGTAGAAAGTTAATCGTACGATAGAACAACGCTGTTTATTAGATTAAGAGCCGTGTTATTGAAACATGGCTCTTTTTGTTTTTAGGTTTGGATACGCAACTTGCTTGTTTAGTCGTGGGCTTGTTCGGCATTCAAGTGTCGAATCAACTTGGCAGGTGTACCACCGTATAGGCAGTTTGGCGGTACATCGCTGTTGACCACAGAATTAGCTGCGATAACCGAACGAGCGCCAATCGTCACGCCTTGGTTGATAACGGAATTACCGCCAACCCACACATCATCTTCGATTGTTATTGGTAAACAGAAGGTTTCCCATTTACGGCGGCTACGATAATCAAGGGAGTGTGATGGCGTATAGAATTGGACGCTTGGTCCAATTAAAACATTGTTGCCGACTTTGATTCTCGCACCATCTAGCATTACTACGTTCATATTGATGAAGGTATCTTCGCCAATCTCGATGGTTTTACCAAACTCACAATGAAAAGGGGGCTGGATTAAACTGCTACTGCCGACTTTCCCAAATAACTGCTCTTGCAATGTGTGTTGCTGGTCTGGGTCTTGATGGTTGTTGAAAGCTATTAGCGATTTTCTGGCATTGGAACGCATGGTATCAATTTCTTGGTCTGCACCATCATACACTTGCCCAGATAGCATCTTTTCTAGTTCAGTTTTATCGTTTGTATTATTCATGCTTGCCCACTTTCCGAGTGTCTCGGTCTAAATGACGAATACTGCAAGATTAGCGATTTTTGGACATAAAAAAAGAGAAAAGCCTCAGCCTTTCTCTTCCTATTTTGTGCTTTAAGCACTAATGCTAAGTGAGCCCAGCTATTCAGTAAAAGGCGCGCTTTGCCAAATTAGATTTGCTCAACGAAACCCATTAGGTGTTGTTTCACTTCGTCTGAAGCAAACGCACTTTCTACAGAGTACTTGTAGATTTCTACGTAATCTTCTTTTGTTAAGCTGAATGTTTCACACACACGCTTCACTTCGTTAGTCATGGTTGTGTTCGACACAGTGCGGTTATCTGTGTTGATCGTTACAACGATGCCGTCTTTCTTGAATTCAGCAATTGGGTGGTCGCTGAATTTGTGAATACATTTAGTTTGAACGTTACTTGTTGGGCAAGTCTCAAGTGCAACTTGCTTCTCTTTAACGATGTTGTACGCGTCTTCGTTACCTTGGATGTGAACACCGTGGCCGATACGCTCAGCATCCAACATAGTTACTGCATCGTAAACGTTTTGACCATGCCATTGCTCACCAGCGTGCACGGTAATGCGGTAGCCTTTTTCAAGAGCGTATTGCGTGTATTCAGGGAATTCAGCGCAGAAACCTGGCTTTTCGCCACCAGCGATATCAAATGCAACCACGCCTTTACCTAGGTAAGGTTGGCCTGCGTCGATTACGTTTTTGATAGAATCTTTAGGGAACATACGAAGTACAGACATGATGTAGTTGCCCTTGATGTCGTATTTCTCTTCAGCACGCTTCATGCCTTTAACTGCGCTTGCAATGATCGTATCAAGAGACAGACCTTTATTTACGTGCAGGATTGGTGCAAAGCGAACTTCTAGGTACTTAACGTTTTCTAGTGCAGCGTCTTCGTAAAGCTCGAAAGAGATACGTTCAATCGCTTCTTCAGTCTGCATCACTTGCAGTGGCAAGCTGAAACAAGCCAGGTACTCATCTAAGTTTTTGCAATCTTCTGGCACCGTTAGAGATTGAACAACCGCATCGCGATCTTCAGGCAGTTCGATTCCGTACTGTTTCGCCAGATCAATAATGGTGTCTGGACGAACACTTCCGTCTAGGTGGCAGTGCAAATCAATCTTAGGGAGTGCTAGAAAATTCATGAGTATTCCTTAGGTCTATTATTTTTTTGAGTTATTAACTCATAGGTTACATGGGCTTAAATTAACAAGTTTGTGATATGATTTAAAGTGACATAAAGTCATCATTAATCTGAATCTAAGGAATATCATGGTAGATGTTAAGAGCTTACTCAAATGTGATATGAATTTACTGCTGTGTTTACACGTGTTGCTTGAAGAGCGCAGTGTGAGCAAAACGGCAGAGCGATTGTTCCTTAGTCAGTCTGCGGTGAGTAAGCAACTCACCAAGCTACGCTCTTTGTTTGATGACCCTTTGTTTGAACGCGAGTCAAAAGGTCTGTTTCCAACCCCGAAAGCCACCTCTTTAGCGCCTAAGATTCATCAGATCCTTCTGCAAGTTGAACAGCTAACCGTGCCGGACATCTTTGAACCGAAAGATAGCGAACGCACTTTTAATATCGATCTTGTTGAAACCGCTTATACCGCGATTTACCCTAAATTTATGCCTAACGCGCTGGCAGATGCGCCGAACATTACGGTAAACAGCACTACTTGGAGCAGCGAAACTTTTAAGCGCTTACTAAAGCGTGAGGTCGATTTTGGGATTGGAATTTTTGAGCTCGATGAAAGGGCGAGTACCCACATTCAAAACATTCCTGCCGAGCTGAACCATGTCGAATTGCTGCAAGATTACTCTGTGTGTTTGATGCGCAATGATCACCCAGTGCTTCAAGAAGAGTGGAATCTGCAAGCCTTCCTTAAATACCGTCATATTCAGTTAGTGACCGGTGGCGTTGGCGACTGGTTGCTACTGGAAATCTTACAAGCCAAACAGCTTCAAATTAACAAAGCCGCCAACGTGTCGGACATCACCAGTGCAGTAAAGCTTTGTAAGCAAAGCGATTTGCTGATGTGTTATCCGTACAACTCGGTTCGTGACTATATTGAGAGTGGCGAGCTGGTGATGAAGCCGATTCCCATTGAGTTGGTTCCCGGTGGTTTGTTTTTGCTTTGGCATCGTTACTTTGACTCTGAACCAAGCCACAAATGGCTTCGCGACCTCATTGTTAATAAGACTCAAGAACCTCAGCTGTAAACTTCAAGCTACGATGATCAAAGCGGCGAAATAACTTTTTGAAATTTATTTCGTCTTTTTAGAATGAGCATCGTCTTACTACGGGTGCTAAATGCCCGCCAAGAATGAGATATCTAAATGAATTCAATGCCATTGATTCCGCAGCAAGTAATTGAAGAGGCTTGTGAGTGGGCCATTATGCACGGTGTCGCTTTTCGTCAGTCTGACAATGCCGCGAGACATTGCCCTTTTAGCCTTGCTCCAATGAGTATTGAGCGTGAGGTTTTTGAACACCTGTTGAAGGTGACGCCGCTGATCACCAAGCTCATCAATAATGTTTCTGAAGACCACGACTTTTTACAGTCATCATTGAGCGATATGGCGAAAGCCGACCCGTTTTTTGGTCGCTTGATGGAGTTGCACCGACAAGCACACGGCAGTGAGGATGAGCGCTTGAATCCAGCGCGACAACCTTTGTTGTTGATGCGTACTGATTTTATGGACGATCGCCAACACGGTGCAAAAGTGATTGAGTTTAATGGCATTGCGGCAGGAATGGCGCCTTTTGGTCAACGCGCTACAGAGTTTCACTCATTCATGCAAAACCAATGGCCAAACGTTTATAACCATTGGTTGGAAGAATTGTCAGCAACACCAGCTGAAAACCAAGGCTTAACGCAGTTGGCTTATGGTATCGCTAATGCTGCAAGGCAAGTGAAAACCGATTTCGATGAGCAAGATAAACCAGTTTTCTTGATGGTGGTTCAGAAGAACGAAGACAATGTATATGACCAACATTTGCTTGAAGTTGAGCTGCAAAAACAGGGCATTCGCACGGTTCGTCGTACCTTTGAACAATTGAGCTGTCAGCTTTCAACAGGAGATAACCAACGTTTGTTGCTGCAAGATGTTGGTGCGGTCGATGTGGTTTATCTAAGAGCTGGCTATCAGTATTCAGATTACTGGGCTCCAGAACTCAACGAATCGATTTGTTGCCACACACTAAGTCAGACTCGCTTGTTTATGGAACAACACCATGTCGCAATGAACGCGACCATCAGCCAACAGTTAGCGACCAGTAAAACCATGCAAATGCTGCTGACCATGATGCCAGCAACAGAATACACACGCTGGAGTTTAACGTTAGAAGAAGCCGAATTGGCCAAGAGTGTATTAGCCGATATGAAGCCAATCACCAGTGAATCAATAGAGTGGTTTAACACGCAAGCTAATAAGCAAGAGTGGGTGTTGAAAAACCAAGGTGAGGGCGGCGGTCACTGCGTATTTGGTGATGACATCAGTGAACAATTGAACCAGCTTAAACCGGAAGAATACGACGCTTGGGCTCTGATGCAGCGCTTGTACCCACATGAGCGAGACGTGCCGACCATTGCAGTGCGTGATACCCAACAAACGCTCGTGACAGACTTAGTCAGCGAAGTGGGTTTGTTCACCGCTTACTACAAAGGTGAGCCAGTAACAGAGCTAGACGGCTACGCGGGCTATTTAATCCGCAGCAAACCCGCTAGTGAAAATGAAGGTGGAATCCACAGTGGCAAAGGCATTCTCGATTCGCTGGTGTTGATTAATTAACTCCTGATTCTGACAGATAGCAGATAAAACAAAGGCCAGCATGTGAACGTTGGCCTTTTTGTTGGTCGCGATTTTGTGGTTTGAACGAGTGCTTAGTCGCGTTATGCCGGAACCTTAAAACAAGAATCTTGATTGCTGTATTTTGGTACGAAGCACAGTTTGTCTGCCGACATCTTTAAGCCGTTTTGCATCTGGATATGTGTTACCGCCCAGATCACGCAGCCGTGAGGTAAATTGAATAGCGAGCGAGTTTGCGTGAACAACACGCCGTCGTCATAGGCCGGTGTAATGTTCGTCGCTTTACCTTGCCACGCTTTATGAGTGGTTTGCACATCAATATTTGGAACAATCAATGAGAGCATTTCTGGCTCAACGTCTTTTACGACTTTTAAGCAGATACGACACCCATCGTAGTATTGTTCTATCCAGATTTTATGTGGAATAGCATGATCATCCCAACCCAGTTGTAAGATATGTTCCATGACTTTGTCCTTGGTATCTAAGAAGGAAAGGCAGTGCTCAACACTGCCTGAATTAGCTCAAATATTATTCGTAACTTAAACCATGTCCGAACGGGTAAAGGGTGTCGGCTTGATTATACCCAGGATAGTCTGAGTCTTGGTTTTGAATGGCTTGGGCACTGTTTGCTAAAGCAAATGGCAGCTTTCCTTGAGGTGCAAAGTTACCTGAAAGCACTTCCATGAGGTTGCTATCTGATACACCAAATGTCGCTATCACGGCCCCTGCTTGCTTAAGATTACTTTGATCGTCTAATACGAATGGTTGTCTAAAGTTGATGGACAATACCGTTTTGTCAGCGCCCACTTCGTTCATGACGGCTTTAATGTCGCTTAGGCTTGGTTCGATATGCCAAGAGGCGGCAGTAGCCATTTCGCTGAACGCAAGAATATCGAGTTCATCTGGGTTTGCACCACCAAAGATAAGATCAGGATCTGAACCTTCGTTAGATACGCGAACACGAATAACCGCATAGTCCGTATCGGCTGGAACTGGTGGACGTGTTTCTCCCGTTTCGTAATCACCAGAAGTCACGGTAAAGTTGTACTTGTCGTCTCCTGCAATGTTTTCGTCCATTCCCATGACATACAGAGCAACAGGAGCTTGTGCGGTTGATTCAGCTAAAGGTAAAGTCTTATTGGTATTTTGAAGTAAGACGACAGATTTTTTCTGTGCGTAATCAGCGCGTTCTTGGTACTTCTCGTTGCCTAAAATCTCTTGGGCTTTTTTCTCATCAACGTAAGTGTTTTCGAAAAGGCCAAGCTTGAATTGTTCTTCAAGTAAGCGCGTTACGGATAGGTCGACACGCTCTTCGGTGAGCAGATCCTTTTCGACCAGTTTCACGATGACTTCTTTATCATGGAAACCTGAAAGCACATCAACGCCTGCTTCGACCGCCATTGCAACCTGTTCATCAATCGTTTTGTGTTCCACACCCCATGCTCGATCGCCAATAATGCCGGTATCTGAGTTCACGTTACCTGTGTAGCCTAATTCGTCTCTGAGCAAATCGGTGACAATGCCTTTTGAAAAGGACATGCCCACATCATTTGGCATCCACTTTTGATCTACAGGGATGCCGTAGTAAGGCATGATTGAAGAAGCGCCAGCCTCAATTGCGGCAATAAACGGTTTTAGGTGATAATCAAAATTGTTCTTTGGATAGACTTGGTTCTTACCGAAGTCATAGTGTGGGTCACCGCCGTTTTCTTGTGGACCGCCGCCAGGGAAGTGTTTGATGGTTAGCGCGATACTGTCTTCGTTGACCTCACCGCCATCCTGCAACCCTTTGATCAGTGAGCGCATAATGTCAGACGCTAAATCTGCATCTTCGGTAAAGGTCTCATGCACTCGATACCAGCGAGGTTCTGTCGCCAAATCCATCATGTATCCGTACATACTGCGCAGGCCGATTGAAGACCATTCGTCATTCATGATGCCAGCAAATTCAGTGATCAAATCCATGTCACGAGTGGCTGCTAAACCTGCCTCTTTAGGCCAAGCAGAAAAGGCACCTGAAGAAACGTTGATCCCAGCTTTAGCTGATGGATCTATGTGGTTACGAGCATTGGATTTGAATAGAGCGGGGATACCCATTCGCGTTTGTTCACGCAGTTCTTGAACACTATTCATGAACTGGGCAGCTTCTGTTGGGGTTATCTGACAGCCTGAACGGCCAGTATCACAATCAGGTGTGTTAGTTGGGTTTTCAACTACGCTGTTACGGAAGATAAAGCGCGTCATTTGGGCATCGGCAATCATGTCTTGCCCGGCACTGCTAACAAGTCCACCCTCGGCTGAGTTTAAGGTGTCAATGAGCATCATGCCGGCTTTCTCATCTAGCGTCATTCGGCTAACCAAGTCTGCTGCTCGTTCTTCTGGAGATAATCGCCAGTCTTCAAAGGGTTCCAGTTTTCCATTGCCGTTAGAATCTCGGAATTGGTAACCCTCAACGTTCAATACATCATGAACACGAGAGTGAACTTGGGGTTGCTGGAGGTTATTGTCGCTATCAGATGAGTTGCATCCTGCAAGAAGCAACGCGATTGCTATAGGTGTCAGGGTAAGACGCTTCATGGTCACGATCCTATTGTTAGTATAATAATAAGTACATGACCAATTTTAATAATTAACGGATTATTGGTTAACCAAAATAAAGCAAACTAAAGATTTGGATCACCATATAAATTTAATTGGTGATTTAATTCAATTTAGTACTGGAAATATATTGACGACGTTTAAATAACGTAAACTTAATTAGATTTGATTTTTTGATATCCAATTAATTCCCCATTTAATTAGTGGTGTATTACTTCCATATTTTAAATCTAGAATAAAAAATTTATTGCCTATTTTATAGTTAACAATCTGCGCTGATGTAAACGATAGATAGTGACTATGTTGGTGACTATAAAGGTGATTTCGACAAAGGAGCCTCCAATTGAACCAATCCAAATGTTATGGCTAGCCCAACAGAAGGAATTGAATAAGATTAATGATCTCAAGGCGATGCCTTGTCTTGAAAAGAGTGCCCATGTCGCAACGGACGAACCAACAACCGTAATAAACTCAAAGAAATGGTTCATGTTGGGCAAAGTCATGCACCACATCAAGCCAATAAAGAACCACATCACTTTGCGCGATTGAGTTTTTATCGATACGTAACTGCGAATAGCATTAATAATTACGCCTATAGCAGCCACTATGGCACCTATTAATATGAAATGGATACTCATAACAAAACAAAAGATCATCATCTGGCAGCGAAAACGCATATCATCTTTTTGCCAAAAGGCCATTACACCGATACAAAAAGCCAGGCCGCCAACTCCTTGTGTTATCCATTTTTCCATATTTAGCCTTTATTTTTAGATGCTATCGAGCACGATTAAATAATTAACTTTAAGAGAATAATGCTCAACCATAAAATAACCCTCCAAAAGGAGGGCTAGATATAACGTTAAAGGTGCTATTGCATTAGGTTTAATTGACTAACTTAACGGCTTCACGAGTTAAATTAGCCAGCTGTTCCCAATTACCTTCTTCAATTAGCTTCTTATCCACCATCCAAGTACCACCACATGCGAGCACTCGAGGTATCGCTAGGTAGTCTTTGATGTTGTTTGGGTTAATGCCACCTGTCGGCATGATCTCAATATCCGTGTAAGGCGCAAGAAGTGACTTAACCATGTTGATGCCACCTGATGCTTCAGCTGGGAAGAACTTCAATGTGGTTAAGCCCATTTCTAGAGCGGCTTCTACTGTACTCGGGTTGTTGACCCCAGGAATGATATCAATACCAATCTCTTGGCAGGCTCTTACCGTATTTGGGTTAAAGCCAGGAGAGACTACAAACGTTGCGCCTGCTTCTTTAGCGGCGATCGCCTGCTCACGATTGAGCACAGTGCCAGCGCCGATCAACATGTTTGGTTGCGATTCACGAAGTAGACGAATTGCTTCGACAGCCGCTTCAGAACGGAAAGTGATTTCTGCCGCTGGTAGGCCATTTTCGGCTAAAACTTTACCTAGAGGGATGATGTCTTCTGCCTTGTCGATAGCGATAACAGGAATGACTTTCAGTGCTTTTAGTTGTTCTTTAATACTAGACATGTGTGGTCCTTAAGCGACGCCAAGCGCCGGTTTTGTGAATGCTTTTGGAATGATAGCGCCACGATGTTGAATCACCGCGCCAGCCATTGCGTTGCCTCTTTGGCATGCGGTCGCTAAATCTGCGCCTACAAGGTATGCCGATAAGAAGCCACCATTAAATGAATCGCCTGCGGAGGTGGTGTCCACCACTTGTGCGACAGGTTGGGTTGGCACGGGTTGTGGAGCCAAAACCGTACCTGAACCCTGATTCGTGGAATCTTGAACTAGGCAGCCATCAGCGCCTAATTTTATGATGCACTTGTTTACGCCTAATGTCTTCAGGCGGTTTATCGTTTGTTCTGGGGAGCTGTCACCCCAAATCAGCTGTTCATCATCAAACGTTACCAGTGCAACATCAGTGAGTTGATACATGGCTTGGTAAATGTTTTTTACGGTCTGATTGTCGTCTTGTGGCCATAGCGCTGGGCGGAAGTTACTATCAAAAGCGACTTCAACCCCTTGTGTTTTGAGTTCGACCAACAGATTGAGCAACGAGATACGATCTTCTTCCGGTAAAATAGCTAAGGTAATGCCACTTAAGAAAACCACGTCTACTTGAGTTAATGCTTGCTTGATCTGTGCGAAACTTGGATGTTGAAGCAGGTATCGCGCTGCAGATTGGTTGCGCCAGTATAAGAATGTACGCTCACCTTGGTCATCAAGTTGGATTAGGTATAAGCCGGGTGTGCGAGTTTCATCAAGGAGTACTAAATCCGTCGCAACGCCCTCATCTTGCCAGCGAGACAGCATACCTTTACTAATGGGGTCGGTACCAAGAGCAGTGACATAAGAGACTTTAACGTCCCCAAGGTTTACATTGGCTTCACAGCCACGACTTAGATAAATCGCGGCATTCAGTGTGTCACCACCGAATGTTTGATGCATTGAGCCAAATGGTTTTCCGTTCAGCTCAATCATACATTCACCAATAATGGCGATATGTTTCATCAGTTATGCCCTCTCTTCAAAGTAACGCTTAGCATTACCAAAACAGATGTCTTCAATCATTGGACCAAGCAGTGACATATCATTTGGTACTTCACCATTTTCAGCCCAGCGGCCAACCATGTCACATAAGATACGGCGGAAATATTCGTGACGAGTGTAAGACAGGAAGCTGCGAGAATCGGTCAGCATGCCGACAAACTGGCTGAGCAGGCCAAGTTGAGATAACTGCTCCATTTGACGTTGCATGCCGTCTTTCTGATCGTTGAACCACCAACCAGAACCGAACTGGACTTTGCCCGCGATGCCGCCACCTTGGAAGTTACCAATCATGGTTGCCATCATCTCGTTATCGCGAGGGTTTAAGCAGTAAAGGATGGTGCGAGGCAGCTCGTTGCTTTGATCCATCTCGTCTAATAGGTGAGCCAATTCGAAGGCAAACGTCTTGTCGCTGATCGAATCAAACCCTGCATCTGCGCCTAACAGTTGGAACATACGCGTGTTGTTATTGCGTTGAGCACCAATGTGAAGCTGCATTACCCAACCCATTGCGGCGTAGCGCTTGCCTAACCACACTTGAACGGCTGTTGAGAACTGTGCACATTCTAAATCGGTGAGCGTTTCGCCGTTGAGGCGTCGAGTTAACAGAGCATCCAAATCCGATTCTGATCGAACAGGTGCGTAGCGAACCACTTCGATACCATGGTCTGCTGCACGGCAACCATGATCGTTGAAATGCGCTAGGCGGCTGTCTAAAGCACTCAATAGATGATGGAAGTGTGTGATCTCAATATCAGCAACCATGCTTAACTTTTGCAGGTAATCCGCAAAGCCATCAAGTTCAATTTTGAATGCCTTATCTGGGCGCCAGCTCGGTAGAACTTTCACATCAAATGAACTGTCTTGAGCGATCGCTTTATGGTGTTCAAGAGAGTCGATAGGGTCATCCGTCGTGCCGGCCATCACAACATTCATTTGCTGCATGATGCCGCGAGCACTAAATTCCGGTGTCGCTAATAGCTCGTTGCCTTCGTGCCAAATTTGGTCAGCTGTTTCTGGGCTCAATAGAGTGCCAGTAATACCAAATGGGCGACGAAGTTCTAAGTGAGTCCAGTGGTAAAGAGGATTACCTAAGGTTTGAGGGACGGTTTTTGCCCATGCCATAAACTTGTGATAATCACTTGCGCCTCCAGTAATCAGGCGTTCGTCGATCCCTGCTGAACGCATGCCACGCCATTTGTAGTGGTCACCCTCAAGCCAAATCTTAGACATGTTTTCGAACTGACGATCTTGAGCCACTTCTGCCGGGTTTAGGTGGCAGTGATAGTCATAAATCGGCTGGTGGCTTGCGTGTTCGTGGTACAAGCGGCGCGCTGTCTCATTCGACAGTAAAAAGTCTTCACATAAGAAACTCTTCATTGTTTGTTCTCCTTATAACGCAGCCACGGTAGCAACGGCACCGTGTTCAATTAATGATTGGTACGCTGAACTTACTGCATCAATGACCTGTGGGTTTTGACCTAGCTCGGCAGGGAAAATTGCTTCAACCGCAAGCAACGCCGGAACCACAGATACATTGAGTCCATGCTCGTCACAGATCTGGCGAAGTGTGTCTGCCATTGGATCGCGGACATCGATCTCATTGCCTTGCTCATCAACACCCGATACATAACGCATCCAGCCAGCAATGGCGGTTGCAAGCCACGAGAAATCTGATCCTTGCTCTAAATGGAATCGCAAGCTGCCACCCATACGCTGAGGGATCTTCTGACTACCATCCATCGCAATCTGCCATGTCTTATGTTTCAAACTTGGGTTGGTGAAGCGGTTGATCAGCAAGGTTGCGTAACCTTCCAAATCAGTCCCTTCAGGCATCGTTAGTGAAGGTGCTTGGGATTTCATCATCATGTCAAAAGCGGCTTTGCGGTAGCCTGCATCTGTCATGGTGTCGGAAATATGGTCGTAACCACCAAGGTATCCAAGGTAAGCAAGGAAAGAGTGACTGCCATTGAGCATACGCAGTTTCATCTCTTCGTAAGGCACCACATCTTCTACGAACTCTGCGCCAGCAACATTCCAGTCTGGGCGGCCTGCCACAAAGTTATCTTCAATCACCCATTGGCGGAATGGTTCACAGGCGATGCCACATGGATCTTCACAACCAAGCAGTTCTGCAATTTCTGTCAGTGTCTCTTCGGTTGCTGCAGGTACGATGCGGTCAACCATGGTGCATGGGAAGGTGACATTGGTTTCAATCCAATCACGTAATTCTGGGTCAAGCAGTTGAGCAAACTCAATGATCGCTGCTTTTGCTACATGACCGTTCTCTTGCACGTTGTCGCAAGACATCACCGTGAATGGTGTTAAGCCACGTTCGCGGCGAATTTTTAGGGCTTGGACAATATAGCCAAGCGCAGATTTTGGTTGAGTTGGGTTAGCTAGGTCTGCGATGACTAATGGGTTATTTTTGTCGAGTTTTCCGGTCGTAGGGTCAGCGCAGTAGCCTTTTTCTGTGATGGTCATAGACACGATAGCGACTTGAGGCTCTGCCATTTTTTCTAATACGGTTTCGATGCCGTCTAGGCTTGGGTGAAGAGATTCTGTCACTGAGCCGATCACTTTAACGTCTGTGGATTCAGCGCCTTTTTCAGCTACGGTGTAAAGGTGGTCTTGCGCGCGAAGTGATTTAATTAGGTCTTCGCCGCCGAATAGGTTTATCTCACAAATGCCCCAATCAGTGTTGGTTTTGCTGAGCATTTCATTGGTGAATAGCGCTTGGTGAGCTCGGTGAAATGCACCAAAACCTAGGTGCACAATACGGCTTTGGAGTGCTGAACGGTCGTAGTCAGGTCGTAATACAGTGTTTGGCAGCGTAGAGTTAGCAACAGTCTTCATTATTCAGTTCCTTTTCCCGCCAGCGAGCCAACGGGATTTTATTATTTGATTATACGTTTGAGTGTTTAGCAGTCCTAGAATGTATCTGAGACCAAATTACGAACCGTAACCCAGCACCAATTCAGGTAGGAACAAGCTCAGCTCAGGGATAAAAGTAACGGCCATTAGGGCAGCAATCAGTGCTGCATAGAATGGCAGTAACGGCTTGATGACTTTGTCGATAGCGATGTTGGCAACCGAACAGCCGATGAATAGAGCACTACCTACTGGCGGCGTACAGATACCGATAGCAAGGTTGAATGTCATCATGATGCCGAAGTGAACAGGATCGATGCCTAGATCCAATGCGATTGGCAAGAAGATTGGAGTGAAGATCAGTACCGCTGGCGTCATATCCATGAAGATACCCACAATCAGCAGGATGATGTTGATGATCAATAGAATCATTAGCGGGTTATCAGAAACCGCCAATAATGCATCAGCAATCATGTAAGGCACATCGGCGTTCGCCATTGCCCAAGACATCCCCATTGATGCGCCAACAAGTAATAGAACGATAGAAGTTGTTACTGCAGACTCAAGGATGATCTTTGGAATATCACGCCATTTTACTTCACGGTAGATAAGCACGGCTAAAACAAACGTGTATACCACAGCAATTGCAGAAGCTTCAGTCGCAGTAAAGATACCGCCAATGATGCCACCCATGATGATGCCGATCAGTGCTAAAGAAGGTGCCGCTTTTAAGAAAGTATCCCAAACCATTGATAATGAAGGACGCGCTGCCACTGGGTAACCACGACGTTTTGCAATGATACCCGCCACAATCATGATGCTGAGCCCCATGATGAGACCTGGGATATAGCCCGCTAAGAACAGCGCCGCAATTGAAGTACCACCAGAAACCAACGAGAAAACGATCAGCGTGTTACTTGGCGGAATCAATAGACCGGTAGGACACGATGTAATGTTTACTGCAGCAGAGAAGTTTTCGTCGTAGCCATCTTTCTTTTGCAGAGGAGACATGGTGCCACCAACTGCAGCCGCCGATGCAACCGCTGAGCCTGAGATAGAACCAAACATCATGTTTGCCATCACGTTTACGTGTGCCAATGAACCCGGTAGACGACCACCCAACACTTTCGCGAAGTTGATCAAACGCAGCGCGATGCCGCCTTGGTTCATGATGTTGCCCGCCAAAATGAAGAACGGGATTGCCAGTAGAGCAAAGTTATCAAGGCCAGCAGCCATACGTTGAGCAACTACAGCGATTGCAGGCTCAAGCGGTAAGCTCATCAAGATGGTTGCCAGTGACGATAAACCAATCGCAAAAGAGACCGGTACACCGATTGTAAGCAGTACAGCGAAACTACCGAATAAGGTCAGTATTACTTGCCATTCCATTGTGAAATCCTTCTATCAATCAAGTTGTGAGTCGGTGATCAAATCGTCACCTGACATTAATTGTTTAACGCGTTCGTAGGTAAATACGACGGAGTAAAAAATCATCAAAGCGCCACTAATCGGTAAGCAGAAGTAGATGTAGCCCATTTCTAAACCTAGAGCGGGAGTCAGCTGTCCCATCGCAAGCGTTTTAGCAGCAAGTTGGCTTCCACCGTGTACCAGAACGATATAAGAGAAAGAAGCGATGGCTATTTGGATAACGATTTCGTTGATTAATTTGCGTTTGCCAGTCAGCTTCATCGTAAGCAGGTCGATGGCAAGGTGGCGTTTCAGACCCGTAGTGTAAGCAGCACCAATTAAGGCTACCCACATAAAGAGATAACGCGCGAGCTCGTCGGTAACAGTACTTGGTTTGCCAATAACATAGCGGGATAAGACCTGCCATATCACACACAGTACTAAGAAAGACGATAGAGACACTGTAAAGGCGGCCAACCCTCTATTTATGTAACTGACCAATTTATTCATGTTTATTTCCTTTCAACAAAATTGCGTATCTCATAACAATTGGTTTACCAATGTAAGAAATTGTTTCTATGTAGGGATGGGATGTTCAAAAATCTGGCTGAATCATAAGCTATTCATTTTTTGGTTGGCGTGAGCAACTTCACAAATGATTTTGGTTGACCAATTTGTGGGTTTTTATTGTGATATTGGTCAATCAATTTTAAATTTCGCTTTGACGGTTCCTTTTTTGAGCCCCAATATGAGCCCATAACAAAAAACACCCTACATTTTGGATAACCAATCCACGGAGAATAAGAATGATGATGACGCGTAAAACTTTGATTAGTGCGGTTGTCGGTGCTGCTTTCACTTTTGGAGCAACAGCTTCTGCTTATGCAGCTACAACATTGAAACTGAGCCATAACCACCCTCGTGACCATGCAGTACATGAAGCGATGACGTTTATGGCGAAAGAAGTACGTGAATTGACGGATGGTGAGGTGCGTATTCGTATTTACCCTGATGCTCAATTGGGTACACAGCGTGAATCTATGGAGCTGATGCAGAACGGCGCTTTAGATATGGTGAAAAGTAATGCTGCTGAGCTAGAAGCTTTTTCTCCCGCTTATTCATCATTCAACATGCCTTACTTATTCCGCGATCAAGCGCACTACTACAGTGTGACTGATGGTGAAGTAGGCCGTGACATTCTTAACTCTTCTCGTGATAGCGGCTTTATTGGTGTGACTTACTACGACGCTGGTGCGCGTAGCTTCTATACCAACAAGCCAATTAACACACCAGAAGATCTGAAAGGTTTGAAAGTTCGTGTTCAACCAAGCCCATCAGCAATTGCGATGGTGAAAGCGTTAGGCGGTAACCCAACGCCACTAGCTTACGGTGAGTTGTACACAGCACTGCAGCAAGGTGTAGTGGATGCGGCTGAAAATAACATTCCTTCTTTCAGCTTGAGCCGTCACAGTGAAGTATCTAAATACTTCAGCTTAGATGAGCACACGATGGTTCCGGATGTGTTGGTTATCTCAACCAAAGCATACGACAAACTGACTACAGAGCAACAAGATGCGCTAATGAAAGCGGCAAGTGATTCATCTGAATTGATGAAAAAATTGTGGGCTGAATCGGAAGCAAAAGAGCGTGCTAAAGCCGAGGAAATGGGTGTTACTTTTGTGGAACCAGACAAGGCTGCGTTCGCACTAGCGGTTCAACCTATGTACGACGCGCTAGATAAAGCGGACCCAGAATTGAGTGCATTGATTGACCGTATTCAGGCTGTTGAATAACGAGCAAATATAGAAAAAAGAGTAATACAAAAACAAGGTGTTACTGCATTTTAGGATATAGAGGTTGACCAATTATATTTGGTCATTATGATGGCGAGAGAAATACAATGGAAAGAAGTGACAATATCATCATGATGCCTTTCGAGCCGAAAAGACCTTATCAGGAGATAGGGTTAGTACTAAGAAAAGAACTTATTGAAGGCCTGTATAAGGTCGGAGATAGGTTACCTCCAGAACGCGATATTGCTGATCGTCTAGATGTAAGCCGCACTGTGGTGCGTGAAGCGATCATCATGCTGGAGCTTGAAAACTTAGTTGAGGTAAAAAAAGGGTCAGGTGTTTATGTCCTGAACATTCCTACTCATTCTCGCGAGAATGTGGTCAGCGATGATGCTGGTCCATTCGAGATGCTGCAAGCCCGTCAATTGCTGGAAAGTAATATTGCGGAGTTTGCGGCAACTCAGGTCACTCCGGGCGACATCATTAAGATGCGCTCTGCACTCGAACTCGAGCGCGAAGAGCTTGCAAGCGGCACCACCGATTGCAGCGGAGATGAAAGATTTCACATGTGTATTGCAGAGGCCACTCAAAACTCTGTGCTGGTAGATATGCTGAAACAATCCTGGGATCGACGCGAAAAGAGTCCAATGTGGAATAAACTCCACTCTCACATCAGTGGTCAAGATTACCGTGAAGAATGGTTAGATGACCACGCTCGTATCCTCGCCGCCTTACAGCGAAAAGACCCTGTCGCTGCTAAGAACGCAATGTGGCAACACCTTGAGAATGTTAAACAGCGTTTGTTAGCGTTGTCAGACATTGATGACCCAAACTTTGATGGTTACTTATTTAGTTCTAACCCAGTGGTGCTACTTAGCACGGAAAGTTAGTCCTGAAAGCTAACGTTGAAATCAGCGACAAAACTCTTTTTGGAAGCTGATTCATTCACTAGGTTATTAATAGGTAATCGTCTTTAGACCGGCGTAGACCGGTGCTATCTCGGGCAGTAATTATCATTACTGCCATTAAGAAGTCGTTATTGCATTTAGCTTGATTAATTCGAGCCGGCTAAGTGCGTCTTAAAGAAAGGTAAGTCTCATGGAACAAACGTGGCGTTGGTACGGCCCTAATGATCAAGTTTCGCTAGATGACATTCGTCAAGCGGGCGCAACTGGTATTGTGAATGCACTGCACCATATTCCAAATGGTGAAGTTTGGACAAAAGAAGAGATCCTGAAGCGTAAAGCCATCATCGAAGAGAAAGGTTTAACGTGGTCGGTAGTAGAAAGTGTGCCTGTTCATGAAGAGATCAAAACTCAAACTGGTAACTACCAGCAATGGATTGATAACTATAAGCAAACTCTGTCTAACCTTGCTGAATGTGGCATCGATACAGTTTGTTATAACTTCATGCCCGTGTTGGATTGGACGCGTACCGATTTAGAATTTGAAATGCCAGATGGCTCTCGCGCACTGCGTTTTGACCAAATCGCATTTGCGGCATTTGAGCTGCATATCTTGAAGCGCCCGGGTGCAGAATCGGACTATTCAGAATCAGAGCAAGCGCAAGCGTTGGATTACTTCAATAACATGACGCCAGAGCAAATTCAGCAACTGACTAATAACATCATCGCTGGCCTACCAGGCGCTGAAGAAGGCTACACACTTGAAGCCTTTCAAGCACAGCTAGATCGCTATGCGGGAATCGACAAAGACAAGCTACGTGAACACATGTCTTACTTCCTCGCTGAGCTGATGCCTATCTGTGATGCGAATGGCTTGAAGATGGCGGTTCACCCAGACGATCCACCGCGTCCAATTCTAGGCTTACCTCGCATCGTTTCAACGATCGAAGACATTGATTGGTTGACCGAGCATGTACCGAGCAAAATGAATGGCTTGACGATGTGTACGGGTTCATACGGTGTTCGTGGCGACAATGATCTGGTTAATATGATCAAAAAGCACGGTGACCGAATTTACTTTACGCATCTGCGTTCTACCAAGCGTGAAGAGAGCAACCCAATGACATTCCACGAAGCAGCGCACCTAGATGGTGATGTGGACATGTACAACGTTGTAATGGCTATCTTGGATGAAGAGCACCGCCGTGCAGAGGTGGGTGACCATCGCTTGATTCCAATGCGTCCCGACCATGGTCATCAAATGTTGGATGACCTAAAGAAAAAGACGAATCCAGGTTATTCAGCGATTGGTCGATTGAAAGGCTTAGCTGAAGTTCGTGGGTTAGAGATGGCCTTGAAACGCGCTTTCTATACCAAATAACGATTGCATCTAGCTTTAAAATATTCTTAAAAACCAGAACTCATGTTCTGGTTTTTTTGTATCTGAGCTAAGTAAAATCTAAGAGTTTGTATTATTGCGATCACGTCCCTAACTTGGTAAACGCCAGTGGCGTTTGTCCGGTTTGCTGTTTGAAAAAAGCGATAAATGCACTGTTGGACGAGAACTCTAGCAGATGTGCCACATCACCAACTTGTCGGTTTTCTGAAAGCAGTTCAATCGCTTTAAACAAGCGCCATTGCTGACGCCATTCTTGATAGGTCATGCCTGTTTCGGCTTTGAATAATCGAGTAATCGTCTTGGTGCTTGCGCCAACCGAGCTCGCTAATGTCGACAGGGCTGGGGCAAGAAACGAGGCGGTTCGGACTCGTTTGCAAAAGCTTTTAAAGCGGCGATCTGTTGGTAGCGGCAAGATAAACGAGTGTTGATTGGCGCTGTAAAACTCTTCCCAAAACAGGTTGGCAGTATTGGTGGTTTGCTCGGACGCAATGTCCCAATCCCAAAAAGCCATTTTGTTGATCAGAGCCTTTAGTAGCTCATTTACTTCTACAATTTCTATGTTTTCTGGGCATGTGTAAATACCACTGTCGAAATAGAGCGAGCGATAGGCAACTACATTGGTCATCTGCGCTCGGTGCTTGGTATAGGGCGGGATCCACACGGCCTTGGTCGGCGGTAAAATGCAAAGGGCGTTTTCTAAGGTCAAGGTGATGCAGCCTTGCGGAGCATACAGAAGTTGCCCCTTAACGTGGTGATGTATACCCGAGTCATGTTTGCCTAGCTCTGCGGCAATGCCAATTACAGGCGCGGGTAAACTATCTGCATCAAACTCGATGGTCTCACTAATTAATGCCATTTGTCCCAATCTTGTTGTTTTTGGTTTTAATGTTGTTAACGGGTCAAGGTTAGTTTCCTCTAGACTTCGCGTCAAGTTCACTGGTCTTGGAAAAATGATGAAAACAAAACCTTCTTTGTGGCAAATGGTGCTGCTGTTGATGTTCCCTCAAATCGCAGAAACCATCTATAGCCCGACTCTGGATTCAATATCGAAATCCTTTGATGTTAGTTACACACAAGCCGCTCAAACTCTATCGATTTACTTCTCTGCATTTGCGCTGGGTGTGGTGGTATGGGGCGTGTTAGCGGATAAATGGGGACGTCGTCCCACCATGTTATTGGGGATGGGATTATTCGCCTGTTCTGCACTCATAGCCATGCAAACCGACAGTTTTACGTGGTTGATGATAGCAAGAGCGATGGGTGCTTTCGGACTTGCAGTTGGCTCTGTAGTCACTCAAACCATGCTTCGAGATGCTTTTAGTGGAACAGAGCTAGCTAAGGTATTTGGTTACATGGGGATGGGGCTATCGATTAGTCCAATCATCGGATTGTTGCTGGGTGGTCAATTAAGTCAAGCAGGCGGGCATCAATACGTATTTACTGCCTTACTAATTATGGTGTTGGCACTAATAGCACACAGTTTGTGGTCTTTGCCGGAAACACAGCAATCTAAGCAACCGTTGCAGTTAAAATCGCTCGGTATACGCATGGCCAAAGACGGCAGTATTTGGATTTCAGCGCTGCTTGTCACATCGTTCAATATTGCGCTGTTTTCGTATTACCAACTAGGTTCATTCACCTTCTTACAGCTTGGATTCAGCATCGAGCAGTTTGGTTATAGTGGTGTTGTGCTTGGGTTCGGAACCTTGTTGGGAAGTTTGGTTAATAAGGCACTATTGAAACGACAAGTGTCATCTATCTCTTTGATTAGCTTAGCGGCAGGGCTTCAAACATTAGGTGCGGTAGGTGTGTATTTTTCACAACACACTATCTGGTTCTTGCTTCCGATGATGTTGGTGGTTATGGCGTTTGGCATTGCGATTCCTAATGTATTGAGCCGTGCGTTGGTGCGTTACCAATCTCAAGCAGGAAGTGCAGGCGCACTGTTTGGTTTGATGTACTACACCTTGATCGGTACAGGGCTCGCTTTAGCGGGAATGATTCAAGATCTAGGCGTGGTACTGGTACTTTGTGGCGCGTTATCTGTGTTGGTGACGATACGCAGTCGACTCTAGCTTAAACGGTAAATTTCTGATCGATATCGATAAATTCCGCATTCTATTGGGTGCGGAGTTTTTCATTTTCTTGATTCGTAGCCGTTGGCAACGAAGTATTGGCGAACGTGTTCTGATTGAGCCTTGTTTGACTGAGGTTTATGGGCAAGATTGTGTTAGAAGTAGCAGAGCGCTAGTTTCGTCAGCTTCATGATTTAGATTTATGGAAGAGCGAGCAAGCGTTATTTGCTCGCTCTTTTTGTTTCTGTCGAATACAGGAGGCTGACCTAGCAAACTGCTAAGTAACAGATCCTATACAGCTGAAAAATTAATGATTTATTTATCACTGTATGGTTTATGAGTCTACTGTGTAATAATCGCCGCCGTTATATATCCCGTTCTGTTTTGTATTCATCTAGGAGCCGTATTGATGTTTAAAAGGGTATTACAGGCACTATTTTCCCCTTTCGCTTCCAAGCAAGGTAAGCAACTAAATTCCTCACAAAGTGCCTCTCAGAAAACCGCCTCAGATGAGGTCTGCTCTCAAGGGCAAGCTGCTGTGAAACCTTCAATCTTTGTTCCGCCTTCGTCAGCTCAACCATCATCATTAATCGTCGACAAAGCGATGAGCCTTCACGATGGTGAGTTTCTTGATTACTTGTTTGGAGAGTCTCGCCTTCGAACAGAGTCAGACCCATTTAGCGATTTTGTCGCTTGTCAGATCGAACGTTTGATTCGCTCTCCAAAAGCCTTGCTCAATGAATTGCCAGTGATGCCAGCCTCAGTGACTACATTGATGGCAGAATTACAGAGCGACGAATTTGATGTCGATGCACTGTTAAGAGTGATTGAGCGCGAGCCGAGTATGGCGGCCGATGTGATTAAACTGGCTAACAGTGCGTTCTACAAACGCAATGAAAAGCAGGTGACGGACCTAAAAACCGCATTCTTAAATATGGGCTCTCAAGGCCTTGTTGAGGGGGTGGTGAATTCTTACATGAAGAATTTCACGCCGGGTAATAATATTTACTGGCGTCATTTCGGTGAGAAAATTTGGAATCACAGTATTCAAACGGCTTCTTTTTCTAAGGAGTTAATGAAAGAGTCGCCATCTCAAGAAGACCAAGCTACCGCATATTTTGTTGGGTTGATCCGTAATCTAGGCAAGATGATCATTTTCCAAATGATGGTGGAAGCTTTCAAGCATGTTGACCCTTCTGTCCCGCCTAACTCATTGGCGTTGAAGCGCTTGATTAATAGTTATTCTATTCGCCTGACTTACACGATTGCAAAGTTCTGGAATCTGCCTGAATCGGTACTGACTGTGATTGGTTATCAAGAGTCGAGCAGATACGCATGCACTCCACTTGGCCAAGCTGTGTTTGAGGCTAACTCTTTGAGTGAGCTGACGTACTTATTGGAAGAACAGGCGATAGATATCGAGCAGTTTAAGAGTCGATGCAAAGAGAGGCTGACGTCACCGGCAGCGTACAAGGTAGCTAATCGCATCTATAAAGAGTCTGAATTGGCGTTGGTGGGATAAGCTGTCGAATTTGCTTTGTTAATTGTGGATGTTGTTTAAATCAGCATGCTTTAAATGGCCTTATTAATATGTAAGGCCATTTTTGTTTCTAGTTTTGATACATCATTGGTAGCTAAATGATGTATCGAAACTAGGGGTAGCTTAGAGCAAGGGGCTTAGCTGAAAACAAGTGCTGCTTAAGGGAGCTCTGCTAACTCTTGCTTTAAGCGACCGATTTTATGCAGTTCTTTTTCGATCTTATGTTGGTATTTTTGAATCTTATCCGCTTTATCGTCTCTTTTTGCTTCTTCTAAGTCAGCTCTGTATTCGGCCAAATCTTCTTCATTGGATTCGATTTTGTCACGGAGGTCTTCTTTCAAACCCTCATTGGTGCAGTTTTCTTTCGCGGCTTTCAACGCTTTTGTTAATCGCTCTACTTTGTACTGGTTGTCGTATTGTTCTGCTTTCTTAATTTGATATTCGATCTCACAGAACTTCTTCTCGCAACCCGCGAGAGCGTCGCATTGGGTGCTCGCCATGCTGTTAAAAGAGAGTGCGCAAAGAAACAGTAACGAGCCTTTTAAGTGTCGAGTCATGGTTTTCCTTCTTATTGGGGCTGTTTAGCTTGTGCTATTTTGTTGAGTATCACTTCCAGAGTACATTAGCACCTGATTACTTTGCTATTGGCAGGGGAGTGTTAAAGATAAGTCGCTGTGCATAATGACTTATTTTGAACATGGTTAGACTTACAAATGGCTAATCCATAACTTGTCGAGTTCGCACCAACCGAAACCATTCACTTGTGCGCCGTGTATCTTTTCAGAAACCTCTAAGTTGAACGTCTCTTGCTTGAGCTCAACCACAATCCCAGAGTCGTTCAACCAAAGCCGAAGTATCAACAGTGCATTCATTGCTAACTCAAAATTTGGCTGGTTTCTTATTGAGGCTAAACATTGTTCGATTGTCTCTAACATCTCAGCAGGTAGTGTTAACTCCCCAAACGGGAACCGACTGAAGAAGCTTAGCCACGAAGCAAAGGTGTCGTTTTCATCAATAATGCTGCATAGCGCGACGTCTTTAGTAGTTAGGTAATGTCCATATTCCACGCTGGTTTTGTTGTCGCCGGATACTGATAATTGCTCGAAAAGGGTTTGATATTCAGAGGTGTCTTCAACAGTGAATTCACGAACGGTTTTCGACAACATCGGGCTTTGAATCTTGAAGAAGGTTGAGCCGAAACTCGGTTGAGAAGCATGGTTATCGCCACGCACGGTGATCGTCTTTTCGGGCAGCTTCACACACACCTGATTTTGAGCGCAAGCTTTACTCTGTGCCCATTCTGGATAGACCCACAACTCAACTCGATTGAGAATGGGCGTACTGTGTACATACGCGCTATTGCGGCTCAATCTCAACATCTTGCTCGAGAAAATGTCTAACGAGAATGCGCCAGAACCAATCAGCCTATCAGTTGATGATGAGTCAAATATGGAAGCTTCAACTCTGGCAAGTAAGCGCGGTAAATGCCAATCAGGTTGATTCAATTTCACGACAAGCACATTACCAGGCGAGACAGAGGCCTCATCAATATGCTGATAACAGCGACGCCATATTTTGTCTTGGCAGAGTGAGTTAAGGTTGCGTGCTATGTCTTGAGCTTCAAGTGTTCGACCGCTGTGGAATTGAACGCCATTACGAATTTGGAAATGCCAGATCGTTGCATCTTCATTGGGTTGCCAATGGTAGGCTAAATCGCCGCTGAGCTTACCGTGCTGAACGGAGGTGAGGCGTTGGCACACCTGCATCACTAAGAAGCGTTCGGTGCGCCTAAGTACTCGTTGAGGATGAAGAGTCTCGAGCTCACGGTGAAAGGGAATGTACGCGACGCTCTGTGCAGATTGATTGGCGCTGCTTAGAAAAGCTTGCAGTTCCGCGCCAGCGTTGCGTCCGTTAAAGCTCAAGGTGCTAAATACCTGCTCGACGTTACCTGAATCTACTTGGTTTTGTGCGTATTGGTAACAAATATCCATCGGTTCAACCAGACACGTGAGCTGTGCCTTTTTGTTGCGCCCAGAACTGGCTTGCCACTCAATCCAGCCTTGCGCTGTCATTGCTTTGAGTAGAGTTTGAACGTGACGCTCACTAACATGTAGAAGCGTTGCTATTTGACTGACTTGGCAGCGTGATACTCCAGGCCCAAAAGCCTGAAATATCTTTTCGTACAGTTCAAGCTTGCGCTTAAGGTTGCCCAATTCGCATTCCTAAATGTTAGGTTGAGTTAAGTGTTGGTAGCCTGCATCAGCGAGTGCTTTTTCCATGGTTGCAAGAACCTGTGCACTTATCTTTGAGCTTAGGATATCAGACTCAAGTTTGCCTTCTAATAGAAGTTGCGAGAAGTGCTCGATTTGATATTCGAACCCATTGCCCTCAATCGGGTGTTGAATAGTGAAGGTTTCATTCCGGTATTCGATCTCGATGTAGGCAGGGTTCCACCACTTCTCTTGAATTGTGATGGTGATGTCTGGGCCAATTAATCGCGCAGCGCGTGGCAGATTGCGCACCGTTGAAGCCGATATGGTCGCGCTGATTTCTCCAGAGAACTGGAAGCATGAATCGGTATCAACATTTGATTGTTCATAAAGGCTCGACATCTCTACTTGAGGGATAGAAGGCGTAACCCCAAGCGTGCGGCACAAATCGTAGAAAAACCATAGTCCATACACCCCAACATCAAGCGTTGCTCCGCCCGCTAAATCTGGGTTGAAGATAAACAGCTCTGGGTCATAGTCGTGTTCATTGCCAAAGCTGGCTTCTATCGAATCAATCTTAATCTGGTTGTCGATTAAAAACGATGTAAGCTCGCGATAGGCTGGGAACACGACAGTCTTCATTGCCTCTAGTAGCATCACACCATGTTGCTTCGCAAGGCTTTTCATTTCTAACCAATCACCAAGGTTGGTAAAGGCGGGCTTTTCTACCAATACGTGTTTTTTATGGCTCAGAAACAGTTCGGCTAGAGGCTTGTGATAAGGATGAACCGTGGCAATGTACACTGCTTCGACGTCTGGATCCTTAGCCATAGCTTCATAAGAGCCATAAGCCTTGGCGCAACTAAACTTGTTGGCGAACGTGGCTGCGCGTGAGTGATCTCTTGCAGCAACAGCATACAATTCACCATGCAGAGAGTGTTCTGTGACTGCGGTTGCGAATCTATTGGCGATATTACCTAGCCCGGCTATGCCCCATTTGATCTTGCGTTGTATGTTGCTCATCAGTTGCTCCAAATCGTTGTTTTGTATCAGTGTACTCAGAGACGTCACATACAAATAGAGAACAGATTTCTCAACCTGTTCTCTATTTATTTTATTCTTGTTGAAGCTCTTGCTTAGCTCTGTATGGAGAGCTTCCAATCGGCTAGGGCTTTAATGTGTTTTGGCCCGATGCCACAACAACCACCGACGATATTCGCGCCCAATGCGTGCCAGCGTTTGGCGTAAGTTAAGTAACCTTGGCCATCCAGCTCGCGCATTTCTTGAAGCATGTCATTCGCTTCATGTTCGCTGCTGATAGGGGCAAAGTTGTTTGCATAGACACCGATTTCTAGGCTGATACCTAGCTCATTGAACACTTTCTTAGCGTCAATAATGGCTTGATCCATCACTTCAGGCACTGAGCAGTTAAACATAATGCCTTTTGCGTTTGATTTGCAGGCCAGTTTGATGGCGTCTGTTACGCTCTCGCCAGAACGAATATTGGCACAATCGCCCTTGGTGTCTTCCAAACTGAATGCGTAGTAACAAGGTTTATCTGACTGCTTGAGTACCGAATGAATGGATTCGAATTCTTGCAGGCTACAGATGGTTTCTGCTATCCAAAGGTCGATATTTGGATCTTGTGCATCGTAAAGCGTTTGGATGATTGGCGCGGCCTCTTCGACCTTAAATAAGTCTGGTCGGTAGCTACCAAATGGCGGTGGAATCGCACCTGCGACTTGTACAGTCTGAGGAGCCTTGTCCGCTACAGCTTTAGCCAGTTCGCCAGAAAGCGCCGCTAGCTCAAAGCCTCTTTGTATAAAAAGCTCTTCGCCTAAGTGAAAAGGCACACACGCATAGCTGTTAGTAATTATGATTTCAGCGCCTGCGTCGACAAAGTTTTGGTGTGCTTGGCTAACAAAGTCGGGTGCTTCAATCAGCGCTTGAGCACTCCAAAGTGGTTGAGAAAATGGCGCGCCAATTTCTTTGAGTTCTCGGCCCATGCCGCCATCAAGTATGGTGAGTGTTTTCATATTCAATACTATCTAAACAATTGCTGAAGTTCTGCCGCCACCATATCAGACAACCTTGCTTGACTAAAGCTATCCAAACGTAATGGTTTTAACTAAGTCGATCCCGCATAAATAGGAATAATAAGATATTGTGCCTCTGGCGCTATGTTGTATTGGATTTGGGGGATATATTATTAATCACTGAGGCCTGTGAATAATTCGAACACAACAAGTTGTAGAGGAAAAGTGCATTGAAGTTAGTGAATAAACTCGTACGTTACCCGCATATTGATGTTGAGCGTGCGTTTGAAAAAGAAGCTGAATTATTGCAGCAGATACAGGCTGGTGAGATTGGACAAGCCTTGATGCTTTGGCAAGCAAAAACGCCGACACTCGTTTTGCCCGCAGGTAAAAAATGGCCAGTGACGGTGCAGTCTCAAGCACAGCTCGCCGACCAAGGCTGGCAACTCTGTTCGCGTAAAACGGGCGGCGCTCCCGTTCCCCAACTGCCGGGTGTCATTAACCTATCGCACATTTATCATTGGCCTCGTGATGAAGCCTACAATATTCAAAAAGCGTATCTACATTTGTGCAATGTATTAACGATGTTTTTTAAAGAGCTGGGCGTCGATGTGGATGTTCATGCAACCCCAGGTTCTTATTGCGATGGCGATTACAACCTCAACATCAATAAACAAAAAATAGTGGGTACGGCTCAGCGTGTTTTGCTTAAACGCGGGGGCGGTCAAATCGTACTTTCGCAAGCCTGTATCTTGCTAGACGCTGACTTAGAGCACATCGTTGCCCCCGTGAACTTTTATAATCAAGTTTGCGGCAACCCAACCGTGGTCGATGCGCAGGTTCATACTCCGTTGTCCGAGCATGTGACACCCTTGCCCAGCATAGACTCACTCTTTCAGCAGTTAAGCCAAGCTTTCATCAAGTATGTGTGATGCTATGTGTCTACCAGAATCAACTGGGTGCCACGCACAATTTCTCTTCTAGCAACCGGTCAAGTGCTTCCACTAATTTACGGTTTTTAGCGGGATTCAATGCATCGGCATGAGGGTCTTTGAATAACCCCGAATCATTATCAAAATACTTTCCTGATGCGTTGGCAAACTCGTCACTGAGTGCAGCGCGACACAGGATATCGGCTCCAATCGCCAGATCGTTACCGTCCACGCCATAAGCCTCTTTGACCAATTTACTGCCGAGGAAAGAAGCAGGGTTCACCGGGATCACCGAAGGTCCATTATCTAATAGAGTGTTGGCCAATTCGATAGACCACATCGTCAGCGCGAGCTTACTTTGCGCGTAAACTGGGCCATCTAGTTTGCCTGCGTTCGAACTGATAAGCGCTTCTAAATTTACGGTTGATTGGGCTGCTGAAGATAGGTTGACGATACGACCTGTCGCATCAAAAAGAGGGAGAAGCTTCTGTGTCAGTAGATAAGGTGCAATGGTGTTCACAACAAAGCGTACATCAAGGTTGTCTGAGGTGGTGACTTCTGAAACCTTGTATACGCCAGCATTGTTAATGAGTACATCGAGCTTTTCATGCTCCGATTTTACTTGGTTGGCGAGGGCTCCAACTTCTGAAAGAGAAGAGAGATCGGCAACATAACTTTCGATAATCGCATCCTTGGATAATCGAGAAAGGCCTGTTTCTACTTTGCTGAGTTTTGTTGGGTTACGTCCATGGATAAGGATGTGATGCCCTTGTTGGGCTAACATTTTCGCGGTCTCTAAACCGATACCATCTGTCGCACCTGTAATCATGATCTTTTTTCGCATCTTCCTTCCTTGAATAAAGAGTCCGGACAACTTTTATAACAAAGTTTGATTGCACAAAGTTTCTACTACTTCACATGCTGAGATATAGAAAGTACGGATGTGTATTGCTATTGAGAAACCGTGAAATAAGGGTGTGGTTTAACAAATACAGTACTGTTTTTCTGGGCTTGATAAGAAGATTTTCTAAATGCTTATTGAGTACTGTGAGTGGGGTTTCTCATTTAATTTTCTTGATATCGAATAAAGCTAAAATCAAAAAAGCCTCAACCGATTCAATGGTTGAGGCTTTATCGTTAATAGCCATCTTGCCTTTTTAGGCTTTGTTTGACGTTGTTATAGTTTTTATCGCTTAATGAGCGTGTACCGATGAATCTTGGTATAGCTCGGCATCCACCTCTTCGCCTTTACTTGGGCGAGGTACAATCTCAAACGAGGTGTCAGCTTCAGTCAGTGAAGACAGCAATTTGTTCAGAGATGATTTGTCACCTTTCACGCCTGCTTGGCCATCTTCTAACAGTTTATTGAGTGTTGTTTTCTTCAATACAATGTCAGACACGTCTGATTTATTGATGATCAGTGTCGTATCGGCATCTTGCAGTTCACTCACTTGAATGTTGTTCAGGTTACCGTTCGACATCTCTACGTAGTAGAACTCTTTCACGTCAGGCAGCTGAATATTCATGGTAAATGGTGTTTCTTGCGCTTTTAGCGAATCCACTTTTACAGCTAAGTAATCCAACAAGTTTTCGATGGTCATGTTAGCTAGTACGTCCGGCGACGCGGTTTTTGGTGCGCCCGGTTGTGTGCCAATGCGAAGCTCTTGAGCGCCCGTTAGGTAGATGTTTCTCCAACCAGCACCTTCTGATTGGTAACCTAACTGTTCGTAAGTATCTGCCAATAGACCACGTGCAACTTTGTTGTCTGGTTCAGCTTGAATTACTTTGTTCAATGCTGTCGCAACGAAGCGGTATTCACCTTCTTGATAGTCTTGCTGCGCTTTTTCAATTACGGCATCGCTGCCGCCCATGTATTCAACAAACTTGACCGATTCTGGCTTCACTTGCAGTGGGTTAAGGTTGGCTGGGTTCATGTCGAAGTAACCAAGGTACATGTTGTACACCGCACGAGCGTTATGCGAGTAAGTACCGTGGTAACCATTGGTGTGCCAAGACTGTTGAATACTGTCTGGCATTACTTTGTAGATCTCATCACCGATATCTTGCAGAACCACACCGTTGTTAGCTAAGCGAAGCGTTTGGTTATGAGTAAAGCCGTAAGCGTCACGCTGCATTTTTAGGTAATCAGAGATCTCTTGTTCGCCCCAAATTGGCGATGAGTGAGAAGCAAACAACACTTCAGTTTCTTCACCCCAAGTCACTAGCATTTCGTTGATTTTCTTAGACCACTTCAAACCATCACGAACCTTCGCGCCGCGTAGGGTATACAGGTTGTGCATACCTTGGTAAGTCAGTTCACCCGTCCATAGTGCTTTCATGCTCGGGATATAAGTCACCATCTCAGAGGCAGCTTCAGTGCCCGATGCATCCATAAATTGCAACTCTAAACCGTCGATAACCAGAGTTTCAATTTCTTCGTTGTGATTCAGTTCGTAGTCCGGCAATACGTAGGTAATGCTACCCGTCGATAAGCCTTTTGCCAGCGCAGCATCGACAATACCGTGTTCATGGCGATTCAGTGTTGCACCATATTGATAAGCGGTACGGCGAGACATTGCATTACCAGCCAGCACGTTTTCATCTACGATTTCTTTAGTGATGTTCTTTGAGCCATATACTTTTACATCTGGGTACGCGTCTTTAATTGCGCGAGCACCACCGAAGTGATCGGCGTGTGAGTGCGAATAGATCATCGCAACGATTGGTAAGTTGCCACCATTAGGAACATTCTTTTGGAAGAACTTTAGTGACTTCTCTGCTGCTTCTTTGGTTAGTAGAACGTCATAAGCGATCCAGCCATTGTCAGTACGGATGAAAGAAATCGAAGCTAAATCGGCGCCGCGAACCTGATAAACCTTACCCGGAACAACTTCATATAAACCTTCTGCGGCTTGGTTCAATACCGCTTGTCGCCATAGTGATGGGTTGACTGAATCTGGCGCTTTGTCTGCATTTGAAACACTTGGATCGATGAAGTTAAAGCTGTTACGGATGATGTCGCCCGTCTCTTGATCAAAGCTAGCAATCAGTCCCTTGTTGTTATTGTCGAAAGCGCGAGTGTCGGCAAAGTTAAGTGTTTTTGCGAACTCTTGGTTTGCTTTGGTCGTCATCTCGGTTGCGCTTTTGCCACCTTGGTCACCAATTTCGCTGAAGTGTGCGTGATCATGGTTAGCTGCAACTGCAGGGAATGCGAGTGAGATAGCTAGGAATAGTGATGCGTTTTTGAACGTGCGAGAAGTTGTCATAAGAGCCTCTTCATTTCAGAATTTTGTTTCGTTGAGGCGATTATAGGAATAAGACATATAGCAAAAAATAAAGTAAGCTTTATTTAATACATCACGAACTGTTATGTGTTGTATGCTTAAAAGTAGCAGATTGAAGCGCAAAGCTTGTCGCATAACCAATGCGAGTGCCCTAAACATGGAGAGTGACCGTGAGTGATGTTGAAAAGTTAGATCTAAATTTACTGAGCGTGTTTTTGGAAGTGTATCGATTAAAGTCGATCACCTTAGCATCAGAATCTCTTGGTATGACTCAACCTGGAGTTAGTGGCGCTTTGAAACGGCTGCAAGCACAATTGGGTACAGACCTTTTTATTCGAGAAGGTAGAGGTATAACGCCGACCAATGCAGCGATGCAATTGGCGTTACGTGTAGAACCCGCATTGGACGGGATAACCAGCGCGGTCAGCACGCTAAAGCAGTTCGATAATCAGCAGCATCATGTGTTTCGAATTTTGGTCAACGAGATCGGTTTAACCAAGCTTCAGCCCCTTGTGGAAAAGGACGATACGCTTGGTAACATCTCAATTGAATTCAATATGGTGCCAAGCAATGAAGAAGATCTGCTGCAGAGTTTGAGCATGCAACAAGCCGACTTAGCGATCGATATTCACTATCCACAAGTGAATGGTTATATGAACCAGCAAGTGATCGAAGATGAGCTCGTGTTGATCGCAAAGAAAGGGCACCCAAGGATTGATGGATCGGTGACGGAAGAGCAGTATTATCATGAGAAACACATCACCTTCAGAATGCGTCGTTCTCGCCTTTATACCGCAGATTACTTTACGAAAAGCCCGATACAACAGCGAAAAGTCAGCTCCGAATGTGATTCATTGATGACGATGTGTGTGTTGGTCTCTGGCTCTGACTGTGTTGGTAGCACGTCTCGTGATTTTGCTAATCAGTTTGCGGAGCGATTCCAATTGCAAGTGCTCGACCAGCCGTTTGAGGTCTTGCCCATGAAGCAGTATATGATTTGGCATAAACGAACAGACTTAAACCCGGCACATCAATGGTTAAGAACCAAAATTCAGCAATACATGACGAGTTCTCAAAGCTGTTAACGATTCAATAAAAAACGGCCTCCATTTGGAAGCCGTTTTTGTCTCTGTTACATCAGAATTTTAATTAAGATTTTTGGATTCAACCTGCTTATTGCGCGCGTTTTTGACGAGCGGCTTTGAGCATTTTCATTGGCGACATTCCTGTCACTAACATGGTGCCAGTGATAACTAGAATAGATCCGACAATGGTATTAATGCCAATCGCTTCATCTAAGAATAAGTTCCCCCAAAGAATACCAAACACTGGAATCAAGAAGGTCACCGATAGTGCTGAAGGCGCACCAAGTTCATTAATGAGGTTGAAATAAAGCAGGTAGGCTAAACCAGTACAAACCGCGCCGAGCAAGATGACCGATGTGGCGATCGTGAGATCGGGTGCTTCTCTCATCGGAATAAAGAACACAAACGGCAATACGATTAATACTGCCGCCCACATGCTGCCGTGGGCATTATTGAACGCTTCAACCTTGGGTGCTGTCTTGGTGTAGTTAGAGGCGATACCGTAGCTAAATGCAGCCAAAACCGCAGCAAAAATAGGAACAACCGCTTCTTGGCCGATGTTCATCGCATCCCAACCGACTAATACACATACACCCGTGACACCGATACCTAACCCGAGTATTACCTTTCTTTCAAGTGCCGTTTGGGTCCATATCGCACCAATGATTGCCGCCCATATCGGTGCCGTAGAGTTCAAAATCGCAAGGGTTGAAGCATTCAAAGTTTGAGCTGCATAAGCGAAACACAAAAAAGGAAGCGCGGTGTTAAACAAGCCAAGAATGAAAAAGTGTTTCGAATGAGTATTAAAAGAGAGCTTCCTTCTCAGATAAAAAGAAACCAAAAGTAGAGTGACTGCTGCGCACAGAACTCGGGCTTCAATTAGGACAGCTGGGCCCAAAGGGCTAGCTGCGATTCTCATGAAAAGAAATGAACCGCCCCATATCGCAGCGAGGATAATTAGTTTTATAAAGCTCACAGCATGAACCTTTGAATATGTAAAACACCGACTATGAATCAAAGCTAAGTATTACACAAACTTAGATCTTAACAGTGTGCAACTGTGGATATAATATCGAGCTCTTAAACAGGAACATATTTGATGATTTTCGTTCTGTTTATCCTTCCCTATTTGATGAGTAATCTAGCGTTAGACATCAAACTTAGGGGAACAAAATGAAGATTGAACACATCGCAATTTGGACCAAACAACTCGAAGTGTTGAAACGATTTTATGAAGACTATTTCGGCGCGACATCGAACTCAAAATACCATAACCCAACTAAAGGTTTCTCTTCATACTTCCTCTCTTTCGACACAGGAAGTCGTCTAGAGATCATGGAAATGGACTCGGTTCCTGAATCGAAAGATGACCTCTATGATCAGTTTACCGGCTTCATCCATATGGCAATTTCTCTAGGATCAGAGCAAGCGGTGGATGAACTCACTAAACGTTTGATTGAAGATGGTTATGAACGCTTAGATGGCCCAAGAAGAACTGGAGATGGCTATTATGAGAGCTGTGTACTCGATCCTGATGGTAATCGATTGGAACTTACCGTTTAATGTAGAGACTTAATTGAGTTACTCATCTACGAACGGGACTGAGGTATGACAATGATGAAGTGTGCAGTGACTTTCCTTTTTGGTCTTGGGCTTATGGGATGTGCTACCTCAGATCTGGTACATAAGAAAGAGACTGATGCTAAGTCTGAATCATTGAACCCAATAGGGTATCTCGGCTTTAAAGCTCATCAAGAGTGGGCTCTTAAATTCAATGACTGCACGGTTTATGATCTCACAGGAGCACGGCCCTACCAATGGTTTGATCGCACATCCGCTTTCGTGAGCTGTTATACGTTTAAGCCAAGCGATGCTATCGAGCCTCTGTTGGTTTACTCCAATGCTGATTTCAACAGCAACAAACTTACACCGATTGACCGCTTCCAAGAACTACAGATTACTAAGTCTGGTTGGGGTAAATTTCCTAGCGTCTATGAAACAAACGGCACTAATTGGCTGAGAGTCAAAGAAGGCTGGATTCACCTTACACTCGCCGATCAGACGCTCGTACAGTTCTATCCTGGAAGCCAAGACCATTCTGGCAAATCACAACATGATCAGTATTTTGAACAGCATTGAGAACAAGCTTTAATTTAGAGATAACAAATGCCCCTATCAAATGTGTAGGGCCGAATTGAATCGTGAATTACAGGCCTTTCTTAAGCTTGATTACAAAAGGCATAACAGCACTGAAAACGATCACCGCTGCGCCAATCAACGCTAAGGTGTTTGGTAATTCAGCGAATAACAAGTAACCAAGAATCATTGAGTAGATCATCTGCGAATATTCAACATTAGATACCACGTTAGCTTCTCCCCATTTGTAGGCTGCCACGCCAAACCATTGGCCGATGGACGAGATCACACCCACCAATATCAACAACAGAAATTCAGAACCTGTTGGCCATTGCCACTCAATATATTAGCTTTTCATTATTTATATTAATAGGAATTAGATAAAAGCATATAAATTATCACCTTCTCGTTTAATAAATGAACACAGTAGTGATTTTACGGTGATTTTCATATTTTGACGTAATTAACGAACTCGGTAAATTCTGAGGAAATAAACTGAATTATGAATATTACCTTTTTATTAATAAGGGTAATTATCTCGAATAGTTCTTGTTAATATAAAAACAATGTAAAATCAGTGATAGTATTAACAGTAAGGTGGTGTAACGATGCGAGTCACAGCAAATAAACATACTTATTTTTATAAAAAGTAATGCCCTCTCGATTCTGAGCATGGTTATTACATGAATAAACTTGAAATAACGTCACACTAAACATGTTAACTTGTTGTTTTTTATGGGTATAATTTTTCATTGAGTTTTGTGGTGTGGTTCGGGCCAAGAAGGTTTCGAAATTTTACATTGATGAAGTGATTAATTAAATTAGCGCTGTCTGTTTAATCAATTAAATGGCGTATAAACAATGGTTATCAGAATAGATAATGACACTTTTAATATTTGATAATATAAATTTAAAAATAAGGCAAAGACCTTATGGCTAGTTTAATTATAAAAAATTGTCATATCCAGCGATAACGTTGTCTTTTCTTTAATTTCTTAACGAATAATATGTATGGTCAACACTATGAAGTTGTCGATGAATAAGTCATTGTTAATAGCAATGTCAGCGTGTGTTTTTTCTAATGTAAGTGTTGCTGCAATTAACGGCGACTATCATGTGGTAGACGAAGATTTAACGGCTGATCACAACGAAAGCAACGGTGTGCCAATGCCTTTTTATGCTAACGGGAGAATGCAGTCAAAACTCAGTGTTTCTGTTTCCTTCGCAGATAGTTACGGCAGACCAGTGACCGTATCTAAGAGTGACTTAGAGGGAGCGATATCTTTTTACCTTAAGAATAGCGAACAAGAGTTAGGCAAAGATAAAGACTGTACCTATGGAAGAGATTGTTGGGGGTATACATTGAACCCAAATGACTATTCTCACCAAATGGGGAGCAGTTATGGGTACTCTAAGGGGCTACCAACGTCTCGGGTTTCAGCATCTGATACCAAATTAACCGCTTGGGTTTATAGCAATGAGGTAGCTCAGCATCGTGAAGTTTGTATGAAAGTTAAATTCAATACTGGTAGCCAATATGACAATAACTACTACGACAGCTGCGCTTATCCAAATGAATCAAGTGCCTTCTATCAAAGCGTACAGCCTAAGTCCTATAGTGCCGCCGACTTTTCAGAGATTGGAGAAGGTGACAAGGTATGGGAAGAGAGTAACGCTGATGGGTTCTATTTCGAAAAAGCTGAGATGTATAACTTCTATGTGACGCCCAAAGATACTTCAGTGAAACTGGTCGAGGTTGCTATGGATAACTTCGACGAGTCGGACAGCGATAAGGTGTTCCTAAACGATGAGTGGTTAGGTTGTTATTCAGATTGCACTAATGGCTTTCGTTCAGTGAAAGGTTATGTGTTCGCTCCAGGTTCAGAGCGTAATGTATCTGATGAATATGTTTGGAATAGCGCCGCTGGCGAAGGTCGCACGGCGGTATGGCGAGTTAACCAGCAACTAAGATCAGTGACTTTGAGCCAATTGCTTTATTCAAATAGCGGGACATCGAACAATGATTCTCAAAAAGAGTACCGATTTACTGTATTTGACCAATACGGAAATAAAGGACCATTAAAGCTTATTTATCCTCAAAGTGAATTTACTGGTGGCGGCCAGAAATGGGATTACACCCATTGGAATCTCGTTAGCCAATAACATCCAGATAAAACAGAGTTAGCTCATCCACTTTGAGCTAACTCATTCACTTTAGGGGAAATTTATGTCTAATTGGACTTCAAACGCTTTTAACTTTGATAGCTTTTGTTCGGGCGGCGTAGACCAAAGAACCAGAAGCTATTCATATCAAATCTTACTTGGCTCTCTTATTGGTAACTGGCTTAAGGGACCAAACCTCGATATATCCATTCAATTCTCACCTTACTCGACGGACAACCTTGGTTTCGGTAAGGGCTGGAAATTGAATCTCCCAAGATACGACATCGAGAACCAACAGCTCTACCTTGCAAATGGACAGTCCTACCGTGCTGAATTAAATGCCAATATCGAAATGAGTATTCGCTACAAGAAACTGCTCGATTTTTCGGTATCTTCTAGCGCGAATGGCTATGAAATTACGTATAAAAATGGCCGTATTGATCTTTTAGATAAAGATGGCGACATCATTAAGATCACTCAAAGTAATGGCCATGCTCTCTACTTTTCTTGGCTCAACGTGGGACAAAATAAGCGCCTAGATAAAATTTGGGATGATAGAACAACCAAACAGACCGCACTGTTGTGGGTCGAGTATATTTCGGTAGGGCGCGTTAATATTTTTACTAATATTGGCAGCACCCATGAAGCTTATTTCAGTCTTACTCTTAGCAATAACAAGCTCGTCAAATGCAATTTACCAGAACAAGCAGGTAGCTATAGTTTTGGTTATGAAAGCATTGGTTCATATACGCTAATCAATGAAGTAAATCACCCTTGTGGTTTGACCGAGCGTTTGAGATATAAAGCTGATGGTATTCGAGTCAACTCAATGACTTATTTACCAGCAGTTACTGCACACGATGTCCTCACCCTTAATTCGCCAGTTATTAGCACAACCTACGACAGTGTTGGTACAGATAGCCGCAATTTCATGGGTTATGGTGTACGTGGTGGTGAATTAAGTGAAGGGCTTGATAACCTGCTTGAGCGTGGTTACGAATATACTTATCGCGTCCAAAAAATTGAAAATGGCACCGTTGTAACAGCGCAAACATATAATCAATTTCATCTACTCGTTGAAGAAGCTAGACAGGTTAACGGAAACCTTGTTCATTTGAAAAGGCTGGAATACCCAGCGATTGATAACCAACAGTTTTCGGATCAACCTGCTCAGTATTCTTTGATCAGTAAAGAGGAACAAATCTGGTTTTCTGGATCGGATAGCCAAGCTCAAAGTCGATTTTGGGACTATGACGAGTATGGCAACATGCTTAAGTTCGTTGATGAGAATGACATCGCAGAACGTTACGAATACTACGCTAAAAATGGTGAGGCAGGTTGTCCTGCATCGCCTACTGACATGGTGAATTTCGTAAAATCTCGTACGCTCAACAATGGATCAGAACAGAGAGTGATCTCTTATCAATATGCTTCTCTTGAGGGGCTGAATGGCCATCGTGATGTGGTTCTGAGTTTGGAAGAAGACGTCCAACGCTATAGAAGTCATTACGCTTATCAAACTGATACTGGTGATACTTACTCTTTCGGCCGATTGGCTTCAGTCCAAAATGACATTCTTCATCCTAACGGCACGTATTCTGCTATTTCTCACTATCGCTATGAGTTGGATAGCGATGTCCTTGAAGAACACGAAGAGCTGACCTGTCACGACAATACGAAAACCAATCTTGCGGTTGGGCACTACCTTGATATTGGAGAACTCGCGCGTCATGTCGATTCAGACGGAGTTAGCTGTGCATTTACTTATGATTCGCTTCGTAGAACTACTGAAGAACGGATTGAAGGAAGTGCAGCCCGTTCGTATCAATACATTGTTGATACTGGTATGAGTCGACAAACCTTGTTGCTAACGGATTGCAAAGGCAACTTGTGTGAACAAAGCTGGGACGGTCAAGGACGTGAATTAGAGGCTAAAGTTGGTAGCTCGGTCGTATGGACAAAAATGTACGATGCGTTGGGCAGACTCCAAAGTAAGAGTACTTACGATGTGTTGCCTGATCGCAATTCCAGATCGGCGCCTGTGATCTTAACAGAAAGCTATGAATACGATGAGTGGGATCAGGTTAAAGCGACTCTGTTAGCGAATGGAAAACGTCGTGTCGAGTTCAATAACCTCGCCTCACGTAAGAAAACTCAAGGTATTGAAGGCTTGACCATGACGGTCAGCTCTCTGAATAGCTGGGGGTTAGAAGAGAAAAAAGAGCAAGGCATCAACAGTTGGAATTATGAGTACGACTCATGGGGAAGATTGATTAAAGAAACGAATCCTCTCGCTCGATCTAAGCATTACCACTACGACCGTTTTGATCGTGTTGTTCGCATGACTCAAGCGAACGGTGTCGATCAAGATATCACTTACGCTGAACATACCGATCAGTCACAAGTTGTAGATCTGAAAATTGGTGGGGTGACTTTAGGGCAACGTGATATTGATGGATTGGGACGTCCGCGATCCTTGCGCAGAGGAGCGAGCCCCCAAGCTTCATTGGCGTGGACTTATGCGGATAGCAGCAATATCCCAGAAACTGAAACCAGCATGGCAGCTCCAACAAGGCAATTTACTCGCGATAGCCAATTAGGTGTGCTAAGTGCTAAGTCGTCTGATGGGCAGGCTTCTAGTTACAGTCATGACCCAATATCCGGTTTGCCGACAGGGAGTCAGGACAGTGAAGGCAATCAAAGTACCATTACCTACTCGACGAAAGGCTTGCCTGAAGCCGAGGTGAATGATGGTCAGTCTCGTTATTACAGCTACTCCGATGGTGGGGTTATCGCTGCAATTGATAGTGATACGGACACTCGCCAATATGGCTACGACGAACTCGGACGATTAGTGAAGTTGAGTTCAAATTCAACAACGGTTTACTACGAATATGATGAGTTTGATCGAGTGATACTAGAAACATTGATATCGGGTAATCAAACCCAAGTCACTGAACTCGAATGGGATGAATATAGTCGCGAAGTCAACCGAGCTATAGCCTTGAACGATAATTATATCTTTGAGCAATCACAAGAATATAACGCGTTAGGGCTGCTTAATTCTCGTAAAAAGGAGTGTGCAACTTTAGGTAATCTGACGGAAATCTATACCTATGATGACCTCTCTCAGTTGACTAAAGTCGAGTTCTTTGGCGCGGGCCCACTGAGCGATTGGTCTCAGCCTATGACGTCTATTGATTGGAGCTATGATGAGCTAGGTAACATGCTGACGCAACGCACAGCTACTGCTGAATCTGAGGATTTTGCTCGTTACTTTTATGAGTCGGATGACCCTTGCCAGTTGACTCGTATTACTCATTCCCACCCACAACTCGACGGTCAGGTAACAGTGAAATACGACTTGAATGGCAACATGATTCAAGATGCGGATGGCCGAGTGCTCGAGTATGACAACTTCGATCGATTACAGCGTGTGCTAGCTGATAATACCGAATGGCTTTATCAGTATGACAGCAATGACCGATTGTCTGCACAGCTATCGTCTTCTGAAACTCGTCACTTTGATTATCTATGGGGCGATCTCGCTTCGATAGAAGAAAATGGAAAATTGACCAACTATATCTATCACGAAGGGGTACCTAAATGGTCAGAGATGGACTCGGAAACCACGTTATTGGCCACGGATCAAAATGGTTCGGTAATCGCGTCAAATACATCGGGTAAAACAGGGTCTATGTACCGTTACTCTCCATATGGGCAACGTGATCAAGCGGGGAATGCAAATGAACAATAAAGACTCGGTATTTATTACCCCACTTAATCGACGTGAGTTCCTGATTAAAATTGGTCAAACTGCAGCGGTGGCTGGTGGCATCTCACTGCTTCCGACTTCGGTTCGTTTAGCGATGGCGCAGTCGATGACCATCTCTCATTCGGAGATTGGCTTTAATGGCGAGTGGTTGGATCCTGTACTGCAAGGCTACCATCTAGGCCAAGGCTATCGCGTTTACCAGCCGAAGTTGATGCGCTTCAATGCACCGGACAGTTTGGCCCCTTTCAATGAGGGGGTTCACAATGCTTATGTGTACTGCCATAACGATCCGATTAACTTCACCGACCCAAGCGGACACCTGAATATCAGTAAGATCTTGTTTGGTGCTTTTGGTGTGATCGCGGGTATTGTGGGTATTGCATTGGCGGCACCAACCGGTGGTTCTAGCTTAGTATTGGCGGCGGGTATTATCGGTGGTATTGCAGGTATGACTAGTGGTGCGCTACAAATTGCCTCGGGTGTTATCGATGATGGGGATATCTCTCATAAACTCGATATTGCGACCATTCCATTCGATATCATTGGTGTGGTGAGTGGCGGATATTCAGCCTACAAGTCGGTTCAGAACTTACGTTGGGTAAGAGCGGGTGGGGCATTGGAAGATGTCACTCAGCCCGGTCTTGGTTCTCGTTTGATGAACAAGATTAGACCTTCCGGTGAGTACAATCTTGCGTGGGCCTCTAAAACGAACCCAGCTATGCGTATAGGCAGCTCTAAGGGGCAGGTGATTGCGACCAGAATGACGCAGGGCGGTAAGACGATGACGTACACGCCTCCTCCCATTCATGGTGGGTTTACCAAGATTCTTCTTGGACAAGTCAAAGTGGGCGCCCGAGGCTATACCATCTATCAAGGCATAATGACGGCGCGCTCGATTGGTGGTTTAGGTTGGTCATCGGTTAAAACAATCCCTGGGCGATTAGATGAAGAAAAGTCTTCTGCGGATACCATGGTTACGGAAGGTCGAAGTGCCAACCCTGCAGCCAAGAAGACGCAAATGTACGCACTCGAAGAGACACGACAACGAATAAAATATGGCAATGAGGTTCAGCAGATGATCCGTCAGTTGCCATTGTCGTAGTCTGATTTATTCTTTTTCTCTAACAACACAAAGCCAGCTCAATCCTCATTGAACTGGCTTTTTTGCATTCTGTGTAGGCGTTCTCGAACGTTATCCATCAACCATGAGAGCTTTCCTTAGATCCCACTTCCTGATCAAAAAAAGATCAAAACCTCCTTGCTGAAACCGGTTTCAACCTGTATCTTTGCTTTTATTGAAATCGGTTTCAGAGCTGCAATGAGCTCTCTAATCCTGATCTTTTCACGAATAACTTGTAGCGAGTAACGGTATGAACAACGAATTTCCAAACGATTTTTTATGGGGCGGTGCGGTTGCGGCGCATCAGCTAGAAGGCGGCTGGGATGCGAATGGCAAGGGTGTAAGTGTTGTTGATGTATTAACAGCGGGCGCGCATGGCGTGCAACGTCGAATCACCGATGGTGTGATTGATGGCGAAAACTACCCAAACCAAGTCGCTGTTGATTTCTACCATCGATACAAAGAAGACATTAAGTTATTTGCTGAGATGGGCTTTAAGTGTTTCCGCACCAGCATCGCGTGGACGCGTATTTTCCCAAATGGCGATGAAGCCGAGCCGTGTGAAGCGGGTTTAGCGTTTTACGATGATCTGTTCGATGAGCTGTTGAAATACGATATTCAGCCAGTCGTGACGCTGAGCCATTTTGAAATGCCTTACTATCTAGCCAAAGAATACGGTGGCTGGATGAACCGTAAAGTGATCGATTTCTTTGTTAAGTACTCAACCACGGTGATGGAGCGTTACCAACACAAAGTGAAATACTGGATGACGTTTAACGAGATCAATAACCAGATGAACATCTCGGCGGATATCTTTGGCTGGTTGTGCTCTGGTGTGAAGTTCCCACAGTGCGAAAAACCGCAAGAGGCCATGTACCAAGCGGTTCATCACCAGTTTGTTGCAAGCGCATTGGTAGTTAAGAAAGGTCATGAGATCAACCCAGATCTTCAGATCGGTGCAATGTGTGCGATGGTGCCTTTCTACCCTCGTTCTTCAAAGCCAGAAGACATCATGGTGGCGCAGCAAGCAATGCGTGATCGTTATTTCTTCTCTGATGTCATGGTTCGCGGTCACTACCCAAACTACGCAAAACGCGATTGGGCCATCAAAGGCTTTGATATTGAAATGCAGCCTGAAGATGAACAAATCTTGAAAGAGGGTAAAGCGGATTACTTAGGCTTTAGCTACTACATGTCGAATACCTTGGATTCTTCTTCGCATCAGTCGACTGAAGAAGCAATGGACGGTGGTCATGAAAATTCGGTAGAGAACCCGTTCATCCAATCAAGTGATTGGGGCTGGCCGATTGACCCAACAGGCCTGCGTTACTGCTTAGCATCTCTTTATGAGCGCTATGAAGTGCCACTGTTCATCGTTGAAAATGGTTTTGGTGCGGTTGATACCATCGAAGAAGATGGCAGCATTAATGATGACTATCGTATTGCTTACCTTGGCGATCACATCAAAGAGATGAAAAAAGCCGTAGCGATTGATGGCGTTGACTTGATGGGCTACACCCCTTGGGGCTGTATCGATTTGGTGTCGTTCACCACAGGTGAGATGAAAAAGCGTTACGGATTCATTTATGTAGACAAACACAACGACCAGTCAGGAACACTAGAGCGTAAGCGCAAGAAGTCTTTTGAGTGGTACAAAGGCGTGATTGCATCTAACGGTGCCACTATTTAGAATGCATTTCCCAGTGCAGTTATGCGAACTGTGAGCTGTGATTTTGCAATGAATTAGTCGGCCTATGTCGACTAATTTTTTATAAAGGAAAAGAAGCCAATGGTAACCATGCTTGATGTCGCGAACCGCGCAGGCGTATCTAAGTCGACCGTTTCTCGTGTCTTAAATGGCAAGAACATCGTGCGCCCAGATGTGGTGAAAAAGGTATTCGATGCGATACAAGAGACAGGTTATCGGCCAAACCTGTTAGCTCAGCAATTGGCGACCAAGAAGACCAATTTCATCGGTTTTGTTATCACCAATGAGTTGTTCAATGGCCCTTACTTCTCTTCCTTGATGTATCACGCCGCTTCCTACAGTGAAAAGTCGAATCACCAATTGGTGATCACCGATGGTAAACACAGCGCTGAAGACGAGCGCAAAGCAATTAACTTTCTGCTCGATATGAAGTGCGCGGGCATCATCATCTATCCACAGTGCTTAACCGAAAGCGAGATTGCAAAGGTCATCGAAAGCACTGACACGCCGATTCTGGTACTCAACCGAGAAATGCCGTCGAAGCCTAACCATGCCATTACCACCGACCACTATCAGAGCGCTTGTTTGATGGTTGAACATATCATCGAGCAGGGTCATGCAGAGATTGCGGTAATTCGTGGTAAAGCGGGTTCTTCAACGGATGAACAACGTTACCAAGCTTATCAAGATGTGTTAACCAAGCACGGTATTGCAGTGAATGAACTTAATGTCGTTCAGGGCGATTGGACAATGGAGAGTGGTTACCGTGCCGCGCAAGCTTTAGTGGAAAGCAAAGCAAGCTTCACTGCGATCTTGTCTGAAAACGATGACATGGCGATTGGCGCGATTAAGGCGTTAACAGAGCTGGGTTACTCATTACCTAAAGACATCTCTATTGTTGGCTTTGATAACAGTAAAGTGGGCGAATTTCTAACGCCAAGCTTAACCTCTGTGAGTGTGCCACTCGAACAAATGACGCAAAAGGCGATACTTCGAATTGTTGGTGAGACAAAGCAAGCAGAAGTATTGAGTACGACTGGTAGCTTGGTAATTCGCGACTCGGTAGCCCAGCGTATCTGAGCCGCGTGCAACGCACTGAATTAAACCGGCCTTTGCTTGATAGCAAAGGCTTTTTTATTTGCACTATCTATGTTTCTTGCTTGGTTTAGAAGTGATTTAAATTGGCCGAACACTACAAATCGTGACTGGCAGCGCATCTCAGAAAGCCTCTTAAAACCGTGCTTATTATGAGAGTTAAAGATATGCGATATTGCGTTCTTTGGTCGATGAATTGACCGCTATTAGTTAAGTTATGTGAAAACGGTAAGTAGTGTGAAAATAGGTAAGTAACGTGAAAACAGAAAAACAAAAAATGCTAGCAGGTGAACCATATCAGGCTTGGGATGAAGAGCTTTATTCAGCTCGAATTGAGTGTCGTAAGGTACTTCAAAAACTCAACAACAGTATTCCTGATACGTCTGAATGGAAAACTGCAACCCAAGAGCTCATTCCTGGCTGTGAAAATGCGCATTTGGAGCCACCATTTCGCTGTGATTACGGCTCGAACATCAAGTTGGGTAAGAACTTCTACGCTAACTTTAACTGCGTGATTTTGGATGTGGCTGAAGTCACCATTGGTGACAATGTGCTGCTTGGCCCTAATGTACAAATCCTTACAGCAGGCCATCCATTAGATGTGAAAGGCCGAGTTGAAGACGGCGTTGAGTTCGGTACACCAATTACCATTGACGATAATGTTTGGCTTGGTGGTGGTGTGATTATTTGCCCCGGCGTCACCATTGGTGAAAACAGCGTGATTGGCGCCGGAAGCGTCGTGACTAAAGACATTCCAGCTAACGTGGTTGCCGTGGGTAATCCATGTAAAGTGCTGAAATCGATCGATAACGGGCAATAATCAGATTTAAATGACGAAGCCCGAACCTAGGTTCGGGCTTTGCTTTTTCTATCCTTGCTAGATGCTAGATGGAACAGCTTGTTGTGCCTGCTTCTTATCTAACGCACCACTGAATCGAGTCAGAACAAGAGCGATCAAAACAATCACAGCACCTACCCAAGGGGTGTCCATTAATCCAGATTTCGCGACAATCAAACCACCGCCCCATGAGCCTAATGCAATACCGACGTTGAAGGCAGCAATGTTCAACCCAGAAGCGACATCGACTGCGTCTGGTGTGTATTTCTCAGCCAGTTTCACAACATACACTTGTAGTCCTGGAACGTTACCGAATGCGAATGCACCCCAAACCAAAATGGTAGCAACAGCTGCGTAAGGGTTTACTGCGGTAAAGTTGAATACCACCAGTACCGCGGCTAAACCAGAGAAGATAACGGTCAGCGCTTTAATCGGGCCCATCTTGTCGGCCATTTTACCGCCCCAGATGTTACCTACCGCCACTGACACACCGTAAACCAACATGATGAGACTGATAGAGCTCGAATCAAACCCTGATACATTTTCCAGTATTGGAGCAAGGAAGGTAAACGCTGTGAATGTACCGCCATAACCTAGTGCTGTGATAGCGTAAACCAACAGTAAGCGTGGTTGAGTTAGAACCTTTAGTTGTGCCGAAATCTTCGCCGCTGGTGGTTGCTTAAGGTTGCTTGGAACCAAGATAGCGCTACCGATAAGAGCAATAAGACCAAGCAGAGCAACGATCAAGAAGGTCGCTTGCCAGCCAAAGGTTTGGCCGATATAAGTGCCCAGTGGTACGCCGGTTACCAATGCAACCGTTAAACCCGTAAACATGATCGCGATGGCACTGGCTGCTTTATCTTTTGAAACCAAACCTGTCGCGATGGTCGACCCAATCGAGAAGAACACACCATGGGCGAGGCCGGTCAAAATTCGTGCAGCGATCAGCGTGTTATAGCCTGGAGCTTGCCACGCCAATAAGTTACCAATGACAAACAATGCCATCACGGTTAGCAATACCGCTTTACGATTCCATTTGCCGGTTAATGCCGTTAACACTGGCGCCCCAATAGCAACGCCAAGTGCGTATAAACTGACTAATAGACCTGCCGATGGCAGAGATACATTCAAGTCGCTCGCCATGGTAGGAATCAAGCCTACGATGACAAATTCTGTGGTTCCGATGGCAAAGGCGCTGAGCGTCAATGCTAGTAATGCTAGTGGCATAATCATCTCTTACTGTTCTTTGTTAAATACCGAGCGCGATAAAATGGGGCAGCTTGTGGCTGCAATAGGAGCGCTTCGTTTGATGGCGAGGATTATCTAGCAAAATATATTTGTGAAAAATGCCATCATTAACAAATAACCTTTGTGAAATTTGCAATAATTAAAGAGTTAGCCGATCATTGGGTTAAGCTGATGAGATTGAAAAGACACAGATGATTTGAGCTGTGATGAGCACAAGCGAGATGACATTAAACAAAATGAAGATAGCAAAGGGACCTCATGTTAACCCGTTCAGATGATTTAGAAATGGTACTCACCGTTGTCGATGCTGGTGGTTTTTCTGCGGCTGCAGAGGCGCTGGACGTGCAAGTCGCCAAGGTATCTCGTTCGGTGAGTAAAGTTGAGTCGCAACTCGGCGTCTCAATATTCAACCGAACAACGAGACGCGTGGAATTGACGGAGGAAGGGCGGCAGTTTATCGATTCAGTCAGGGTGGGATTGCAGATGATCCAGAGCGCGGAAGAAGAAATCGTGTCGCGCGGTGAGTTGCCAAAAGGTCGTTTAAGAGTCGATGCTGCCAGTCCATTCGTTTTCCATCAGTTAGTGCCGTTGGTGCAGTCATTCAAAGAGGCTTACCCAGACATTGAATTGGAGCTCACTTCCAACGAAGGCTTCGTTGATCTTCTGGAAAAGAGAACTGATGTTGCGATTCGAATCGGTAAGTTGTCCGATTCAACATTGCACGCTCGACCGTTAGGAAAAAGTTTACTCCATATTGTGGCGTCACCTGATTATCTCGCTAAGCGTGGGCTACCCACCAAACCTGAAGATTTGAGTTCGCATCAAATTGTGGGATTTGCGGGTAACAAAGTGCTTAACCATTGGCCTTTGCCAAACCAAAGTGATGTCGCGCCTACCGTGACAGCCAGTAATGGTGAAACCGTGCGTCAACTAGTCTTAGCAGGAAATGGTATTGCTTGTTTATCGGGGTTTATGGTGCAGGAAGATATGGCAGCAGGGCGTCTAATCCCTATTCTGGAACAAGACAAACTTGCCAACACAGACCGAGAGCGAGTGAATGCCGTTTACTACAAGTCGTCTTCTGTCTCTAAACGTATCTCGGCGTTTATTGATTTTATACAGCCCCGTTTGAGCTTGTAGGGAAGAATGAAACACTCTTTAGCAGCACACAGTCAAACCGTTATTTGAATCGTTTGAGATGGGGTATTCGTATCAATGCTTAGAGAGCACATATTGTTGTATTGAGATTCGATAGGTGGATGTGATCTCAATAGCGTTTACTGACTTTCACTGATTAAAATCACCGCTTTTCGGACATTTGTCCTATTGACGAAGCTTATCAATTCTTAGCATGCGCATATCGAAATTGAGTAGGTAATCGCAGATGGGTATTGATACTTTTTCACCTCAAGGTTGTCATGTTATGGCAAAGCCTTCGGGTTCTAAATGCAACATTGATTGCAGCTACTGTTTCTATCTTGAAAAAGAAAAACTCTATCCTGAATCTGCCAGTTCACCGACCTCTTGGAAGGTGGGTGATGCCACGTTGGAGCGTTATGTTATCCAACATATTGAAGCGCAATCTTCCAATGAGGTGACTTTTGCTTGGCAAGGCGGTGAACCGACGTTGTTGGGACTGGCTTTCTTCGAAAAAGCGATGGCTCTGCAAGCCAAATACGGCTTAGGTAAAACCATCACCAATACTCTGCAAACCAATGGTTTACTGCTTGATGAATCGTGGTGTCAGTTCTTCAAAGATTATCAATTCTTAATTGGCATTTCGATTGATGGCCCGCAACATCTGCATGATGCCTATCGTAAAACACGCTCAGGGAAACCTACCCACCACAAAGTTGAAGCGGCGATTAATCTACTCAAATCCTTTGGTGTTGAGTTTAATACACTAACCGTTATCAGTGATGTGAATGCCAAATCTCCGTTAGAGGTGTATCACTACCTTAAGGGAATCGGAAGTACGCACATGCAGTTCATTCCGTTGGTGGAGCGTGAAGCCCAACAGCAAACGGAAGATGGATTAACCTTGTTACATCCTGAACGTTTAGAGGCGGTGTCTCTGTGTGATTGGAGTGTTGGTTCTGAGCATTATGGCTTATTTATGGCGGCCATATTCAGAGAGTGGGTACGCCAAGATGTCGGAAAAGTATGGGTGCAACTTTTTGAGAATACCTTCGCAATGACATGTGGCCAACCTGCGCAGTTGTGTGTGTTTTCAGAGACGTGCGGTAGCGCCTTTGCGATGGAAAACAACGGCGACATTTACGCTTGTGACCACTATGTATTTCCAGAGTTTAAGCTTGGAAATATCCATACCGTCACTATCAAAGAGATAAATGAAAGCCAGGCGAATCAACAGTTTGGCGAGAAGAAAAAACACTCACTTTCTAAAGACTGTCTGCGTTGTGAATTTCGTTCTGTGTGCCATGGCGGCTGCCCGAAACATCGTTTTTCTTTCTCGTCTTCTGGTAAGCCCGATCAGAACTACCTTTGCCACGGGTACAAAACGTTTTTCTCTTATTCTGCCCCTTACATTGATTTGATGAAGAAGCTCTACCAAGCAGGGCATCCTCCTGCTGCCATTATGCAAATCATCAAAAATAAAGAACCTCAATAACTCATCCCCTGAATATTCAATGGAGTCGAACATGAAAAAATTCCCGCTTAGTGCGGTTTCAAAAGCGTTTGCTCTCGCGGCAGTGACCTGCTCGGGTAGCGTTATCGCTGAAGAAGTCAAACAACCTCAACAGCCGAATATTGTGGTCATCATGGCCGACGATCTTGGTGATTGGGCGACAAGCCACCATAACCAATACGTAGAAACACCCAATCTAGAATACCTTTCAGAGACCGGTGTTCGTTTCGAGAATGGTATGACGCCAGCGCCTGTGAGTTCTGCGGCGCGTGCTTCTTTCCATACTGGTAAAATGCCCTCTCAACATGGTGTGTATGATTTCTTAGCGGAAGACCCTAAGTTTGATGCCGGTTGGTTAGGTGGTGAGAAATTGCTGTCGGAACGTTTACAAGATGAAGGCTACCGTACCGCTTTAATTGGTAAGTGGCATGCCACGACAGACAGTAAAGAGCCGATTCGTGGCTTTGACCGTTGGTTAAGTTACGACGCGTTAGAAGCGGGTTGGAAAAACCAATACCTACATTCAGGAACTGTGTTGTTCTCGCGAGATGGAGAGAATGAAGAACACACCGGTATTCAAGCGCAGTTCTTAACCAAGGAGACCATTAAGTTCATTGATGCGCCAAGCGATAAGCCTTTCTTTGTTAGCCTTAACTATGTTGAGCCGCATTTCCCCTTTGAAGGTTTACCAGAGCGATTGGTAGAGAAATACCGCGATATTGCCCATAAAGTGGTGTCTTATGGTGGGAACTCTGTGCTTGAACACATGAGTGCTTATACCTTGGTTCCATCTGATCATGAAGAGAAATTGGCACAGTATTTAGCGGCGGTGACTCTACTGGATGAGCAAGTTGGCCAATTGATCGATGGCTTAGAAGGGCGCGGTTTGATGGACAATACCGTGATCGCTTTTGTTTCTGATCATGGCTTATTGATGGGGCAGTATGGCTTATACGGTAAGATCAATGCCAGTTTCCCATACAACTTCTATGAAGAGACGATTCGTGTGCCTTTCATCATCAAAGGGCCTGAAGGCATAGTGCGTCAGAAACAAGTGCGTGGCGAATTTGTCGATATCTTAGATCTTCATACTACGATTATGGATCTGGCGAGCAAGGGCGAAGGTTACGATACCAGTTATGGTCCGGGTAAATCCTTGTTACCAATGATGAAGGGGGAGCGCGTTCGAGATTGGCGTCAGTACCAATTCTCAGAGCGAGGTAATGCGCGAATGATCACTAACGGTCACTGGAAGTTAGTGCGTTACTACAATAAGAAAAATGAGCCTATCGATCATTGGTATGACTTGAGCAACCCAATGGGTGAGGCGTATATCGCAGAGCCACCACGTCAAGCGGTTCAAGATACGATGACAAAAGCGTTGGATGAATTTTTTGCTCAGTACTCCAGTGATGAATACTCAGGTTTGAACATGTGGAAGATGGCTTACCCTAACTTCACTACTGAGAAAATCATTGAACATGAGCTGTGGAACTAACTCATAGTTTCTTCAAGCTTAGTCTTAATGACTGTCGATAATCAAAATAAACGGTGGCCTATGGGTCACCGTTTTACGTTTGTAGGAGCGTTGGAATAAGTGAATAAATTAATAAGTATTAGAGTGAAGTTATTGCTTTTCGGACTCTTTCAAACGAGTCGCTTCGAGTTTGTCTAGATTGATGATTCGAATACTTTTGCGTGTGACTGAAATCGCCCCGCTGTCATTCAGCTGTTTCAATATTCGATTGTAAACACGCAGGCTCGTGCCTAATCGTTCACACTCTAAGCTTTTGTTTACGATGTAATCTTTTTCTGGATTCAGGCTGTGAAACTGCAACAAATCATCAATCACACAGTAGGTAATAGAGTGCAGGATATTGCGCGACATTCTCTCGACCGATAAATACCATTTGGAGGTGAGGTGTTTAAAAGTATGTGCCGCCAAGATAGGGGTTTGACAGATGAGCTCTGCAAATATTGCTCCATTCATGATAAACCCTTCACAATCAGATTCAGCCTTCACCGAGTAGAAGCAAGGCTTCCCAGAAAACAGCTCCATAAGCCCCAGAAACCCATTGTGGTTGAAAGTACCAACCTGATACCGACGACCGTAACGCGAGCTTCGAGCGACAGAAATAGCGCCGTCGGTGATGAATATGATGTCGGTTATCTCTTGCCCTTGCTGAAAGATTGGATCGCCTTTCTTTATCGTATGTTTACGAAAAGAGAGTGCTTTGTCGTTCTCTGAGAGAAAGTCGAGGATCTGCGATGTGAAGTAAATATCATCTTCGGTGATCAGCATAAGGTGATTAGCTCTGAACGTATTTCCTGTAGGTAGTACACCATTGTATAAGAAAAGCGCTAGAACAAAAGCAGACAAAAAGCCCCACGGTGAAAACTATGGGGCTAAGTCATTTATGTTTCAGGCTAACGGAGTAGGTAAAGAGTGTTTAAAACCCGCCCGCCCAAGCATCGAAGTCATCAATATTGTCGAGTTCTTGTTGGCTTCTTGGGGCTGGATAATAAGGTAGTGCTAATCTCACAACAGAAGGTAGTAGCTCCCATTCTGGCGTCATCTTCAGGCGCTTCAATTCGTCGTTTAGGCGCACAAACATGTAGTAGCCATCGCTGTGGGTATTGGCGTAACTTGCGATTGTGGCGATATCTCCAGAGGGTAATTTTACGTCTCGACCAAGGGGGTAGAGTTGGTGAAGCGCAAAGCTTACTTTGGGATCTTGTAATTTACCTTGCTTAAAGCGCTCTAGTCCAATGGCGGTTGAGGTCGTGCGAGGCTTCCAGCCTGTGAGGAACAAGCCACTCAAGCTATCTTGGAATGGCTTACCTTTTCGATTGCCTTCATTACTAATGAATTGAACCGTCAGTTTGTCCCCTGATTCTTCCAGAATTTCTAAAAACTGTTCACCAGTACGATCGACTAAAAGCTTCATAAGACCTAGATGCCATTAAGAATGAGACACGATAAATGGTACTACTTTTGGGTAGTGTTGTGTAGGCGCTATTGAATCGATACTGCGTGAACAATGTTTACGATGCTGATACTTACATTATTAATAAGTAAATGCTTAGCGCTTACGTAAGTAGTGAGTGGTTACGATCTCATCAAGGTAAGTGGTGACACTTTTCAGTGTAAAGTCGAGAGGAGAGACTAAGTCACCAAATAGCGGGGAGCCACCACCAAGAACGACAGGGATCGTCGAGATAATCAGTTCATCAACCAGGTCCTCTTTAAGGAAGTTTTGAATGGTCACACCGCCATCAATATACAGATTGTTAAGGCCTTTGCTGTTCAGGTCTTCGATGATCTGAGTGAGCTCACCCTTTATCAAGAACACTTTACCTTCGAGTTCCTTAGGTACTTCCGTCAACGTGTTACTCAATACATAAACAGGCTTTGTGTAAGGCCAATCAATACCGAAGCTCAACACCATATCCATTGTATTTCGGCCCATTACTAAAGCATCAATACGATCGATATGGGCGTTGTACCCTATGTCATCACCCTCTGGGTTTGGGATTGCTTGTAGCCAATCTAGACTACCTTTTTTGTCTGCAATGTAACCATCAAGACTCGCACCGATAAAGACAATATTTGACATTGTTAACTCCGAAACTGAACTGGAACTTGGCATTCACGCTCTATTAAATTAAAATATTCTACAGTGTAGAAATTAAGTTTAAGAGGTGGTGATATGACTGTCAAGGATCAAAAACGAGGTCGACCAAAGAGTGGATCAAGCCAACTGAGTGCCGAAAAGATCTTAGATACGGCAAAGGGCATGATGCGTGAAGGCGGTAAAGTTCCGAGTATCAGAGGGTTAGCCACAGAACTCGGCGTAGATGCGATGGCGATATACCATTACTTCAAAAACAAAAATGATCTATTGGAATCGATCACTGTCTCTTTGGTGGAAGAGGTGGCACAGCCTGAACAGAACCAAGAGTGGCAAGAGAATCTTTATCAACTCAGCGTGAGTTACCTGTCGGTGTTAAATGACTATAGTGGCTTACTTGAAACCTTGCTAACGATGAAGTCGCTTGGGCCCGTTGAGGTATTTAGTGAGCGCTTTGAAGCGGTAGTGAACCCGCTGAATCTCACACTAGAGCAAACCGAAGACGCTCTTCATTTGCTAGTGGACTATTTACACGGTTACGCGCTTGCATTGAACTGTAACCCGGATAGAACAGAGATTACGGTTGAGATGGTGAGAAAGCCTTTAGGCCTCTATTGTTTGGGTATCGAGCAGCTGAAATCGTTGTGATCTTGCAGCAAAGATTGATAGACGAAGAGGGTACTTTGGTGCTGTGTTGCTCACGTTCGAGTAGTGATGTTTCATTTATACTGGATAATTACCTATAAATTTATGGATTTAGCAGTAATAATCTATGGATAGACCTGAATAGCTTGTGAGTCGAAAGCTGTCGGGACAACTCTCAAAGACGTCATCGTGAAAAGGAAGTCAGACACATGCCTGTGCTCCAACGCATCAGTTTAACCTTAATTTTAGCCGCTATTCTGGGCGGTTGTTCTTCATTACCAGAAGGCATCGACCACCCTGCAGAACCGTACACCTCTTATGGATCAAGCACTTTGTCGGTTTTGGCAGATGAATATCAACCCGCATCAGCGCAGGCGACGACCGCCGTTCGTTTACAAGAATCCGGTTGGGATGCTTTAGCGCAGCGATTGGCGTTGGTTGAAAGTGCAGAGCACACCATTGATATTCAATACTACATCTGGAACTCAGATGAATCAGGCAGCTACCTCGCCAGCCGTTTGTTAGCCGCGGCTGAGCGTGGTGTGAAGGTTCGCGTAATGCTGGATGATATCAATCTCAACGAGCGTGAAGGCCTATTATCGGCACTCGACGCTCACCCGAATGTCGAGATCCGCATCTTCAACCCAACACCAACGCGCCGTGGTTTCAGTAAGTGGTTGAGCTTCCTTGGCGACTTCTCTCGCTTAAACCGCCGTATGCACAACAAGTCGTTTACCGTAGATGGCACCTTGTCTGTGGTTGGTGGACGTAATATTGGTGATGAATATTTCGATCTTTCTGATGAAATCAACTTCCGAGATCGTGATGTATTGGTGATGGGCACAGTCGTTACCACTATCCAAACCAGCTTTATTGAGTATTGGGACAGCCGTTGGTCTTACCCAGTCGATATGTTAGGTGACGAGGAACAACCGGATCTTTCAAAGATTGACGATATAACCGTTCCGCAATACAAAAACTACCCAGAGTTACCATTAAATCGTGAAGCGGCAGATAGCCTGCTGAAAGAGGCTCTAGATGAGATGACTTGGGTGAATGCTCGTTTTGCTTATGATCGCCCTGTGCCTATCGACTCAGACAATACCGACGAACCGAAAGCAACGGCGGTTCTGTTAGGGCAGCTAGCCAGTGAATCTAAACAAGAGATCTTGCTTGAATCGGCTTACTTAGTGTTTGATGATGGTCAGTTGGAAGAGTGGCAAGTGTTGAACAAAAGCGGCGTTGAGATAAAAGCACTGACTAACTCAATGGCGTCAAATGACTTGGTTACTAACCACTCAGCCTACGCGGGCAGACGCTACGACATGTTAGAACATGGCATCGACTTGTTTGAGTTAAAACCAGATTCCAAGCTGTGTGAAGCATCGACTCAAGACATGTCGAAATGTGCGCCTGAAACGGCCTATGGCTTACACGCTAAATCAGTCGTATTTGACCGCAGCATTGCGAGTATCGGCTCGTTTAACTTCAACCTGCGTTCGACCTACCTAAACACGGAATCGGTGTTAATCATCGAGAACAAAGCGATTGCTGAAACGCTAGCTGAAACTATCGAGCAGGCGATGAGTGAAGACAACAGCTGGCGCTTGGAACTTGAAGACGGTGACGTGTATTGGTACTCAGGTGAACAAAGCTGGGACAGCGAACCAGAAACCGGCAAGTGGGAACGGATGCAATCAGGTTTCTTACAACTGCTACCGATTGAGAAATACTTGTAAAAGAGTTAGCACCTTAGAAATGAAAAATGTCAGCGCATAATACGCTGACATTTTTGTTTGTGATGACGAAAACGGAGCTCGTTCATCGGGATCTCTTTCTGTCTTTAGATCTGCTCTAGCTTTATCGCTTAGCCAGATGTTTACTGTTCAGATAAGGCAGAATATGTGGGCGAGATTCACCAGAAAGCTTTTGAGTGATCTGCTGTGACCAGCTGCTTTGCTTTTGATTACTTGAGCGGTTTGCATAGTAGCTTTGCATTGAATCGTCGTAGCGAGCAATTTCATCTAAGCTCAACGGTTGGTATTGATTTTCGTGCATCACCACATGAGCAGGAAGGCGGGGTTTGATTTCTGGCTGTTGTGCAGGGTGACCTAAACACATACCAAATAGCACAGCCGTGTGTTGTGGAAGTTCCAATAGCTCATCGACTTGCTGAGCGCTGTTACGCAAGCCACCAATGTACACGCCACCCAATCCAAGAGATTCTGCAGCCAGCATGCAGTTTTGCGCCATGATGCCAGAATCGACCGCGCCAATCAGAGTAAGTTCGGTAAAGTCGGTTTTTACCTCAGGGTTAATTTGAGCGTGGCGTTGATAGTCGATACAGAACACCAAAAACTCAGCCGCGTTCTCAACGTAAGCTTGGTTGCCTGCGAATTCAGCTAGCAGCTTACGCTTCTCTTTGTCGGTTACTCTCACAATAGAAACAGCCTGCAGTAAGCTCGATGATGAAGCCGCGAGACCAGCCTGAACAATCACATCAAGTTGTGACTTTTCAATCGGTTGATTTGTATATTGACGAATGGAGCGGTGCCCCAGAATAGTTTCAATCGTGCTGTTCATGCTCTCTGACAGTCCTTGTTTTTATGATGGTATTCCAAATTACCATAACGACATTTGTGGTTGGGGTAAACCTCTAACGTCGCAACAATTTTTTGGGAAACAGCCAAGTTTCAGCCTCATTTTAAGTAAGACCGTACTATAACTTGTTAACTCATGGCTGTTTAATCGGGTTAGTCAGAAATTAAAGGAATAGAAAAATGAAAACGATCGGTTTGCTAGGCGGCATGAGTTGGGAGTCGACGATGAGTTACTACAAATCCATTAACGAAGGCGTTAAAGCCACTCTCGGAGGGCTCAATTCAGCAAAGATTTGTATGTACAGTGTGAATTTCGATGAGATAGAAAAGCTGCAGCATCAAGGTCGTTGGGCGGAGACGGCAGATATTTTATCGGACGCGGCTTTATCGGTAGAGAAGGGCGGTGCTGATTTCATTCTGATTTGTACCAATACCATGCATAAGATCGTTCCTGAAATAGAAGAGAAGATCAAGATTCCTATCTTACATATCGCAGATACCACGGCGCAGAAGCTGCTTGAACAGGGCGTGAAAAAAGTCGGGTTACTCGGCACCGCTTTCACGATGGAACAAGATTTCTATAAAGGGCGCCTGACTAACAAGTTCGGTATTGATGTTGTGATTCCCGATGAGAGTGACCGACAGAAAGTGCACAACATCATTTACCAAGAGCTGTGCCGAGGTGAAGTAAGAGAAGAATCTCGAGCTATCTATCGTCAAATCATTGAGAAGCTAAGCCAACAAGGTGCGGAAGCCGTTATTCTGGGGTGCACTGAAATCGCTTTGTTGATTCAGCAGCAACATACGGATGTACCGTTGTTTGATACAACAGCAATTCACTCTGAAGCGGCGGTGCGCTTGGCGATAGACGTTTAATCATCTTCGAGATGTTTAAGAGATTAGTTTCTTTTCGCTCCTATACGAGAAACTTAAATAAAAAAGGATTGGTATGCTACCAATCCTTTTTCTTTATCAGGTGGTTATTCGCCATCAGACTACGACAACATTAACCCCTTGTTGGCGTAATGAATCGAGTGTCTGTTGATCGGCACCTTCATCAGTAATCAAAGTGTCTAATTTGGATGTGCACGTAAGGAGTTTTCCACCGTGCTTACCCACCTTGCTGCTATCAATTAGCGCAACAATGCGATCGCCATACTCTAGAAGCTTCTTCTCTGCCATATACACTAATAAATCAGATGTGTGGATACCAGCAGCCGTTACACCCGTACCGGTAAAGAACACAAAGCGACTCTTGTGATCGTCTGCGGCTTCTTCATCGGGTGAAATCGTAATTTGACGTTCAGGCAGATACTGACCGCCCAAAATAATGATGCTCTGATGATCTTGACTGATCAATTGGTAGGCCAGCGGCATAAAGTTAGTCATAACTTGAACATCTCTGTGAAGAAGGTGTTCCCCCATCAGAAAGGTGGTGTTACTTCCGCTAACAATAATACTATCGTGCTCTTCACACATATCTGCAGCTGCTTTGGCAATCCGTTGTTTGGCAGCGTAGCACTCAATATCTTTTTCTTTAGGAATAAAGCTACTTGGAACGTGTGTGGCAGCCAATGGCGCATCATGGTTGATCACTTCTGCACCATTACGAATCTTCTTTAGCTTACCTTCTTCTGCCAGCTTAGTTATGTCTCTACGAGCCGTTGATAAAGAGATATCTAACATTTTTACGTAGTCATTTGTCGTAATAAAAGTGTGACTGTTTAAATGGTCAAGCAAGCTTCTATGACGTTGAGCTTCATTCATTCTTCATGCCTTTAATTAGTTTTGACTTATTTTGACGCATTATGAATTTTTGAGCAAATAAAATCTAACCGTGACTCGTTTTGATTTTTAATGACGTTGTTATTGTGATCTATCACTGAATTTTGGTCATAACAAATCAAAAATGACTTTACGTGACTGCATTTGACCATTTATAGTCATTTTGCGTCATGAAGAGTCATTGGAGACCAAGATGAAGTATCAAGCAGTCATTATTGATTTAGATGGAACATTGTTAAGAGATGATGAGCAAATCTGCTCAAACAATAAAGAAGCGATCTCGCTTGCTGTGAACAGCGGTTATTGCGTCAGTCTAGCGAGTGGTCGACCGCATCAGTTAATGATGCCTTATGTCGAAAAGCTTGGTTTGTCTTTACCTATCATCTGCTGTAACGGTGCATACCTTTTTGACCCAATCACGCAGAACATAATGAACCCACAAATTCTGGGACGTGATTTTCTCATTGATCTAGTGAGCCTGCTGAATGAAGGACACTTTGCTTTCACTCTTTATTCAAGCCGTGGCGTGTTTGCTCAAAAAGCGTCACAGCACACAGAAGACTTGGTCAAAAAAGCGCAAGTCATTAATGCAGACATATCCATTCAAGTCGTTCCTGCTATCAGTGAACTGCTTGAACAGGCTGGCGACGTATACAAAGTGCTTGTTTCAAGCTCGGACAAAGTCGCTTTGAACCAATTAAGGGATGCTTTGCAAGCTCATTGCCAAGCTGATTTATCTGCACCAACAAAACTCGACATTACGTCGACGTTAGCCACAAAAGGCCATGCGCTAACTCAGTGGCTGAAACAACAAAATATATCCGCTCAAAATACCATAGCTTTTGGAGATGGGGACAACGATGCCTCTATGTTCCGACTCGTCGGGGAGCCTGTTGCTATGGATAACGCTAGCCCTTCATTAAAGGGTTTAGCAAACCTTATTGTCACCAATAACAACGGTTGTGGAATTGGTCAGTATCTTCGCCTCACGGTGCAAGAAGGCCAGAAAACATACCAACATTCTTTTAATTATTAAGGAAATACCATGAAAAAAGTGAAAATTGCAGCAGGCCTAGCTCACGTAGATTACGGACACATTGCTGACGTAGTGAAAGAAGTCTCAGACGCTGGTGCAGACTACATTCACTGTGATGCGGCAGATATGCATGACCTAAAAAACCTGCAATTGATGGGTGGACATCAAATCGTTGAAGGTATTCGCCCTTACACTGAAAAGCCAATTGAAGTTCATGCTTACTTCAAAGACTGCGACAAATTATTTATCGATAAAATCGCAGCTGCAGGTGCAAACATGTTGATTCTACCGGCAGAGCATTTTATCGGTGCTCCTCTGTGTTACATCATTAAATACTGCCAAAACCACGGAATGAAATTTGGCTTAACAGTTGGTGCATTAACACCAGTGTCATTTGTTAAAGAATCTATCTACTACTTAGATCGCCTACACATTGTTATTCACGGAATTACTGATGGCGATGATGAGTGGTTATGGCGCAAATCAGCGATTGCAATGATTCGTGAAGCTCGTGAACTCATCAACGAACGTAACCCTAACTGTGAGCTATGTGTTGATGGTGGTATCCGTAACCACAATATCGAAGAGCTGCTTAATGAAGACATCGACGTAATGGTTGCCTCTACCAATATCTTTGGTCACAAAGATGGCATTACTGCTGGTGTTCGTGATTTCCGCGCTGCGATTGACCAACTCGAAGACAAAGCAGAAGTGAAACAAGAAGAAGCTGAAACAGCTTAACTTTTTCACTTGGCGTAACAGTGATTCATATAAGTGATTCATTTTGCTGTCGCGCTCAATCTAATAACGGTGCCGAGCTTACCCCCTATATATGCTCGAGCTTGGCACCACTACCAAGGATTAATTCATGACACAGTTTCAATATTATCAGCCGACAAAATTGACATTTGGTGCAGGAGAAATTCAAAAGGTTGGGCAGCTTGTTGCTCAATATGGCAAACGATGCCTCGTGGTCAGTGAGCCAATTTTTGATGCCGTGAAACCTGCTTATGACCGTATTTTTGCCCTGCTAGCAGAGCAAGGAATTGAAGTGACACATTTTGATGGCGTGGTACCAAACCCACCAACCACTGTTGTGGAGCTTGGCCGTCAAGTAGCTGTCTCGGCAAATTGTGATGTGGTGTTAGCGATTGGTGGTGGCTCTTCGATTGATACAGCAAAAATCATTTCTGCTGCTATCAATGCAGAGTCTTTGGACTGGGCGCATTGGTTCGCAACCTATGACTCACCGTTTGGAGAAATCCAAGATTTACCCGCTCAAGTTGTTCCTTTGATCGCAGTACCGACAACGTCTGGTACAGGGTCACAGGTAACGCAAGCTGCGGTGATTACAGACATGGAACAGCACGCAAAACTGACTTTGTTTCATCCGGAGTTCTTTCCTTGCGAAGCGCTGATTGATCCAGAGTTAATGTTAACACTGCCGCCTCGTATGACTGCAATGACGGGTTTTGATGCTTTTTCTCATGCGTTTGAATCATTTACTGGCACGCGTCCATCTCCTTTTGTGGATGCAATGGCGTTACAAGCCATGAAGCTGGTGGTTGAAAACTTGCCAAATGTTGTAGACAACGGAGCAGATTTAGCTGGTCGTTGCGAGTTGGCGAAAGCCGACACGTTAGGCGGAATTTCACTAGCAAATGGTGGTGCTGGAGCGCCGCATCCTCTTGGGGAGATTTTGGGCAGTAGTAAAACGAACTTACCACATGGTTTAACACTCGCTGTTGTTTATCCGGCGTATGTGCAACTTCAGTGGCGAAAACAGCCGGAGCGATTTGCACAAGTGGCTGAGCTCTTTGGTGCCGTGGGAAGCACTGAAGAAAAAGCTCAATCATTGGCGGCACTTCTTGTGAAGTTTCTTGAGCGAATTGGCCTTGAGTCGAATTTAACTCAAGTCGGGGTAACTCAAGAAGATGTTCTTAAGCTAGAGCCTGCTTTCTGCTTTGATTTACCGCTGACTAGCGGTGATGAAATGAAAAAAGTATTACACGCCAGTTTGGTCTAGTGCCACAGGGTTTAAAAATAAATTAATAAAGAAAATGGAGACGAGACCATGGAAAAAAGCATCATCACTTCGAATAACACAGCACTGAAATTGGAAAGAGAGGAATTCATTGCCAGTGATGTTCAAGCGTTGATTTTTGATTTCGATGGACTTCTCGTGGATACCGAGACTTGTATGTTTAAAGCCTGGGAAGCTTTGTTAAAAACCCATGATGTTGAAGTATCACCTCTTCAGGTTGCTGGTCTAGTTGGGAGCTCAGCACCAGCAACCTCTCTTTATCAATTATTTAATCAAGCATCTCATCAGGCGTTGTCGAATGATGACATTCGCCAACTTGTTGAGGAGAAAGCGTATCGCTTGATTGAAACCATTTCTGAGCGTGAAGGTGTTCGCCAATACCTTGAGTTTGCAAAGTCAAAAAATTGGAAAATTGCACTTGCAACAAGCTCTGAATTTGAGCATTACCATCCAATTTTATCTCGATTAAATCTCACTCACTTCTTTGATTGTTTTGTCGGTGCAGAAGACATTGCTCCAACAAAACGTAAGCCTCAACCCGATGTGTATTTGGCCGCCCTAAATCAATTAGGTGTCTCTGCCCATCAAGCCATCGCATTTGAAGACTCTCCTCCGGGTGTTCAGGCGGCTCGATCGGCAGGAATACCAACAGTAGCGGTAACTAACTTGCTCACTCGTCACCTCGATGTCTCGCTAGCCAACGTGGTGCTGAGTTCGATGAATGACCAAACCTTACCGCAATTGCTTAATCAACTTATGAGAAATGAAGATGAATAAATTAGAACAATTGAAAAAGTACACTACCGTTGTTGCGGATACCGGTGACATTGATGCGATTGCGGCTTTTCAACCTCAAGATGCCACCACTAACCCTTCTTTGGTGCTAAAAGCAGCTGAGATGCCTCAATACGATCACTTGATTGCTGATGCCGTGACGTGGGCAAAATCCCAAAGCGATGATAAGTCTCAGCAATTAATTGATGCTGGAGACAAGTTGGCCGTCAATATTGGCCTAGAGATTTTAAAAACGGTACCGGGACGCATCTCTACAGAAGTGGATGCTCGTATGTCATTTGACAAAGAAGCAAGCCTAGCAAAGGCACGCAAATTGATTGCGATGTATAACGAGGCCGGTATTAGTAACGAGCGCATTTTAATCAAACTGGCTTCTACTTGGGAAGGCATTAAAGCTGCTGAAGTGTTAGAGAAAGAATGCATCAACTGTAATTTGACCTTGTTGTTTAACTTCGCTCAAGCAAAAGCGTGTGCAGAAGCTGGTGCTTTCTTAATTTCTCCTTTTGTAGGGCGAATTCTTGATTGGTACAAAACCAATACAGAGAAAAAAGAGTACTTACCTCATGAAGACCCAGGTGTGGTTTCAGTATCAGATATCTACAACTACTACAAAGACCACGGTTACGAGACAGTCGTCATGGGTGCCAGCTTCCGCAACGCAGAAGAAGTTTTAGCGTTAGCAGGGTGTGACCGCCTGACGATTGGTCCAGCAATTTTAGACCAACTAGCCGCTCAAGAAGGCGATGTGCAATGCCAGTTGTTTTCAGCGCGTGACGCGATTAAAACTGCACCAGCATCGATGACAGAAGCTGAATTCCGATGGGAAATGAATCAAGACCCGATGGCCACGGAAAAGTTGTCGGAAGGTATTCGCAATTTTGCCGTCGACCAAGGCAAATTGGAAACCATGATCGAAGCGCGTTTGTAGGAGAAGTATGATGATTTCACGTTCAAAACTTGCTGATGCGATTCGTGTATTAAGCATGGATGCTGTGCAGAAAGCGGGATCAGGTCACCCTGGGGCTCCAATGGGAATGGCTGATATCGCTGAGGTGCTATGGCGAGATTTTCTAAAACACAACCCAACCAATCCGAATTGGGCAGACCGAGACAGATTCATTCTGTCGAATGGTCATGGCTCGATGTTGATCTACAGCTTGCTGCATCTATCTGGGTACGAGCTGTCGATGGACGATATTAAATCTTTCCGCCAATTACACAGTAAAACTGCAGGTCACCCTGAATATGGTTACGCACCGGGTATTGAGACAACAACTGGTCCGCTAGGGCAAGGTATCACTAACGGCGTGGGCATGGCGTTGGCAGAGAAAGTCTTGGGCGAACAATTTAATCGAGAAGGTCATGAGATCGTAGACCACCATACTTATGTGTTCATGGGCGATGGCTGCATGATGGAAGGGATTTCGCATGAAGCTTGTTCACTAGCGGGAACACTAGGGCTTGGAAAGTTAGTCGCATTCTGGGATGACAACGGCATTTCAATTGATGGCGATGTTGATGGTTGGTTCTCTGATGATACGCCAAAACGCTTTGAGGCTTATGGCTGGCATGTGATTGCCGATGTTGATGGTCACGATTCTGAAAGTATCCATAAAGCGATTGCTGAAGCGAAGTCGGTAACAGATAAACCTAGTTTGATTTGTTGCAAAACAATCATTGGCTTTGGTTCTCCAAATAAATCGGCAAGCCATGACTGCCACGGTGCTCCCCTAGGTGCAGAAGAAGTGGCACTTGTTCGCTCAAACTTGGGGTGGGAACACCCAGAGTTTGAAATGCCGCAAGATATTTACAATGAGTGGGATAGAAAAGAGCAAGGCAAGGCCGATGAGCTTGATTGGCAAGCTCGTTTTGATGCTTACCGACAAGCTTACCCTGAGCTAGCTGCTGAGTTTGCACGTCGTAGCCAAAGCTTATTACCAGAAGGCTGGGAGCAGTATACACAAGACTGGATTCAAACCTTGCAAGCTAACCCGCAAACGATTGCAACCAGAAAAGCATCGCAAAATACCATTGAAGCGTTTGGTCCGTTACTTCCAGAGTTCTTGGGCGGTTCTGCCGATTTAACACCCTCAAACCTGACGAACTGGTCGGGTTCAAAATCGATCTCGGCTCAAGATGCTTCCGGTAATTACTTAAGTTACGGCGTACGTGAGTTTGCGATGTCGGCAATGATGAATGGTGTCGCACTTCATGGCGGTTTCATTCCTTATGGCGGCACTTTCTTGATGTTCATGGAATACGCTCGAAACGCGCTGCGTATGGCAGCACTGATGAAGCAACGCAGTATTTTCGTTTATACCCATGACTCAATTGGTTTAGGGGAAGACGGCCCAACGCATCAGCCAGTGGAGCAGATCGCATCATTGCGCCTGACGCCAAACATGAGTACGTGGCGGCCTTGTGATCAAGTAGAAACGGCTGTGGCGTGGAAGTCAGCAATCGAACGCTTCGATGGTCCAACATCGTTGATTTTCTCTCGCCAAAACCTTGTGCAATTTGAACGTGATGAATCGATGTTAGCCAATGTAGCAAAAGGCGGATATATCCTTTCTGATTGTGAAGGTGAACCGGAGTTGATTTTGATTGCGACTGGATCTGAGGTGGCGCTAGCGATGGAGGCAAAAGCGCAATTAGCAGGCGTACGCTGTCGAGTGGTTTCGATGCCAGCAACTGATGTGTTTGATGCTCAATCAACTGAATATCAAGAGCAAGTGCTGCCTAGCCATATCACGGCACGTGTTGCGATAGAAGCTGGTATTCGTGACTACTGGTTCAAATATGTAGGGCTACAAGGTGACATCGTGGGTATGACGAGCTTTGGTGAGTCAGCGCCTGCAGAAGAGCTATTTGAAATGTTTGGGTTTACGGTTGAAAACATCGTAGAGAAGTCTAAAGCGGTTCTGGAGAGATAGTATGGCAATGGCAACGCGTTTTATTGAAAACCTTAGCCAAGATTGCCTGCGTACTAAGGCTGCGAAAGTAGCCTTAGAGCATGTGATTGATGCGCTAACGCCGTCAAGTGTCATTGGAATTGGTACAGGTGCAACCGTCGAAGTCTTTATTCAGTTATTGAAGCAGAGTGGAGCGGAGTTTTCTCACTGTGTATCGAGCTCTGAACGTTCGAGTAAGGCGATTGCAGAGGCCGGCTTGAAAGAGTTGGCAATTGCGGAGTGCGACCGTGTCGATTTCTATATTGATGGCATTGATGAGGGGATGACCGACGGCATTACAGTGAAAGGTGGAGGAGCGGCGCTAGCGCGTGAAAAGGTGCTCGCGACATTAGCCATGAGTTTTATCACTATTGCCGATAGCGGTCGTTTAGTCACTCAACTTGGGCAATTTCCGTTACCAGTGGAGGTGTTACCAGCAGCACAGAAAGCGGTTTTCAACGCTTTGCGAAGTTTAGGCGGAGAGCCTGTGCTAAGGGAAGGCTGCTTGACCGACAACGGCAACATAATTCTCGATGTTTCTGGCCTAGATCTTACCGAGCCTAAAAGCCGAGAAAGAGAGTTGAATGCGATTGCTGGGGTGGTTGAAAACGGTATCTTTGCGCAGCGTTCAGCAGATTTCATGGCGTTCTCAAATAGCGAAGGAACGCACTGGTTATCGAGAAAATGAGACCTCGTTAACAAGTCTATTTATAACTTACTCAGTAACAGCTAATTAGGGACTAAACATGACGGAAAGCAATTTTTCACCCCGATCTCTGGGCTATCTTGATTTACATCACCAAGCGTTCTTGGATGATTTGTCGGGGTTAATTGCTATTCCGTCTGTGCGAGACTTGACCACAAGTGAAGAGAGCGCACCATTTGGTCGTTCAATTAGACAGGCGTTCGACTACTTAATTGAATTCGCACAGCGTGAAGGTTTTGAAGTAAGAGATCACCAGGGTTATGCGCTGGACATTTGCTTTGGTCAAGGCGAGCAAGAAATAGCTATTTTGCACCATGTTGATGTTGTTGAAGCCGGTGATTTGAATGAATGGAACACACCGCCATTTGAAATGCATAAACAAGGTGATGAATTATACGGTCGAGGCGTTACAGACAACAAAGGCCCTTTGATGGCAAGTCTGTACATCCTCAAGATGTTTAAAGCACTCGATATGAAGCTTGATAAAACGATTCGAGTCATTATCGGTGGTGCAGAAGAGACAACTTGGGAATGTGTAGAACATTATTTTAAGCACAATCCTCAGCCAGAATATGGCTTTTCTCCTGATGGCGACTTCCCAATCGTTAATGGAGAAAAAGGAATCCTATATGCGTCATTTCAACGAGAACTCCCAACTCTCAATGACGTAGGAAGTTGCCAGATAGTCAGTATTGAAAGTGAGCGTGACAGAACATCCACCTGCTATCAATTAACTGTGTACCTAACTGGTGAAAAAGCGGCTGAAGTTGCGGCGAGGTTTGCCACTTTTGCCAAAGTAACGCTCGTGGAAAATAAAGCGGGTATTGATAACTCACAGAAGGAGCTGTATTGCGTTGAACTATCAACGCCGTGGGAGAAGTCCCGCAATCCGCATAAAGTTGACAACTGTATGGAACAGTTTGTTCTTCAAATGCGAGATGTTGAAGGTTTAGATGCTCATTCTCAAAGCTTGATTGAACTATTGGATGGATGCTTTGCGCAAGCAAGCGATGCTTCCAAATTAGGACTCGCGTATCAAGATGCTGAAATGGGAACAACCACTTGTTGTGTTTCGTCTATTAACCTCGATCAACATAGTTACAACTTGGATTTTGATTTTCGGTTTCCTAAAGGCCTGACTATCGATCAGACTCGTACCCAACTCCAATACTTGTCCCAACAATATGGAGTGAGAATGATTGAACAGCAGTACTTACCTCTATCTTACCTCTCACCCGAAAGTGATCTTATCCAAGCGATGGGAAAAGCTTATTCCGAAGTTACAAGAACGGACGCTCAATGCTTTAGCAAAGGCGCGGCTTCGTATGCGCGTGCGTTAAACAATGGTGTTGCATTCGGACCTACTTTTCCTGGTGATGTGACTTGTGTTCATGAGCCCAACGAAAGGCTCAGCCTCAAGTCATTAAAAAGAGCAATAACAATATACGTGAAAGTTCTCATATCACTTTAGGAGTAAATTATGAGAGATAAGGTTCAAGCACTTGCTGGAGGTATGATGGTATCTATCATCGTACTGGTCATCGCAGGTATATTTATTGGTATAGGTGCGGGCGTTGTAAATCAAATGTCTGCAACTGACTCTGTTATTTGGGCATTTTTCAAACTGATGTTAGATCTAGGTTTGATGGTGATGCGCAACCTACCTCCATTCTTCGCGATTGGTTTGGCTTTTGCACTCGCCAAATCTGAAAAAGGATGGGCAGCCTTTACCGGTTTTACCATGTTCATGTGTTTCAATGTCGCTATCGGTTCGATTGCTGCATTTCACGGTTGGACTGCTGAAACTACCAGTGTTGCATCTTTGATGAATGATGCTGGTTACGACAAAGTCGCTGCACAAAACTTCAACTCTCTATGGGGAGAATCTTTAGGTATTTTCGCTTACAACATGGGTATCTTCAGCGGTATTCTTGTGGGCTGTATTACGGCTTGGATCCACAACCGTTTTTACAAATTTGAAATGCCTACGTTACTTAGCTTTTTCTCTGGCCCTCGCGCGGTAGTGATTTTTGCTTACTTCGCTATTATGCCAATTGCCCTTTTCGTTTACTATGCTTGGCCACCAATTGCAGGTGCTTTGCAGTCGCTAACAACGCTTATTACCAGCTCTGGTATCTTTGGTTCGTTCCTTTTCGGTGTGTTTGATAAAGGCCTATTACCGTTTGGTTTGCACCATTTGATCGCATTCCCTATCGAGTACACTCGAGTAGGTGGTGTAATGGAGATTGATGGTGTGGTTTATGAAGGTGTTCGTAACATTATGAACGGCCAAATGAGCTCACCAGAGGCAACGGGCTACATTACCCATAACTTCACTAGCGGACGAATTCCAATTCAAATTGGCGGTTTAACTGGTGCGGCTTATGCCATGTATGTGACGGCGAAAACACAAAATCGCAAGAAAGTTGCAGCTATCATGGTACCTGCCGTGTTCACAGCGGCAGTGATCGGTATCACTGAGCCTCTGGAGTACACCTTCTTATTTGTTCAGCCTTTCCTATTCTTTGCTGTTCACGTGCCTCTAAACGGTTTAGCTTATGTGATCACTGAAATGATGGGCGTATCCATTCATGGTAATCAGCTACTGTTCATGGTGCCTAACTTGCTTCAACCTGAGAAAGTGCATGCTTGGGCTCTGATATGGATAGTCCCTCTGTATTTCGTTATTTACTTCTACACCTTCAAGTTCTTTATTTTGAAGTTTGACTCGAAAACTCCGGGTCGTGAGGAAGATGATGGCGACATAGCGCTGTACTCCAAAGAAGACTTTAAAAAGAAAAAAGCGCAAACCTCAAAAGACCTACCTGCTGGAATTATTGAAGCGCTAGGCGGTGCCGACAATATTGAAAACGTAGCAAACTGTGCCACTCGACTGCGTGTCTCATTGCATGATGAATCCTTAGCGGCAAGCGATAAAGTTTGGAAACAAGAACTTAACGCTATCGGAGTAGTAAGGATGAATAAAGGCATTCAGGTGATATACGGTGCTAATGTCATAACGATAGCCTCTGGTATTAAAGAAGCCTTAGGTGTCGATTCCTAGCAACGTATTCCCTTATGTAACCCTACAGTTACAAGCTTAATAGAATCCCAATAACTCATGATTCCTCCTGTGACCCCGTGTCACAGGAAGGGATTCGTGCACCTGAAATATGGATATTATAAAAATGAAAACAATGACAAAACATGCAGTTACCTTACTTGCCCTATGCGTTTCCGGCGTTCTACATGCAAGTGAAAATACAGTGGCGGATTGGCCAGAACGAAGCCCTATGGTGTTCTGGGGAGACAGAGCCAATGAAGATTGGAGCTATGTCGACGATTTGAAAGAGAGCCAAAAAAGCTTCTCTGAGAAACTAAAACGTTTGGACATCGATGAAAGCGGTGACTGGAAAGTTTCTTTTAGCGGTAATGTAAAAGCGGCTCTCGATAACCGTTGGAACCATATGTACGACGGCGAAAATCGCAAAAAGAATGAGCTTCGGACTCGTATGCAGTTTGCGACGGATGTGACGTATCAAGATTGGATGCGCTTATTCGGTGAGATTCGTACCAACTACACTAACCTAGATAACCCAGGGCCGGTGGATGATGCAGGTACGGATTTTCATCAGTTGTTCGCAGAATTCAAGCTCCTTGACGATGGCCAGCAATATTTAAGTACACGACTTGGGCGTCAAGAAATTTACTTGAATGAATGGCAAATGATGAACCGTGAGCCTACGCCGGTACAGTCTAGTTGGAATGCGGCAAGTGCGAAGTACAGCGTTTCTGGTATTAATTTTGATGTTTATTACGGTGAAGAAGTCTTCCCGTTATATAGCGACGGTAGTTTTAGTGGCAACTGGGATGACAAAACTAACGGTAAGAAATCAACAGGTCTATTCGCGAATTGGCAAACCGATTTCGGTACGATGCAAGCTTACGTAATGAGTAATCAGCTAACAAACGAAAGCTTTGTTAATGCACCTGATGGAGATGTTGATATTCAAGTTCTGGGCATTCATGCTCATGACTTTGTGAGTGAAGGCTTTGGTTACATGCTCGATGGTGTGTACCAATTTGGTGACCATGCAGGTAAAGACATTTCTGCGTATATGGCTTATGCAGATTTGAACTACAACTGGAAAGCCGATTGGAACTACCGTTTAGGTTTGAACCTACATTATGCTTCAGGTTCGGATAAAGACAGCGATAAGGTTAATACCTTTAACCCGCTATGGACCGGTGACCCATTAGGTTTCGCACATGATGGGGCATATGGTAATGCGATGCAGGTTGGTTCGTACACTGTCATTGAATATCAGCCGAAGCAGTCAATCATTGCAGGTTTCATGTCGACATGGCGAGCAAACACCGATGATGCGATTTATACGTTAAATCAAGATGTCTTGTTTGGTGCAGAATCGGATGAAAAATACGCTTATAGCCAATTTTATTTGCAATTCCATAACTACATTACAGGTAACTTAAAGTCTGAGGTTAATATGTACTACGCCCTAGACAGTGACTATACCCGTGATGTCGTAGGCAGTTCGAGTGACGACACCTCACGAGTTGAAATTGCGCTAATTTACAACTTCTAATCCGGTAGTCTCTACTACTACAACAATAGTGATGTATTTTAGCCCAGCCTGTCGGTTGGGCTAATTTTTATTCAGCAACCTGAAATTTTTTCTTCAAAAACTCGGTCGTTAAATGATGAGGTGATGCTTTTACCCTTTAGCGAAAACTTTGAGCTATCACTAGGTGAACTTGCTTAGAAACACTAAGCTCTACTTATCATGGAAGGAGAAATGGTTATGAAATGGCTTATGTTGTCATTAGCACTTTTATTTGTTGCAGGGTGCCAGTCTACGGCATCAACATCGCCAAGCGAAGAGACGAACCGAATTCATTCTGGTGGCTGCAGCAGCTAATCTGTTCGGCTCCTAATCTCTGCTAAAAGTCCTATGTCGTTCATAGGGCTTTTGTTTTTATTACTAAATCTGTTAATTCAAAGTGCTATCACGATATTGAACTTGGTGTGTATTGTTGGTTAAAGTATGCACTATGTTGTGTGGTAGATCTCATTTGTTCGTGCAAGCACTTGCTAAGGTTAATAGTGAATGTGTTTAAGACTAACCCAATCACTTTACTCAACTTAAGAGGTTTCTATGCTAGGTGAAAATCACTCTCTTGTTCACGAATTTCCTGAAATGAAAGACAAAATTGCTGAGCTTGCTAAAACTGACGATGGCTTTGCAGCAGATATGAAGACATACGACAACCTTGATAAAGAGATTCGTAAACTAGAGCTGAAAGATTCACCCATTGATGACGGCTCGATGCACCAACTAAAACATGATCGTTCTGAGCTTAAAGATTCACTGCATGCTCGCTTAATTGCCTAGCTAGCGGGTTATTTTACTGAATAGCTAAATTAAATAGTTAGTTAGCGAATTGCAGATTGAGACAATAAAAACTCCTTCGGGAGTTTTTTTGTTTCTGCATTCCCGTCCCTATCTGAACAAATAAGCTTGGGTTTCATTGGATATAAAAAAAGCTTAGCGCGGGGGACGCTAAGCTTCATGGTTAGTTATGCTCTTGAACCATGTTTGGGCTGGTGGGGTTAGCCTACTTGAGAAAAGCTTACCACTTTACTTTGTAGTTTCTGTTTCAAGTAATCCGTCACCGCTTGTTGCTCTGATTCACTCATGTACAAGCCAAGTTTGGTTCTGCGCCACAAGATGTCTTCGTCAGTCATTGCCATCTCTTCACTGATCAAGTAATCGATTTCAACTTGATAAACGCCATGCGCTTCGCTTGAGAACTGGATGCCAAGGTCAGCTTCGCTATTTGCGCCTTCCAATAGCTTCCATGTGTAAGTACCAAATTGAGTCACGTAGCGAAGCAATAGCGCTTCAGATGCCCAAGGGTATTTTGTGTGGATCATCTTCGCAAGCTGCTCTCTGCTGCAACTAAAGTTACCGCCTGGAAGCGTGTCGTTCGCTGTCCATGGTGTACCCATGTTGGTTAGGTGTGGCTCAAGCTTCTTAAGCGCCGCTTCGCCGAGCTTACGATAAGTGGTTAACTTGCCACCGAAGATCGAAAGCAATGGTGCTTGATCAAGCTCTGCGTCCAATTCCAATGTGTAGTCACGAGTGATCGCTTGTGGTGAATCAGATTCGTCGTCACAAAGCGGTCTTACGCCACTGTATGTCCAAACTACGTCTTCACGGCCAAGCTGTTTAACAAAGTGCTGGTTAACGATATCAATCAAGTAATCCACTTCAACATCATCAATTGCGACGTTACGAGGGTCGCCTTTGTATTCAAGGTCGGTGGTGCCGATGATCGAGAACTTATCTAGGTAAGGGATCATGAACACAATACGATTGTCTTTGTTTTGCAGAATGTACGCTTGTGGTTCGTCGTGAATGCGTGGCACAACAATGTGTGAGCCTTTGATCAGACGAATATTACGCGGTGAAGCCTGCTCTAATCCATCATCAAAGAACTGCTTAACCCAAGGGCCAGCCGCGTTAACCAGCGCTTTCGCTTTACGTTCAAAACGTTGGTTTGTCATCACATCAAGGATCGTCACATGCCAGATGCCGCCTTCACGGTGCGCTTTTTCAACTCGGCAGTAGTTACGAACTTCTGCGTTGTTCTCTTTTGCTGCCAACACGTTGAGCAATACCATACGCGCATCATCAACCCAGCAATCTGAGTATTCGAAGCCTGTCTTCATTTCTGGTTTCAGTAGGCCTGATTTCGCTAGGTTGACTGTCTTACTTCCCGGAAGAGTGGTGCGCTTACCCAAGTTATCGTAAAGGAATAGGCCACAGCGAATCATCCAAGCTGGGCGTAAAAATGGTCGATGAGGCAAACGGAAGCGCATTGGTTGAGCAACATGAGGTGCTTTTCTTAACAAGACTTCACGTTCAGCGAGTGCTTCCGAAACCAAACGAAATTCGTAATGTTCAAGGTAGCGTAGGCCACCGTGGATAAGCTTTGAGCTGGCTGAAGACGTCGCAGATGCGAAGTCATTTGCTTCGTATAAGCCAACGTTTAGACCACGACCTGATGCATCTGCCGCGATGCCTGCACCGTTGATACCGCCGCCAATCACGATCAAGTCTAAAGTGGAAGATGTACTGTTGTTTGAATTATTTTGTTGAGCACTCATGGTTTTGACCTCTTTCTGAGCGAACGAGCATTTTAGAACATAATTGAATCCTATATGAACTTTCGTTTGCGGTCATTTATTATTTTCGTTTATGCGCGTTTTATGTGATTTGCGCATAAAAAAACCTCTGCTTATGAAAGCAGAGGTTCAAATAAGTCTAATTCGAGCATAGAAGCGACAGTGGTCGTGAGCAAGTTTTACTTTTTAACTTTTCTATAAAGAATCGTGATTCATTTAAGAAAGTGGCCTCATCGAGCACTGGGTGAGTTATTCGCTCACAGGGCGAGTTGTATCGATAACTTCTAATGGAATGTCTGAATCCTTAAGGATGTTCAGAATCTCTTCCGGCGGCTGCTTATTAGTAAACACCATGTGTGCCTGAGAGATATTACCCAGCTTAACCATTGCATTACGGCCAAACTTAGTGTGGTCGACAGCTAAGAAGATACTGCGGCTGTTCTCGATGATGGCTTGTTTCACGCGAACTTCGTGATAATCAAAATCGAGCAGTGAGCCATCAAAGTCGATGCCACTGATGCCTAAGATGCCAAAATCAAGGCGGAACTGCTTCACGAAATCCAGTGTTGCTTCACCTACGATACCGCCATCACGGTTTCTCACTTCGCCACCGGCCAAGATAACCTTTATCTCAGGGTTAGGCAGAAGAATGCTGGCAACGTTAATGTTGTTGGTGACAACTCGTAATTGTTTGTGATTTTTATTAAGCGCGCGTGCGACCGATTCTGGCGTGGTACCAATATCAACGAATAGAGTTGCACCGTCTGGGATATGCTTAACCAGTTCGTCGGCGATCACGTCTTTTTCGTTGAAATTAAGCGCTTTACGCGTGTTATAAGAGGTATTTTCCGAGCTTAAAGGAATGGTTGCACCACCATGATAGCGACGAATTTTGTTGCTATCGGCCAGTTCGTTTAGGTCTCGTCTGATGGTTTGTGGGCTGACATCGAACTTTTCAACGAGCTCTTCGGTACTTACATATCCTTGTGTTTTAACCAGGTCTACAATCTGCTGGTGTCTTGGTATCTGCTTCACTTAACTTACCACTCCCTGCACGCCAAAGGCTCTGGCGCGTCAAAATCGAAAATATAAACTCAGGCTATTGTGCTCGAATTGATGAAAAGAGAGAAGTAATGATGATAAGGAATCATGTCTAAACCGCAAAAACGGTGCTCGTAACGTAAAATTTGAGCCTGAAACGCAAAAAAGAGCACAAAATAGTGCTCTTTTTAGTTTCGTTTACTGAGGTTCGAGCAATCTAATCGATCTGATTGCTCGAATTCCTAGGTCAACGGCTAATGATTAACGATGAGCTGAATACTCAGTATTACTCTTCGTCGTCATCGTGCAGTTCAGACCAAACCTGCGCACACTTGATAGCACGCTTCCAACCTTTGTAACGGCGGTTACGCTTCTCTTCGTCGTGGTGTGGCATGAACGTACGGTTAAGAACGGCTTTGTCTTGAAGTTCATCAATGCTGTCCCAGAAACCGACCGCTAGACCAGCAAGGTAAGCGGCACCCAGAGCGGTAACTTCTGTTACTTCAGGGCGGTGAACTTCGGTATCCAGTACGTCTGATTGGAATTGCATTAGGAAGTTATTCGCTACTGCACCACCATCAACACGTAGGTTTGCTAGTTTGATGCCAGAGTCCGCTTGCATCGCGTCTAATACGTCACGCGTTTGGTAAGCAATGCCTTCCAAGGTTGCACGGATGATGTGGTTGGAGTTAACACCACGAGTTAGGCCAACGATCGTACCGCGAGCGTAAGCATCCCAGTATGGTGCGCCTAGGCCTGTGAATGCAGGAACCACGTAAACGCCGTTCGAAGAATCCACTTTAGTTGCGAAGTACTCAGAGTCTTCTGCGCCAGCCAGTAGCTTCATCTCATCACGTAGCCATTGGATTGATGCACCGCCCATGAATACCGCACCTTCCAGTGCGTATGCAGGTTCACCTTTAGGACCACACGCTAGCGTAGTCAGTAGGCCATTCTTTGAGGTTACTTTCTCTTGGCCTGTGTTCATCAGTAGGAAACAGCCTGTGCCGTAAGTGTTTTTCGCTTGACCTGCTTCTACACACATTTGACCGTAAAGTGCAGCTTGTTGGTCGCCCGCAATACCCGCGATTGGAATACGAGTACCGCCTTTACCACCAAGGTTAGTTTGGCCGTATACCTCTGAAGAGCGTTTCACTTCTGGCATCATTGATGAAGGGATACCCATCTCATCAAGAAGCTTTTGATCCCAGCATAGGTCGTTGATGTTAAATAACATAGTACGTGACGCGTTAGTGTAATCCGTAACGTGAACACGCCCTTGAGTCATCTTCCAAACCAGCCAAGTATCAACCGTACCAAACAATAATTTGCCAGCTTCAGCATCTTCGCGAGCGCCTTCAACGTTGTCTAGAATCCATTTTACTTTTGTACCTGAGAAATACGGGTCAAGGACTAAGCCAGTATTGTCACGTACGTAGTCTTCTAGGCCACGTGCTTTAAGGTCTTCACAGATGTCTGCTGTACGGCGACACTGCCATACGATTGCGTTATAAACAGGCTTACCTGTCTCTTTGTTCCAAACAATGGTGGTTTCACGTTGGTTAGTGATACCAATACCTGCTAACTCATCGCTGCGGATGCCTGCTTTAGCAAGCGCTTCAACCAATGTAGAGCTTTGAGTTGCCCAGATTTCCATTGGATCATGTTCAACCCAACCGGCTTTAGGATAAATCTGAGTAAATTCGCGTTGAGAAGAACTTACGATGTTTGCATCGTGGTCGAGGATTACAGCGCGAGAGCTTGTGGTGCCTTGGTCTAGGGCAACAATGTATTTTTGCTCGGTCATGGTAAGAATCCTTTTTCTTTTGTTATTTATATTTTAGTAAATGTAGGGGCGCTTAGTGATTAAGCTTGAGCTTGTTCAGCTTCTTGTTCTGTTTCACATTGGTTTGGAATTGTGCAGCCTTGGCCTTCAATTGGTAGGTAAGCACCGATAACGCGTGGGTACAACCAACTACCAAAACATGCACCCACAATTGGAGCAAGGATTGGTACGATGAAGTAAGGAATATCACGAGCACCTGTTAGTGCGAAATCCCAGCCTGCAAAGTAAGCGAACAGTTTTGGTCCGAAGTCACGAGCAGGGTTCATTGCAAAACCAGTCAGTGGACCTAAAGAACCACCGATAACTGCGATAAGAATACCGATCAGTAGAGGGTTCATTGCACCGCGAGATGCGCCATTGTTCTCATCACCTAACGCTAAGATGGCAAACATCAACACTGCAGTAATCACGAATTCCACAGCAAAAGCGCCGAAGAAAGAGAGTGAAGCATGTGGGTAAGTCGAGAAGATACCAGCAGTTGATAGTGCGTCTTGGCTGCTACGAACGAAGTTATGTGCAATTTCGTAGTCAGTGAATAGGTTGCTATAAAGGCTGTAAACCAATGCTGCAGAGCAGAATGCGCCAAGCAGTTGCGAAATGATGTAAGGCAGCACTTTCGCTTTATCAAAGCCGTGGAACATAGCTAATGCAATGGTTACTGCAGGGTTTATATGTGCGCCTGACACGCCGGCAGTACAGTAAATTGCAATCGCAACACCGAAGCCCCAGATGATGCTGATTTCCCATTGTCCGAATGTCGCACCTGTTAATACCAGTGCGGCCACGCAGCCAACGCCAAAAAATATGAGTAATCCTGTACCGATAAATTCAGCCAAGCATTGCCCAAATAAAGAAGGGTGTTTATTTGTTGTCATGTTCGAGTCCTTTTTAGTTTTGCTTATCTAGCACGTGTATTGTGCATATATTTGCGAACTCGAAAATAAACGAACACCAAAAATGAGCGTTTGAGCATAAAATTGTTAATTAAAGTCACTTGAAATGTTAATCCGAACACTTTTGCTCGGAAAAGATGCTCGCATGAACGTCATTACTCGAATTGATAGGTTGCGAAGCCGCTCAAACTACCTATATGTAAACGGATGCGCAACTGGTACGAGGAGTTTATGTTTGGATTTGTGATGCTACTTCGTGAGTGGTGGATTATTAGACTTAATTACGAAGGGCTATGTGATGTTCTTGCTATGTTAGAAGGGCGTTAACGAATGAGCTTATATGCATAAATGAATAAACTGCCAGCTACGGTGTAGTTTGGCAGTTTAATTTGGGTGTTTGTTCTTGTTATAAGGTACGAAATTACAGTTCTAAACCAGAGCTGCAACTTTTCCTTTCGCTACCAATTGATCTCGAATCGAGTCATACGCCCAGTTGAATGCAATCGCGTAAAGTACGAAGAAAATCACTAGGCCGATGTCCATGATCAGTACGGTTAGGAAGTCGAGTTGTAGAACCCACATCAAGACAGGTAGAGTCACTGTCATTAAGCCAAGTTCAAAACCCAATCCGTGCACAACACGTGTTTTCTTGGTTCGTTTACTGCGGTCAGCTCCGAATACTTTGTCGTAGCCATAGTTGTAAATGTAGTTCCAAGCCATTGCTATCAATGATATTGCGAGCGCTAAGCCTGCCATTTCACCTGCGCCGTTTCCTGTAATATAGGTTGCAAGCCCTGCCATCAAAACCAAAGCAACCAATTCAAATAGCACCATGTGTAACATGCGTTCTTTATGTGACATCTTTTTACTCTCTTTATGTTTTTCTAGCCTCTATGGGCTAATGACTTAGCTAGATAATATCTACTTAAGTGATAATATAAAGATAGTTAGCATCACATATGATGATAGTAAGTGTTGGGAGACACCGAATGTACAACATAGAACAGCTGAAGATGTTTGTGTATGCCGTTGAATTAGGGTCATTTTCTGCGAGTGCTCGTGAGTTGGGCAAGGTACAGTCGGCGGTAAGCCAAGGCATCAGTAATCTTGAAATAGATTTTAATGTTCAACTTTTTGACCGTTCGACTCGAAAGCCTTCACTAACTAAAGCGGGTGAGCAGTTATTTAAACAGGTAAAAGCGATCGTACTTCAGGTTGAAGATCTGAATGTGACGGTTAATGCGATGGGGAGCAGTGAAGAGGGGCTCATCAAAATTGCATTAGATGATTCATTGTTGGTCCCAAACCTATCTAAGATCCTTAGTCAATTCAGTAAACAATTCCCTGCTACTGAAGTTGAACTGGTTGCGTGTACCACAACTGAGGTCAACCCGTTGATTATCGAAGAGAGAGCCGACATTGGATTGATGTTTACCAACTTGGCTTTTGACGTCGGCTCTGAGCCTTGCTTTATTGGTCACTTACCGTTTATTGCGGTGTGCCATCCAAGTCATACGCTCGCAAAAACAGGTGTTGCGAAACTTTCTGATTTACTCCCGCATCGTCAGTTAATGTTGAGGGGAGACAAAGGTAAGGTGATGGATCAGTTTCCGCTGATTGCCGGCAAGGTATGGTGGTCGAACAGCTTTATTGTCATCAAAGAGGTGGTGCTCGGCAGTGACATTGGTTGGGCATATTTACCCAAACACCTTGTCGAAGATGATTTGGATAAGCAACGTTTAGTGGAGATTAATGTCTCATTCGATCACAAAACATGGTCGCCGCCCGTTGATCTTGTTTTGTCTAAAACACGCTCGAAAGGCCCAGCATTGCTTTGGCTTGAACAAGCATTGAAAGGCCTATTAGACGAAACATAAGCTGGATGAGACTTAAATTGGGTGAATCTGAATAAAGAAAAGGCTCACAAAGTAATTTGTGAGCCTTTCTGTTTAAAGCGATACGCGATTTTCTAGTTCGCAGATTTCACTGTTAGACCGTTGTAGTACTTGTCTTTCATCTTAAGTGCAACGTTCACTAGGTAAATCAGCACAGGCACTTCAATCAGTGGCCCAATAACGCCTGCAAACGCTTGATCTGAGTTGATACCGAATACAGAGATTGCTACGGCAATAGCCAACTCAAAGTTGTTACCTGTTGCTGTGAAGGCAATTGATGCGTTCTTGTCGTATTCAATGCCCATCTTCTTACCAATGAAGAAGCTGATGAAGAACATCGCTGTGAAGTAGATAGTCAGTGGAACCGCAATCAACAATACGTCCATTGGCAGTTCAACAATCATCTCGCCTTTTAGGCTAAACATTAGAACGATCGTTGCCAGTAGAGCAATCAGTGTGATTGGCGAGATGCGAGGGATGAACACATCGTTGTACCACTGCTCGCCTTTCATCGATACAAGGATCTTACGGCTTAAGAAGCCCGCTAGGAATGGGATACCTAGATAGATAAGTACACTGTGTGCAATATCGATCATTGAGATATCAACCATCATGCCTTCGTAACCAAATACAGGCGGTAGAACGCTGATGAATAACCACGCCATAAAGCTGTAAGTCACCACTTGGAATGCGCTATTCAATGCAACCAATGCTGCGCCGTACTCCTTGTTACCGCCGCCGATATCATTCCAAACCAGAACCATTGCCACACAACGAGCAAGACCAATCAGAATCACACCCACCATGTAACCAGGGTGATCACCCAAGAACGTCAGTGCCAATACGAACATTAGAATCGGACCGACAACCCAGTTCATGATCAGAGACAGTTTGATGGCTTTCTTATCTTTGACCACAGTGCCTAATAGGTTGTAGTTAACCTTAGCCAAAGGTGGATACATCATTAAGATAAGGCCAATCGCAAGTGGAATGTTGGTTGTGCCAACAGACATCGATTCGTTCCACTGTTCGATTTGTGGGAACAAGGTACCAAGCAGTACACCAATGCCCATGGCGATGAAGATCCACAGCGTTAAGTAGCGATCGAGAAAACCTAATTTTGGTTTCATGATATTATCTCTTTGGTTGATATCGTTAATCGTCGAAAAGCGATATTTAAAGGCAAAAAATACGCTTAGTTCATTGTGTTCGACAAACTAAGCGCGATAAATCTATTTTAAAATGGTGTCGATAAGCGATTCAAATTGCTGAATATTATCTCGGTTAATGCGATAGCACATCTTCGGTGGTATCGACTCGGCAGTGATGAAGCCTGAGTTCTTCAAGATTCGTAAGTGCTCAGATACCGTTGACTGAGCTAAACCTAATTCACTCACTAGATCACTGTTTAAGCAGCCGCCCGATTTTTCCAACGTTGAAAGGATACTCAATATACGTATTCTTGCCGGGTGAGCGAGCGCTTTCGCTAGAGCTGCCATTTGCTTTTCAGCTTCGGCATCACCATGTCCGATTGGTAGAGCACAGCCACCAGTTGTAGAGCAAGTTTCGTTCATATTGATGTTTCGCTTTCCATAATCGTTAAAAGACGATTAATAGTAAGCCCATTTTATACAAGGGTCAATGTGATCTTTCAATTTGCTCTTAAGTTGGATACGAAAATCGTTACTTACTATTGAAATTCAACGGACTAAGACTTAGATGAACCAAACCAGTATAACGGCCATTTTTGTTGTGAATCACTGTTATTCAATAACGCACCAATACCGACCAAAGCGATGCTGCCGATTAATACTGGAGTAAATAAGAACGTCCAATCCACATGCGCAGTCCCTGCCAAAGCTATCACAATCGGATTTGCGCCAGCGGGTGGATGAACCGCGCGAAAGTATTGCATTAGCATGATGGACGAGCCGACAGCGATAGCCATGGCCACATAAGAATCCCCAAAGCCATATAACGCGATTAGGCCCACGGCAGACGAAATAAAGTGACCCGCAATGACGTTTCTAGGTTGAGCTAACGGCGATGTCGGCACCGCAAACAGTAGTACGCACGTCGCACCAAATGGCGCCATTAACCACGGGAAACCAGAGCTTTCGGCTAATAAGCACAAGATTAAGATGCCCAGCGTACCGCCAATAAAACCTTTAACAAGCTGTCTAATGCTTGCCTTCGGAGGAAGGTTTCCACCACCAGATAGTTTGCTGATCATAATCGTTTCCTCTTCGTTATCTCGTTTTATTGAAAGTGTACAGATCTGTACTATTTGATTTGAATGATACAGATCTGTACACTTCTTGCAACGAGAAATTGAGCTCTACGATTTCAGAGCGATTTGAGGTTGATGAACGATGAGTAAAAAAGATTTGATTTTGGATGTAGCAGAGTCGTTGTTTAATCAGTTTGGCTATACCGCAGTTGGGGTGGATATGATCCGAGACGAAGCAGCGGTTTCCAAAACATCCATGTACCGCCATTTTGGCTCGAAAACCAAACTGATTGAAGCGGTGTTAGAAAGGCGTCATCAGCGTTTCGAGTCGAGTTTAGAAGCAGCGCTATCATCAACTTCTGGGATACAAAATCAACTCGATGCGCTGTTAGATTGGCACTTTGCTTGGTTTGAACAGCCTGACTTCAAAGGTTGCATGTTCATGCACGCACTCGCCGAATTTAAAGAGTCGGAAGATGACATTGCGATGCTTTCACAACAGCACAAATCATGGTTGAAAGAACTTATTGTGTCGTTGCTTCCGGAAAAGAAACCTCATGACGTGCGACCTGAAATGATGATGGTCTTTCTGGAGGGGCTGATTGTTCGAAGTGAGTTTCAGGGAAGCGAGGCTAATAGGCAAGACTACCGTGAAGTTTGGTTGAAGTTGGCAGGCGTGACCCCTTAGCAAATGAAGGCACCAATAATGAAATCTTTTACTGGTGCCTATTGTGACTAAAGTTCTACCAACGAGGTTAAAGAATTAAAAGAATCCATTAGGCTGCTACTTGATTCTGCGCTTTGTGGAATCGCAACTCCTGCACTGTTATGGCATTGAGCAACGATATTACTTTCACTTAATCCCTTACATTGTGTAAGAAGCTCCGCTACTTGGGTGTCATTTCCTAATGCTTTGTGTGCTGCAATGTACTCGGGGAAGAACGGAACTTGGGTTCCGATAACTTGTTCACCTTTTGCGAGAAGTTTGAGCGAGTTGGTTGGCTTTTTTTGTTCGCGATAAGATTGTGCAGCTAACGTGAAAGTTTGAATTGAGGCGTAGTCCCAGTTCTTGATCAGGGCTAGATTCTGCAGTGCTTTCGAGTCTAAGTTTTGTGCTTTTCGTACTCCATAGAAAGCTAAACGCGGGTAAGCATGATTTTTAGTTGGACCAGATACTGCTCTTCTTGCGAGCGTTTCTGCAGTTTTTATATCTCCAAACTCTAAGGCTTTAAAAGCCTCGGATGCATACCAATAGTTCTGTTGGATCTGCTTGCCTTTACCATTTTTTACCACCCTCTCGAATTCAGTCGATGACACGTATCTTTTACGCTCTTTTCTATATTCACGTTTAACGTAAGCTGATAGGTCTTTCTTGCGATCTATTGGAGAGGCATGTCTGGCAGAAAAACTCTGCAAAAGTTGAGTGCCAGCTTCATTTGCAGCTAAATAGCCTAAGTTACTCCATTTGTTTTCACTGGATAAGTGCTTACCCGCATCACTCGCTAGGCTAACAAAGCTTTGAAAGTCTTGCTTTTTTTCCTTGAGCTGAGCTGTTGTAAACTTCTGACTACTGTCTAGTCGTTCAAGTACTGGTGAGAAGGCTCTTGGGCTGTACCCCGCTTTTACTAAGAGATCCATGCCGAGTAGATCTGCTTCATCTTCAGCATTACGGCTCATTGAAGAGCTAATAACGTCTCGACTTAAGCGGTTAATGGTTAAACCCGCACGGTAGGAGTCTTTAATTAGATTTTTGGTCGAGCTTTTATTTTGGTTAGTTATTTTGTAACCATTGTTTGTCTTTTCCGTTTTCATATCAGTGATGAGTGCGGTACTCATTGCTATGTTTGCCGTTTTACTGACTAAAGCGCTTTGCTTAGCAAAGTATTCATTGGTGTCGTTATGCTTAAGTAAAATATGGGAAAGCTCATGTGCAATAATGAACGCTACCTCATCTTCAGATTCCGCATCGGCTAATACGCCTTGAGTGATGACGATGGTGCTAGGTGTTGCATAAGCAGAGTAGCTGCGGTCAGATGAGACCATAATGGCAATGTCGTTATCGACAGGTTGGCCCCACTGCTTAAGAATTTTAGCTAAGATACCTTCTAGGTATTTATTAACGTATGGGTTTGCGATCAGGTCTTTATCGGCAGCGGCGCGCGTGTTGACTATATTCGCAAACTCAGCGCTCGCCTCGGTGTTTTTCTTAGGAGAATTTGTTTCACCAAGGTGTTGGTCGATATATTTACCATCGAAAGATTCATATTTGCTGCCTACAAGATTATTGAGGCTGTCGACGGCACATCCTGATATTAATAAAGGCGCAGCTAGCCAAAATAGTTTCTTCATTAGTTACACCCCTCACCTAAACCAAGGGTTGCGTAAGTACCACTGTCACTTTTGGCACTAATGACTTGTGTGCTACATACGACACTGGCCACCGCAGTTTTATTGAGCTGCACTTCGATTTGGTCAAACCATTTTTCTTGGCCATCAATTTTGACCATTACCATCTGTTCTTTGCGGTCATAGTTTTCAACAATGAGCCCACTTTGGGTTGGGTCAGGTAAAGTCTTCGTTGATACGTCTGCGCATTCATTATTCTTGTCACACACCCAAACATTATCGACTAAAAAGTCAATAATCTTGACGTGGTCTTGCGCCATGGCTGCTGATGTCGAAAAACCTAATGATAAGCCTAGAACTAGCGTTGATAATAGTTTCATAAATGTTCCTTATTTACTGAATATTATGTGTTTATTGTATTTTTCTTAATTTATGCTTGGCTGTTTTTGCGAATACACAGGCTTTCTCTCGATATATTTCGAGTTTTGGTCTGAAAGCTTCAAATATGAAGAAGAAAAACACCGGCAAGTCGATAAAAATGATCAGAACCAATCCATACCAATTAGGTGCACCGACGTTAAGTACAAAGTGAGATATGGCAACTGAAATGGCGATGACAGCAATGATGATTATCATCGGAACGAAAGCGCCCCAAAGTTTTTGTCTTTCATTGAATTGCAGACTTTCTTGTTGTTCTAGAAAGTTAAAGCGAAACCAAATGACTAAAAATAGAACGATGGTTTGCACTGAAATCTCAACCATATCTGCAATACTTAGGTTAAATAACCCAGTGTCGTCAGGGGAACGCCAGTAGTCATCTTTAAGTGTGACTAGGTTATCGAGTGCCATAGCATGAAAGTAGACCCCAGGAAGCGTGCCGTGAACGGGTGAAACAACTAGATCGACACCACCAGTAACATGGTAACCAACGAGTACCATTTTCCCCTTAATGGCTTGTTTTAGTTCAGGTGAACCAGCTGCACCAGGAGCACTGAGCTTGGAAGCTGCAATAGTAAGAAAGGGCGGACAGCGTTTTCTGAGCGTGGCATCGACATCATTTTGGTCTTGTATGCCTTGAGTAAGGCTTACGACCAGTAACTCTTTTAACTGTTGAAACTGGCTGGTGTGTTCTCCACAGTCAAACCCAAGTGGAAAAAATGACTCCTGGTTACTAGCGTGTTTGTTGCTCCATTGGACAATGACCGCGTCATCCATATTGCCGATGGATGTGGTATCGCACTGTTTGTCTCGTGCGCACCAGTCTTGATACATCGCAGCCGCAACGGTGTTCATTGTCTTATCATTCCATGGGACAGACAACGGGTAGTATCGTCCTTCACCACTCCAAGATACTGCTGCCAGTTGTGTGACATTTGATATTTTGTGTCTTAGTGATTCCGGATCATTAAGTCTTTGTTCAGTGTCATAATTGGTGTTGCTGGCCATGAAAATGGGGAACTTCTGGTTATCCAGCATGCGCAACCAACGCTTTAGATTATCGGAATGCTCATGATGTTGAAGAATATCGTAGAACATGGATTGTGGTTCGTAACGTGAGATAGTTTTAAGTAGCCGGGCAAGATTTCGGTAGCTAACCGGGTAAGTGTTAGTTCCTTCTATATATTGGTCATCAATTAATACAACTACGATGTCTTCAGAAACTGTTTCACTAAAGAATGGAGACCATAATCTTAGAATATGATCTTCATAGTGGTCTTCGGCAGAGTTTCTGATTCCAAGTGGGTCAACAATGAAGACGACTAATATCAGGCTCGTTGTGATTAGGGCTTTAAGGAATATTTCGAAGCTAAAAAACATTAATCAACAACCATAAATTATAAATAAGCAATATGTAGGTGAACAACTCGTTGCAAAGTTGTGCAAAATAACACTGCTAGGGGTGTTTTTATGGGAGTAATATCACAAAAGTATGGCGTATTTATAAATGGAACAATAAGTTAATGATGAGTCCCAGTTTTTTCACTTTTTATTGATTTTTATGTCAGTTATTTAATCATGTTAGAGGGGAGCAATTAGGTTAGATTGAGATATAATCAACGACTTGCCCACGACATTGTGGACTTATTACAATTTTAAGGTAAGTATCTGAAATGCCACAACAGAACATCAAATTTATCGCTGCTGATATGGACGGCACTCTGCTTAATGAACACGGAAAATTAGCCCCAGAATTTTTCAACCTGTACGAGCGACTAGAAGCTCAAGACATTATCTTTGCTGCTGCGTCGGGTCGCCAGTATTACAGCTTAATGGAAACTTTTGCTCCAATTAAAGACCGCATGATGTTTGTTGCTGAAAACGGCACATTAGTGATGCACAAAGGCCAAGAGCTTTACAGTTGCTTGCTTGATACTGATGCCATCAAAGACATCATCAAAGAAGCGCGTGCTATCGAAGGCGCTCATGTTGTGTTGTGTGGTAAGAAGTCGGCATACATCGAAACCAAAGACGAGCGTGCTTTAGCTGAGATCTCTAAGTACTACCATCGCCGTGAGCAAGTAGAAGACTTGCTGGCGGTAGAAGACGATTTCATCAAGGTTGCTATTTGCCACTTTGATGGTTCACAAGAGAAAGTAAACCCAAGCATCGACGCTAAGTTTGGTGAGAATTACCAAGTGGTTGTGAGCGCAAAAATTTGGTTGGATGTGATGAACGCTGAAGCGTCAAAAGGTGCGGCGCTCAAGCATCTGCAAAACACATTAGGTTTCACTTACGAGCAGACCATGAGCTTTGGTGACTACCTGAATGACTTGGAAATGCTTAAAGAGAGCTACCACTCTTACGCAATGGAAAACGCACATCCTAAGCTGAAAGAGATCGCACGTTTTGGTGCGCCAAGTAACGTTGATGCGGGTGTGTTCCAAGTGCTAGAGAAGCTGCTAGCATAATGCGCTTTAGCTCGAACAGATTTTGGTCAAAGCCAACTCGGTAATATGAGTTGGCTTTTTTGTTGGCTACAGGTGCTGTGATTGGTATTAGTTGAATTTGAACGATTGTTCAGGTTGTTGTAGTCTGAAGATAAATTGGATGCCTGCTTTTACTGTAGACATGCCTTATCAACTATATTTGGAATGACGATGAGCAAGAAACTTCAACTCGATATTATTTCTGACGTAATGTGCCCTTGGTGCGTGGTCGGCTACAAAAACTTAGAGCAAGCCATTACGGAACTTGGCTTAGAACAACAGATTGAACTTGAATGGCAGCCGTTTGAGCTCAACCCTGATATGCCGCAAGAGGGTGAAAACCTGCGTGACCATATCATGAGAAAATACGGTTCTAGTGCAGAAGAGAGCCAAAATTCGCGTGAGCAACTGGCTGCTCGTGGCCAAACTGTCGGGTTCGATTTCAATTTCTATGACAGCATGAGAATGGTTAATTCCCGTCACCTGCATGTGCTTCTCGATTTCGCACTGGCGCACGGTAAACAGACTGAATTAAAGCTACGCTTCTTTACGGCTCATTTTTCAGAGCAGAAAGATCTGTCTGATCTTGAGGTCATCGCGCAAGAACTTGAAGCGGTTGGGCTAGATTCAACCAAGGCACTGAAACGCCTAAATAACACAGACAACTTAAAGCAAATTGAAGCGCAAGAATTTGAATGGCAACGCATGGGCATCTCTGCGGTACCTACTGTGGTATTTAACCGCAAGAGTGCAGTCACTGGTGCGCAGACGGTCGAAACGTACAAGCAGATCCTTCAAGAGCTTATTGCTGAATCATAAGCCGATCATTGGTATCAATTAGAGTCTGAATTTCATGGAATCATTGTCACTCGCTCAAGCACAAAAAATTGTACTGCTTTCGCAAAAGCTGCCACCTAAAAAGCAACGTAATGGGGGCGCTTTGGCGAATACGCTGTCTGCGCTTGAAAACCTTGGCTATGTGCAAATTGATACCATTTCCGTGATTCAGCGAGCCCACCACCATACGTTGTGGAATCGCAATCAAGACTACCAACTGAATCACCTTGATAAGTTGTTAGAGCGTCGTGAAGTGTTTGAGTATTGGTCGCACGCCGCCGCGTATTTACCCATGCGAGATTATCGTTTCAGCTTGCATCGAAAGAATGGATTTACGAGCGGTAAGCTTAAGCATTGGTATAAAAAAGACGACGCACTGATGGCACATGTTCTCAAACGTATTGAGAGCGAAGGGCCATTAATGGCGAAAGACTTTGAAGGGGATAGACCAAACCCCGGTGGGTGGGGCGGTAAACCGGCCAAACAGGCGCTAGAGACCTTGTTTATGCAAGGTGACTTAATGGTGCCGAGCCGAGTAAACTTTCATAAGGTGTATGACTTAACCGAGCGAGTTTTGCCGAGCGGCATTGATACCTCTGAACCAACGGAACAAGAGTACATTGAGCATCTGATCACGCGTTATTTAGAAGCCAATGGTATGGGAATAGCATCGGAGATGAGCTATCTCCTCAAGAACACCAAACCTCTGATTCAGAAAACACTCCAGGAGATGCTTGAAGATAAACGAGTGATGAAAGTGAGTGTTCAAGGCTCTGATTATTATGTGCTGCCGGATGCTTTTGAACTGTTGAATCAGCCTCTTTCCAGGACTAAGCTTAAGATACTCTCGCCATTTGATAATCTGCTGATTCAACGTAAGCGAATGCAATCATTGTTCAACTTTGATTACCTTCTTGAGTGCTATGTTCCAGAAGCCAAGCGCCAGTTTGGTTACTTTAGTTTGCCGATTCTGTGGCAAGGTAAGCTGGTGGCGCGAATGGATTGTAAGGTCGACAGGAAGACCCGTTTACTCAATATTCGCAACTTGGTTGTTGAAGAGCGAATTAGAAACCATGAGTCATTGGTTCACGCTTTATGCGATGAGCTTAAACACTTCATGGTGTTCAACCAATGTGATGAGATGATCGTCCATTACACTACACCTTCTGATCTTGGTAAACGCTTGGTGAGCCATTGGCAAGGGCATTAACCTTCATCGTTGTTTTAAAGCCATTAGTAACGCAGACCACCTTAGTTACTCAGATCACCCTAGTTATTTAGAAAGCTCGGCTAGCAAGAACTCGACAAAGGTTCTGTTCTTCAACGACAGCTGCTTGGTTTTGTAGAGTAGGTGAATCGGCTTTGGTAATGGTGCCATGCCAGCTAAAATTTCCAACAGAGCACCACGCTCAATCTCTTCTGAGACTAAGATAGTCGGCTGCAACAACACGCCCACGCCTTGTAGGGCGGCATATCGCAACACATCCCCATTGTTAGACATCAAACGCACCTGCCCTTTATTCCCCGTGTTATGCGTTGCTTGGTGGTTCTTAGGGGCTAGGAGTTGCGAGTCACTGTTTTGGGTATCACGGCTATTCACATCACGACGACTGCTATAACTGAATCCAAGCGATGGGTGTTGTGCGAGATCTTCTAATACACGAATCTCTGCATGTTGGTTGAGGTACTCAGGAGCTGCGCAGTAACACATCTCGTAATCGCCTAAGTATCTGGCGACTAAACTGGAGTCAGACAGGTCACCAATTCGCACAATCAAATCAATATCGGAAGAGTAGGGATCAACAAGGTCGTTGTTCAGCATGAGTTCGACGTTGATTGTTGGGTGATTTGCGAGGAACTTCGCCACAATCGGGGCAAGCACTTTGTTCCCATAGGTGACTGGACAGTTTATTTTTACCGTGCCTTGTGGCTGCTTTTCTAAGGTTTGAATGAGGTTTTCAGCATTGCTGATGTCTTCAAGAATCCGCTTACATTCTCGATAGTAAAGCTGCCCTGAATCGGTTAAAGACTGCTTACGCGTGGTGCGGTGGATCAGCTGAGAGTTCAAACTGGTTTCTAAGGAATGGACATGCTTACTGATCATGGTCGCCGACAGGTTGAAGTGGTTTGCGGCGCTACGAAAGCTGCCCTGTTCTACTACGTAGACGAAGACTTTCATGCTGGTTAACTTATCCATTAAACACTCTTGGTTGATAAACAATAAACAAAAGGTGAGTTTATCAATTATTAGGGGTTAATTATATTAATGGCAAACCGATAATTAACTAAAATAAGAGCGTGAAATGCCTCAAACGAATGAAATCATCTTTGTTACTGCCGAACTTAAGATCAAAACCAACATAGAGCGAGCTGCTGTGATTGAAGTCATCGAACAGTTTTGTTTAGACATGCAAAGCGAACCGGGCTGCCTACAAGCGATTGCAACCTATGATCAAAGCCAAAGCGATCGTGTGATCTTGCTTGAGCAATACGCAAACCGCGAGGCGATCAATCAGCACTTTGTGATGCCTCATACCAAAGCGTTTATTGAGCGTGGCATTACCGAGTTGGTTCAAGCATTCGAAACGCAACGTGGACCTATCAAAGCACAAGAGCAGGAGATCTAAGACATGAAATGGGGAATCCTAGGAACCAGCTTTATCTCAGGCGTCATGGCGGATGCGATCAAAGGCGATGCTCAAAGCGAGCTGTATGCCGTTGCTGGTCGTACTGAAAAAACACTCAATGAGTTTGCTGACCAATACCAACCAACACGAACCTTCAACAGCTATGACGCCTTGATTGAAGATGAGTCGGTCGACATTATCTACATTGCTCTACCAAACCATGTCCATCATGAGTATGTGATTAAAGCGGCTCAAAAAGGCAAAGCGATCTTGTGTGAGAAGTCTCTGTCGGTTGATATGGAAAAAACAGAACAAGCCTTGCAAGCGGTGAAAGAAGCGGGTGTATTCTTTGCAGAAGGTCTGATGTATTTAAACCATCCACTTATCTCCAAGCTTCATCAAGAACTGGCAACTGGTGAGATCGGCGAAGTGCGCTCAATTCAAGGTTCCTACGTTGCGGCGATTGATCAGTTTGTGAATCCTGCAAGTAAAGGCGCGCTATACAACCTTGGCTGCTACCCAATGTCGCTGATTCACTCTGTCGCGCAGCAGCAATTTGGTGAGAGTGTGTTTGATGATGTGCAGATCTCAGCAATCGGTCGACGAGGCCCAGATGGCAATATCTGCGAATCGTCGGCGATGATGCATTTCAATGACCGCTTTACCGCGCAAATCCACACTGCAGAAGACCACGGCTTAAAGCATGGTTTTACGATTTTAGGCAGTAAAGGCTGTATCATTCTCGACACTAACCCATGGTTACCGACCGAAGAGAATACATTTACGGTTGAGATTTATGAAACGTCGAAACGCGAAGTGAAAGTCGAAGCGCAAGGTGACGGCTTCCATTATCAAGTGCGCAATATCCGCCAAGCGGTTGAGCAAGTTGACACACAACTTGCTGCGCCAATGGCAACCCACCAAGACTCTCGCGTAATCATGAAGTTATTAACTGATTGGGAACAAGCGGCGAGCTAATGTTTTAGTAAAAGAAATACGACTCATATTGTTCTGTATGACTTGATAACAAATCACGTAGACAAATATGAGCCGTATTGTGGTTCTGCTTACATTTTGGCTGAGCTTACTTAAGCTACAGACGCCTTAAAGGCGGTATTGAATGCTTTTGCATTAGCACGAATCTCGTCGTCAGATAAACCAGGCTTGTACAGTGACGCCCCTAAACCAAAACCTTTCGCACCGATGTCTAAGTATGGTTTCATGCTCTCGATGGTAGGGTTGATTCCTCCTACAGGTAAGCAGATTGCTTCGGGAGGAAGTACAGAATTCAACGCTTTAAAGCCATCAAGGCCAAGCACTGAAATTGGGAATAGCTTTAACCCTGTCGCACCGGCAGCAAGTGCAGCGAACGCCTCTGTTGGCGTAACAACACCAGGGAAGCTGACGCAACCTGCAGCCGCTGACATTTTCACGACCTGTTCGTTGAAGTTCGGCGTTACCACTAAGTTTGCACCTGTATCAATCACAGCTTGTGCTTTTTCTGGGGTGGTAACGGTACCCGCGCCAATTAAATATTGATCACCGAAATGTTCGACTAGCATTTTAATGCTGGTCAATGCATCTGGTGAGTTCAATGGCACTTCAATCATTGAGAAGCCTTCTTCAATCAAAATCTGTGTCACTCGAATACAGTCTGCTGGTTCCACACCACGGATAATGGCAACGAGCGGTAAGTGATCACTTAGGTTAAAGTCTTTATTTGTCATTGTTCATTACCTCTTTAATTTTTAACATTCCAGCGATGAAAGTGTCATCGCCATTCACGTATTCGGTTGTTTTATTTAGCTGACGACAGGCTTGGTCATAGCGTTCTGATAGGGCTTTTCCGCCCACCAAGTAGATGCTTTCTTGATGCAGTTCTCGTACTTCGTTGCCGATTAACAGCCCTGATAAATAATCAAGCACCTCACTCTCTTCTAGATTTCCGAATAGACGATGCGTTCTGGCTTTGAAGAGCTGATTAGTGATTGACGAGTTCGAGCTTTCCTCTACCCCTTTTACAAAAGCAGCGTTAGAGCTGACTTGTTTAGGTAAGCCACGCCCTAGGATTGTGTGTGTCGAAAGTGCAGAAAAAAGTTCGCCAGTCATGTAGGTTGAAAACGAGATTAACTTACCCGCTTCAATATTTGCGTGTTTGCTGTGAGTACCTGGAAAGGCTGCTTCAAGCGTCGGTTTGCTTGCTAACTCAAGAAGTCCAAACAACTGAACCTCTTCACCACGCATGACGTCGTAGTGGCCATGCTCATCACAATGGCTGACACCCGGAATGATGGTGGCTGTTGCCCCCCAAGGGAGGTCGAATTGGTGGGTGTTTTGAGCCAAGGACTCCACATTAGTTGGAGTGGAAACATACGGGACGTTGACCCAGCCCTGTGCAGAACCAACCATACCTGCCATGTAAATGGGTAAGTATTGGTATTCGCCGAGCCACTTGCTTAGTAATGATTCAAGTTCGGTTGCAAAGGCACCATCTTCAACTTGAAGCAGCCCCATTTTGCGTTCTGTTTTATCAACGACCTGTCCTTGTTCATCCATGGCAAAGGCACGAAAGTTTGTCGTTCCCCAATCCAGGATTAGCCAACTGATTTTGTTTTTTTGATTCATAATTACAGCTCACAGACGCGCCCTAAGGCGCGCAGTTTTAGGTTTAGTTGATGTACTTTTTATCGGTTTACTTTGTCGAACCGTTAACGTTTCGGATCTAGCTAACTCTGTTTATTTAGTTAACCTTGCCTCTTTAGTTAACTTTGCTTTTTTAGTTAACTTTGTACTGCTTGATGATGTCGGTATTCACATCGACACCGATGCCCGGTTTGGTAGAGATTTGTACCTTGCCGTTTTCCATCTTGATGCCATCGCAAATGAGATCTTTGCGGAATGGGTGTGAAGACTGGTCAAACTCAAGCATTGGCTCGATAGGGTTGAGTGAGAGTGGTGAACTTGGAAGTGAAGCAATAAACTGCAAAGAGGCCGCAATACCAATACCAGAACCCCAAACGTGTGGAATCATCATGGTGTGGTTTGCTTGTGCCATTGCTGCAATCTTCTTACATTCTGTGATACCACCTGAAGAACATAGATCAGGTTGAATCACGTCTAACGCTCTCTGTTCAAGCCAAGGGCGGTAGCCCATTTTTCCGAACAGTTGCTCACCTGCGGCGATATAAGTCGTAGAAAGGTTCTTGATTTCTTGATAGCCAGCAATGTCTTCTGGAGCTAACAGCTCCTCTAAGAAGTACAGGTTGAACTCTTCTGTTTCTTTGATAATGCGACGTGCAGCAGCGGCGTTGTACGCCCCATTAGCATCAGCCATGATTTTCACATCATTACCAACTGCTTCACGAATTGAACGAATGAAGGCGATATCTTCCTCTACGCCAAATCCAATCTTAAGCTTGAAGGCTTCAAAGCCGCCATCGACATAGCGATGTGCTTCTTCGATCGCGGCTTCTGGATATTTTGCATCTGCAATACGGTAGAAGCCCGTTGCATAAGGGGTGACTTCTTTACGGAAAGCACCACCTATGAGAGAGTGAATCGGTTTATTGAGAGCCTTACCAATGACATCCCACAGCGCAATATCAACACCGCTGATTGCGTTGACTGCAGAACCACCTTGACCGTATGGGCGAGTCACGTTGTACATCTCTTCCCAAAGCACTTCTACGTCGAATGGGCTACGTCCAAGTAGCAGTGGCTTAAAGGTATGCTCGACAAATGCAGCAGCGATGTGTGGGCTCTGTAGACCGTGACATAGAGCTTCACCAAAACCAACAACCCCTTCATCAGTAACGATTTCGATGATCATTGAGCTACGGTTATGAACCCAGCCTTGTGCGAAGTAAAATGGCGTCTCTAGTGGAACTGAGATTGCGTGTGGAATGACATCAATAATTTTCACAATAAATACCTTACTTAAATCAGAATCAGAGATATCTGAGGAATAAAGACAATCAGCGTTAACGCGAACATCATGGCTAGGAAGAACGGGATAATGGCTTTAGAAAGTTTCTCAACAGAGACCCCTGAAACGCTCGAGCCAACAAATAAGTTTAGACCCAGAGGAGGAGTGATAAACCCGATAGCCAATGTCACCACCATGATGATGCCGATGTGTACTGGGTTGAAACCGAATAGCATGGCCACTGGAACCAAGATTGGCGTCAGAATAATGATTGCCGCAACGGTCTCCATGAAACAGCCGACGACGAGCAGTAGAGCTACCATCAAGATAATGAAGATCACCTTGCTATCAGAGAACTCAAGCATCGCGTTAGCAATTTGTGTTGGAATTTGTTCAAGTGCTAAGTACTTACCAAAGGCAGTAGCGGTACCCACAATCAACAACACAATCACGGAAGTAATCACCGATTTAGTGAAGATTTTTGGTAAGTCTTTAAAGGTAATTTCTTTGTAGGCGAATAGGCTCACAATAAGGCCATAAACCACCGCTACTACACTTGCTTCTGTTGGGGTGAAAATACCGCCGTAGATACCACCAAGAATGATTACTGGGATAAGCAGTGCGAGTTGAGCGTGTTTAAATTGAGCCCACACCTCTTTCCAGCTAAACGGTTCGTCTGATCCTTTGTAACCTTTCTTCTTAGAGTAGATGTATGCCCAAGCCATCAAACAAAGTGATACCAAGATGCCCGGGATGATGCCTGCAATGAATAAGTCGCCAATTGATACGCCTGCAGATACGCCGTACATCACCATTGGGATGCTTGGTGGAATCATGACACCAATCGCACCTGCTGCTGTGACAACCGCGGTTGCAAAGCCCTTGTCGTAGCCGTACTTGATCATCGCTGGAATCATGATGCCGCCAACCGCTGCTACCGTAGCTGGGCCAGAGCCCGAGATAGCGGCGAAGAACATACATGTAATGATTGAAGCAATCGCGAAGCCACCCGTGATGTTTTTCACTAATGAGTTAGCAAAGTTCACCAAACGTTGCGAGATACCGCCGCTGCCCATGATGTCACCCGCTAGGATGAAAAATGGTACTGCCATAATTGGGAAAGAATCGACAGAGGTGATTAAGGTACTCACAAGAAAATCAACGCTTAAGGTGCCGGTTGAAATAATGGTGAGTAGCGTTGCCATACCCAATGAGATAGCAATGGGCACAGAGGCAATAACGAGTAGTGCGAAAGTCGCAAACAAAATAAATACTGACATGATTACCTCCTATTTCGCTGTTTTGATGTCATCAGTGGTGGATACCATCTGTTGAATCAACCTGATTGATGTAAGTGCAAAGCCTACTGGGCCTGCTAGATAAACGATCCACATTGGCAACCCAAGTGCTGGTGATGTTTGACCTAGGTAATATAGGTTCGCCACCATTTGCGTTGATTTAAATAAAATAACAACAGAGAATGCTAAGAAGACGAAGTCCGAAAATAGGCTTAGGTACTTTTTTTCCTTCTCATCAATTAACATTGCTATGGCTTCTATTTTTATGTGGCTCTTTTTCGCGACAGCAAAGCTGATACCGATATAAACTAACCAAATGAAACAATAGCGAGCTAACTCTTCAGTCCAAGCAATTGAATAATCGAATGTTCTGGATACTACTTGTAAGAATATTGCCGCCGTCATAACAACGAGCAGTATTACGGCTATCGTATTTTCAAAATACTTATCTAACCAATTCAACATAATAAGATTCCTTGTTCACTTATTATTTATTTCCATTACTTATTTGCTATTTATTAAAAAAATTAATTATAAAAATAGTCAGTATTCATAAAAGTAAGGTTTTAAACGTTAAGTGATGGCTTGATTTACTTAGCGACTAATTCGTTTTCAGCTTTTTTAATCTGCTCTTGGAAAGCGGATACAACATCTTTGCCAATGATTGGTGTGTATTTCTCAATAACGGACTTAGTCGCTTCTTGGAAGCCAACCAGTGCTTCAGGTGTCAGCGTTACGACTTCCATGTTTTGTTTAATAACATCCAAACTTTCAAGATTGACTCGACGGTTAACTTGACGCTCATAGTCGCCGGCATCAATAGCGGCTTGGCGCAGAACTCTTTGATCGTGACGGCTTAATTTATTCCATGTCGCTTGACTAACAATTAAAGCCAATGGTGTGTATACGTGCCCTGTGTTTGATAAGGTTTCTTGTACTTCGAACAAGTTGTTTAATGCGATATTCGGATATGGGTTCTCTTGTCCGTCAACCGTGCCTTGCTGTAGCGCTGTGAACAGTTCATTGAAAGCCATTGGCGTTGGGGTTGCGCCCATTGCTTTCCATGCGTCCAAGTGAAGTGGACTCTCCATTGTTCGTATCTTCAAGCCTTCAACATCTTCAATCGTTCTAACTGCTTGTTGAGAGTTGGTTAGATGGCGAAAACCGTTTTCCCAAAAATCGAGTCCGACTAAGCCTTTTGACTCTAGTCTTTTCAGCATATCGTCACCGAATTCACTGCGAAGTACTTTGTCTGCAACTGCCTCACTGGTGATCATAAATGGAAGATCGAATACATTGTATTCTGGGTAGAAGTTAGCCAGTGGGCCCGTCGATGGAATAGATACGTCAAGTGTTCCTAATTGCAGCATTTCAATCGCCGCACGGTCATCACCTAATTGCGCTGAAGGGTATATATCCACCTTCAATTCAGTAAATTTCTCAACAATTTCTTTAAACTTAGCAGCACCATCATAGATAGGGTGTTTGTTATTAGAGCTCATGCTGAAACGTAATGTTTGAACTTGAGATTCACCTGCTGCAATACTCGATTGGTTATTTCCTTGAGAATTTGTAGCAATAGCTGTACCAATGATTGAGGCGACAAACACCCCACCAATGGCTAGAATTTTTCCGGTTCTAGACATAGTCGTACCTGATTAATTTATTATTTATATAAAGTGTACGTTACATACACCTGTAGGGTTAATTAAGTTGCTTGGATATTTTCTGACAATATTCAGTAATAACAGGAATTAACTCCGTCATTCTTTCGTCAGACATGTATTCTTTAATGCTGGTTACTGATATAGCCGCAATAATATTGTTATATTTATTTCTTATTGGTACAGCAACGCAACGTACAAGGTCTTCGTTATCTTCTAAGTCATAGCTATAGTCATGCTTAGAATATTCATTCATTCTTTTTAGCATCGACTCGACGTCATGATTAGTTTGCGATGAAATAAGTCTAATCCATTCCATCTTTGGCATATCAATCATTAACGCTTTTCCAATCCCTGTTGCAGACATTGGCAGTCGGTCTCCCACTTGAGATCGCAGTTGAATTGCACGCTCTCCCGGGATTTTATCTAGGTAGAAGATTTGATCCTCATCTTTGATGCCTAGATGGACGGTATCTTTAGTTTGAGCAGCAAGTTCGCGAATAAAGGGTTTCGCAATTTCTTTGAGAGGCATGTCTTGTTGGGCGCGGATACCAAGTTGAATCATTTTAGTACCTAACACTAGACCAATCCCTTTCACTTCTCGGATATAGCGAGCTTCAATAAGGCCTTGGATAATTCTGTGCACCGTAGATTTCGGCAGCTGTAAATGTTCACACACATCTTTGAGTTGTCGATTACCTTCAGCGATCGAGTCGATGACCGCGATTGCTTTTACCAATGCTTGATTACCTTGTAACTTGCTCATAAAACCGCCTCTCGTTGTATGAGAGAAATATAGCGGTAGTTTGCTATTGATAATGTGATAACTATCAACATTCCACTTTGTGAAACAAGAGTCCCACATTGTGGAATTTATCAATGGGAGTATAAATACTTTGCATTTGAAACAGTCACAGTGTCCAATGTCGTTCAGACAATATTGACCGAAAAACCTTATTTTTTAAGGTGTTAAATAGGACCTTTGCCGCATGCGTAAATCAGATAAGAAGATCGAAAATCAAATCAGAGACGTTTTGACTGACATTTGTGAAGACACGTTAAAAGGCTTCGATGGTTTTCTGTGGGTGACTCACTCGGTCAACTTCTCTTCATTCCCACAAAGTTTAAAAATTGTCTGCGTATTCGATACCAATCAGGATAGAACGAATTTTTTGAATAGTGACGGTCAGCAGGATGTCTCTGGGGTTATCCAAAAAGCGTTCAATCAAGTTGGGATTCAACTGAAGAATACTGACAAGCACATCAGCTACGATACACAAGAAAATTGCGACCGTGACCATCAAGGGAAATGGAACAAGAGGCTTTAAGGAGCGTTGTCATCGTTCTTGTTTAGACAGCCTATCCAAATTGAGTTTCAACAGTGTGGCGCTCAAACTGAGATTCGATACAGTAAATCCAAGTCCTATTCTGAGTTCTAGGCTCTGATAACCTTCCGTCTTCCAAACTGCGTTATTCTCATTTTGAGAAAATCTGAGCTGATTTCTCGTTAGCCGGAGATACTTAGTTTCCAAATAAAATTAAAATCACAAAAATTTATCTTTTTCTTAATGCATTGATTTTGAATCGGCATTTGCTCGTCTTCCTTGTCATGGATGAAACAATACAGATGAGCACTTGAACAATAGAGCCATGTAGTCGATACTTTTTTCGTATTTTGATTCCTAAATTGACACGTAAGTTGGCTGACTTTTCGTCTTGTGATTTAAGGCATGACAGTATCGATTAGGAAATTTGAATCATGAAAACCTACATTTCTGGGCTGCTCTCACTGATACCGTCATGTTTAATCGCTGGCTACGCTTTTGCTGTTGGTACTGCGGTCGTGCTGCCAGGGCAACATGAAGCGGGTGTTGATCTATCGGACTCGCCACTATCTGCGAATGCTGTCATTGATTGGGAAATTACCAACAGTGACATTGTCTTCGGAGCTTATGCCGACAAAGCCGACAATGAGCGGGCCACGACAATTGGTTATATGTACAACCAAGTCATGGCGATGAACTCGGGTTGGTTGGAGAACGATCTCCGTAACCAAGTTGAGTTTGAAGGCCTCAACTTCGAAGACTATTTCCTGCACTTTTCTGAAGATACTGTCATTGCCGAAGTTGATAAAACTCACGGCGAAAAGACTCTTTTAAACCGAAAACCTATGATCTTGGGCTATACAGCCAGTGAAGACCATGCTGGTTTTTGGCTGTATCAAGAGCCTCCGTGGGATGCCGATGTGTTTGAGAATTTCGAACAGGGTGGGGCTTTGTATGTCTATCATGCTGAGCAGTTCGAACGGCTGACCTTTAAGTTCTCACAGTTTGCTGGCAGCGGCGAATTTTGGATTGAATACCCAACAGCTATTGATTCTCACGGAAGGGTTTCACAGTGGGAGAGGCTCGATGTAAAGAAAGACAAAACGCTCAATATGACCAAAAACCAATCGGTGATTTGGAACCTTCCGGATAACTGGGTAAGAGCCACAACTCATGATGGCAGTGGTGCGAGCTATAGTGGCGGCCAGTATTTTGGCTCCACCTTTTTGAGAGATGGTGGGCGCTTATACGTTGTAAGAGTTCGTTGGCACAGTGAGAACGCCGACGACAGGCCGCGTTTAAAAGAAGTGAAACTCAAGAACAGTTTTCCAACCGTCAAATTAACCGATGCTCCGACTTCAACCCCGGACGGCAATGCTATCAGCCAATGGCGAAAAATCCGCGGTTTTGATGTGTCTGCAGACCTAGATGGCGATAACTACTTGTCGCCAAGCGAGTATCGAAATCGAACCAATAAGAACGCAACAGCGCGTTTTCGTTGGGAATCAAGAGTGGTGCCATTTGGTCGAATGTGGAGCGCTAACTCATCTTGGTCGCTAACGAACGTCGCAAACGCGGATTATCTATCTGCTATTCATCGCTACTACAAGCAAAGCTGGGCAAGCCAAGGTTTGAATGGTGCGTACAACGACGACACAAATAAACTCATTGGTTCGAACCAGTTCTATGTTCATTCTGGCGGGCATGTTCAAGAGTTAGGAGCTGTTGCGGGTTCGAATCAAGCGGATGAACTCTATAAACAACAATTTTCAGTGTTTCTCAAAAACCTATCTGCTTTAGAAAGTGATGCGTCGATTGGGTTGAATATCGGAACCGCGAACTTACTGGGTCGAAATGGACTGTCTCATCTTAGCGAGGCGGGATCTCTGTATTTACGCGAGCACTACATTTTTCCGTCTACTGGGTTTAGTGGTTACTCGGGGAGCTCTAAATTCTGGGATAATTCTGCGCTCGCCTACAATGGGCAAAGTGTTATTTTTCAGGCGACAACGCGTTATGGGCGAGTTCAGTATCTTGGAAATAGTGAAGAGAATTGGAAGCAAGACCAATACTCGACCCTAGCGATCTATCACCTCAATCGACACGCTCAACATAGCTACTTTAATCAGTGGAACAATGGTTACGTCTATGGAAGTGGCAATACGACTGCTGACACTTTCTGGCAAAGTGGTGTCCCTAAAAACATCGCCTACCAACCAAGTTCGTTATTGGCCGTTGATTTGGGAGAGCCGAGTCATCAAATCCCACAAGGCTTTGAACCGATTCCTTTGATGCTATCAACAACGACACCTCAACCCGCGGACTACACCATCGTTGGCGATTCCTCGATGAACGAAATGGTGCATGCTGACCTGCCCAATGGCATGACTCACGTTCTACCGACGTTCACGTACTTTATGTATCAATCTGAAAATCAGGTGGTTGCTGGTGGTCCTGAGGACATGGTGTTGGCGAGAGAGTTCGATAAAGGGCGAGTGTTGTACCGTACGGATTTCCACGGTAAGAATGCGAGCTTTTATGAGACAGAGAAGCTCGCAATTGTATTAGACGTGCCGATGAAGCCTGTCGATGAAAACGGCAACATCGGAGAGTATGTCACTCAAATAGAAATAGGTGGTTATGAAGGGCTGTTCTTACTTTATTAGTGCTAATGTGAATGAGCAGTCTCGAATCAGGGCAAACTAAAGCTTAGGTTTGGGAAATTAGCTTATTCTTTTTACACTGCTTGAACTCTTTGGCGATCCACGATTGCTCGTTTAAACCATTGTCGATTAAAGCAAAAAGGTAACCATCGACTTTGCTTGAAGCTGCTGGGTATTCTTGAAAAGCGTGCTTAGGGTATCCGGGGTAATCCGTTTCGTATTGAGCGTCTAACTGCTTACCGAGTTGACGCCATTTGACGAACAACTCGGAAGAGGATGTCTCAACTTGGTATTGACCCAAAATGCGTTGGTGATGAGTTAATGCCACCTTAGCGCAGTGGTTGGTTTGCACTACTTTTTGTATCAACTTAACCTGCGTGTCAGTCATGGTTTTCGCTAGCGCATTTTCTTGTCCGATACGTTCCATTCGCTCATCAAATGTTTCGGCCTGTGCAGGAAGCACAAAAGTAAGTGGTAAAGCCAATACCAAAAGGTGTTTGTAGAACATAACCAGACTCGTTGAAGGGGTTTGTGACTATTATGCCGCCTGGTGACAATATTATTAATGGATATAAACACTTAATTGTAAGAATTATTTTTATCGAGTGGATAAATAGATGTTTTTGATTGGGAGTATTCAGGCTCTGAATGTTTGGTTGGTGAGCCTGAAGCTTGATGGGGTGAGCAGTTACGAATTAATGACCTTAATGCCTTTATCTTGAAGCTCATCAATCACACTACCAGAAAGATCAATGTCGGTGATCACGCCATCAAGCACACCTAAATCTAAGGCGTGGAAGGTAGCGATGCGCCCATATTTGGTTGAGTCTGAAATCAGATAGTTAGTATGGGCTGCTTGAACAATGGCTTGTTTGACTAATACCTTATTTTCACAAGGTGTTGAGAGCCCTTTTAGATTCCAAGATGAAGAAGAGATAAACGCAATATCAATATTCATCCCTGCCAAGAACTCAGCCACTTTGCCCCCAATACTCGATTGATTTTCACGGTCAATCTTGCCCCCAGTATGGTAAATCTCAGATTGTGTGTTGTTCATTAGGTACGCGGCAATTGCAAAGTCATTGGTGATGATAAGCAGATCATCTCGCCCTGCAAGTTGGTGGGCGATCTCCAAAGAGGTTGTTCCAGCATCTAAGTAGATAGTTGAATACTCAGGAACCAACTGAGCAGCTAGTTGACCTATCTGAGCCTTTTCACTTGCTTGTTGCTCTACCTTTATGTCGTGTGACAACTCGCTGTGAAGTGCTTTGGTCAGCTGAACACCACCCGAAACTGAAATCACTTTTCCTGATGTCTCTAGCTTTACGATATCTCGACGAATAGTCATATGAGACACCTCTAGGTGATCAACAAGCTCAGAAATACTGATCACTTCTTGGTGTGATAATAGTGACAAAATGGTTCTCTGACGTTCTGCTGGAATCATGATTCTTCTTCTATGTTCTTATTTTTCATCATCCTATCAACCTTTCGTTGTTTTGTGAATATCTGTGAATATCTGTTGTGATACAGCAATAAGAACTGTGATTGTTGCGGGAATTACCATTATCTAATGCCTCGAAAGGGGTAAATCACCCGCGAATGTTAACTTTTGTTAAAAGTGTGACTTATCACTAAGTCGCACTCGGTTGCTTCACATATAATCACAAACATAAACAAGAATTAACAAATCTAGAATTCAATAATTACGTGAAAGGCATCTTGCTATGAATGAAGTTCAATCTGTTGGTGTTATCGGTTTAGGTTCTATGGGTATGGGCGCAGCTAAGTCATGCGTGCGTGCAGGGCTTGATGTGTATGGTTTCGATTTGAATCCGCAAGCGCTTGAAACTCTGGGTGAATATGGTGCTAAAGCGGTATCGACGAATGCCGTTGAGTTTGCAGACAAACTGGATTCTGTTTTGGTATTGGTTGTGAATGCCGCTCAAGTTAACACGGTACTGTTTAAGACTGGCCTTGCGGCAGCACTTAGACCGAACACACCAGTTATGGTCTCGGCAACGATCTCAGCAGAAGACGCTAAACAAATCGAAACTCAGCTAGCTGAACATGATCTTGTGATGCTTGATGCGCCCGTTTCCGGTGGCGCAGTAAAAGCAGAAGCCGGTGAAATGACCATCATGGCTTCAGGCGCGATTACCACATTCGAGGCATTAGCTCCTGTACTCAATGCGACAGCGGCAAAAGTTTACAACATCGGTGAAGCGATTGGCCTTGGTGCGACAGTGAAAATCATTCACCAATTACTTGCAGGTGTTCATATTGCGGCGGGTGCAGAAGCAATGGCACTAGCTGCTCGCGCGAATATCCCTCTAGACCTGATGTATGACGTAGTGACTAACGCAGCGGGTAACTCTTGGATGTTCGAGAATCGTATGAAGCACGTTGTTGATGGTGATTACTCTCCAAAATCTATGGTCGATATCTTCGTAAAAGATTTGAACTTGGTATCGGATACCGCTCAAGACCTAAAATTCCCACTTCCATTATCAAGTGCAGCATTGAACATGTTCGTTAGTGCGAGTAATGCAGGCTTTGGCCAAGAAGATGATAGTGCTGTGATTAAAGTGTTCCAGGGCATTGATCTTCCGGGCGTTGACTCGTCAAAAGGAGAGAAATAATCATGTTATTAGGTGTTATTGCAGACGATTTTACAGGTGCAACAGACATTGCTGGTTTCTTGGTTGAAAACGGTATGCGCACTATCCAATTGAATGGGATTCCAACGGGAGAGTTTGACGCATCAGCAGATGCTGTGGTGATCAGCCTTAAATCTCGCTCTTGCCCAGTTGACGAAGCGGTAACGGATTCTGTTGCTGCGCTTAAATGGCTTCAATCTCAAGGTTGCCAACAGTTTTATTTTAAATATTGCTCAACGTTCGACAGTACTGCTGAGGGCAACATCGGTCCCGTGACAGATGCGCTTTTGGCTGAGCTTGGAGAATCTTTCACTATCGTTTGCCCTGCATTACCAGTAAATGGTCGCACGGTTTACAACGGACACTTGTTTGTTTTTGGTGAGTTATTAAGTGATTCCGGTATGCGTAATCACCCTGTTACACCAATGACAGATTCAAGTGTGGTTCGAATGATGGATGCACAATCAGAAGGCGTTTCTGGCTTAGTTAACTTCCAGACTATTGAACAAGGTTCTGATGCTATCACTACCCGTTTTGACGAATTAAAAGCTCAAGGCAATCGCTACGCGGTAGTTGATGCATTCAATGCAGAGCACTTGGTGACGCTAGGTCAAGCCGTGAAACCTCTGAAGCTAATCACAGGTGGCTCAGGCTTAGCCGCTGGTATCGCTAAAAATTGGACAGAACATCTTGCTGACCAAAGCGATGCAAAACACGCCGGTACCCCAGTAAAAGCGGCAACGGTTGTGTTCTCAGGCTCTTGTTCAGTGATGACTAACCAACAAGTTGCGGTATACAAGCAACTTGCTCCTCACTTTGCTATCGATGTGAAAGCTTGCTTAACCAATGACCAATACGCCGATGAAGTCTTCGATTGGGTGATGACCAATAACCAAGGCGAGTTTGCACCTTTAGTTTACGCAACCGCAGATGCTGTCGTGCTTAAAGCTATTCAAGAAGAGTATGGCGCGCAAGCTTCAAGCCACGCCGTTGAACAGTTCTTTAGCCAACTGGCGATCAAACTACAACAGCATGGAGTGAAAAACTTCATCGTTGCTGGTGGTGAAACATCAGGCGTAGTGACACAGAGCTTAGCGGTGAAAGGTTTTCATATCGGTCCTCAAATTGCACCGGGTGTGCCTTGGGTGAAATCGGTTGAAGGTGAGCTTTCACTGGCGCTTAAATCGGGCAATTTCGGAGATGAAAACTTCTTCGCTAAAGCGCAATCATTCTTTTCATAAGCGAGGTTCAGATGAGTGAAATTTTGATGAACGAGCAACAGTTAAGAGAGCAAATGGTGACGCTCGCTCGTTCAATGTTCGAACGAGGCTATGCGACAGGTGGGGCGGGCAATTTGTCGATTAAATTGCCAAATGGACACTTCTTGGCAACACCAACAGGCTCTTCATTTGGCCGCCTTGTCGCTGAGGAATTGTCTGTTGTTGATATCGACGGCAACCACATTTCAGGTAAGAAACCTTCAAAAGAAGCGGCGTTCCACCTAGCGATTTACCGTAATAATCCTGTATGCAATGCCATTGTTCACTTGCATTCTACGTACCTTACGGCGCTGTCATGCCTTGAAGGGCTTGATCGCAACAACGCGATTAAGGCGTTTACGCCGTACTTTGTGATGCGAATTGGTGAATTACCTGTGATTCCTTACTTACGTCCGGGGGATCCACAAATCGCAGAAGAGTTGGCAAAACGAGCTGGCGACTATCGAGCCTTTTTATTGGCAAACCACGGACCTGTTGTCACTGGCACTGATTTTGTTGATGCCGTGGATAATGCTGAAGAATTAGAAGAGACCGCTAAATTGGCATTCCTGCTGAAAGATAAAGATATCCGTTACCTGACAGACGAAGAAGTCATGGACCTAAAAGGGAGAGGTAAATAATGGCTAAGTTCGCAGCAAATCTAACCATGTTATTCACTGAAGTGCCGTTTCTAGAGCGTTTTGAAAAAGCGCACCAAGCGGGCTTCAAAGCGGTGGAATATCTATTCCCTTATGCGTTTGAAGCAGAAGAACTAGCAGAGAAAATGGACAGATACGGTTTTGAGCAGGCGCTTTTTAACACGCCTCCAGGTAATTGGGATGCGGGTGAGCGTGGTTTTGCCGCTATTCCAGATCGTGAAGAGGAATTTAAAGCTAGTGTTGATACGGCGCTTATGTACGCGACAGCTCTGGGCTGTAAAAAAGTTCATGCAATGTCAGGCATATTGAATGAGAACTTTACTAAGCAACAACACGTTGAAACCTTCATCTCAAACATTCGTTTTGCGGCTGATAAGTTTGCTGAGCAAGGCATCGAATTGATGATTGAACCTCTTAATAGCCGTGATGTTCCGAACTATTTTGTGGCGCATCAACGTGAAGCTGTCGAACTGATTAAGTTGGTCGATAGACCAAATGTGAAACTTCAACTCGACCTTTATCACGCGCAAATCATGGATGGTGATTTAAGTACTTTGATTCGTGAAGTTGCTGCTTATACCGGTCATATCCAAATTGCTTCTGTACCAGAGAGGCATGAACCATCGGAAGGCGAACTGAACTACCCACATTTATTTAGTGTTTTGGATGATTCAGGTTACCAAGGTTGGATTGGCTGTGAATATAACCCAAGAAGCACGACAGAAGAGGGGCTTAGCTGGGTAAAAAGTTATTTATAGCGCGGTGTGAATGGCGTTTATATGTAACGAATCATAAAAGTAAAAACTGATTTAGATAACACGGCTTACAGGTAAGCCAACACATAACGATAAAGTGCAATGGGTGACCCGGTATCACCCATATGCACCACCCTACAAATTTTCTAAAAATGAAGAAAGAGACAAAAGGAATATAAAAATGGATGGAGCACTGATAGGCATCGTAATTGGCATTTTAGCCATGATGGGCATGATCATTAAAACAAGAATCCCAGTGGCGCTTGCGATGATTATTGCAAGTATCATCATGGGGCTATTCGCTGGTATGGCACCAACAGAGCTGATCAACGCAATTAAAGCCGGCTTTGGTGGCGTGCTTGGTGGTATTGGTTTGATTATCGCGTTCGGCGTTATCATGGGCGCGTGTTTCGAGCGTTCTGGTGCGGCTGTTAGAATGGCAAAAACGTTTGTAAAGCTGTGTGGTAAAGGTCGTGAAGACTTAGCACTAGGTTTTACAGGTGTACTTGTCGCTATCCCAGTTTTCTGTGACTCTGCGTACATTATTTTACACTCTCTTGTTCGCGCAATTTCACGTGACACAGGTAAATCAGCGGTTGGTTTAGGTGTGACTCTGGCGCTTGGCCTACTGATCACTCATGCACTTGTGCCACCAACACCGGGTCCGGTTGCGGTTGCAGGTATTCTAGGTGTCGATCTAGGTGAATACATGCTGTGGGGCTTGATGGTATCTATCCCTATGATGTTGCTTTCTATGATTTACATCCGCCGCGTGGGCAATGAGTACTACCGCGTACCAAATGGTGAAAACTGGATCACAAACCAAGCTGACTGGGCGAACCTAGAGAAAGTAAAAGAAACAGATGACAAAGAGCTACCAAGTAACTTTTTATCATTCGGTCCAATTCTACTGCCAATCGCATTTATCCTAATCAACACGCTTGTTGGTCAGGGTGACAGCGTAATGCACACTGTGATCTCATTAATTGGTAACCCTGTGGTTGCGGTTGGTATCGGTGTTCTTATGGCGCTATACGGTCTTACTCGCCACATTGAGCGTAAAGACATGGTTAGCTCTATGGATGATGCTCTGTCTACTACTGGTCTAATTCTTGTGGTAACTGGCTGTGGTGGCGCAATGGGTGCCGTACTTAAAGCATCAGGTGCTGGTCCTCAAGTAGCCGAAGCTATCGCGAGCAGCGGTATCCCACCTCTACTTGTACCATTAGCAATTGCTTCAATGCTTCGTTTAATCCAAGGTTCAGCAACAGCTTCTATGATGGTTGCAGCGACAATGACGCTACCGTTGGTTGAGACACTTGGCTTAGACCCTGTATTCGTAGCGCTTGCTTGTGCGGTAGGTCCAGTTGGCTTCTCTCACTTGAACGATTCATACTTCCACATCATCAACCGTACGTTAGGCATTACTGAACTGGCTGATCAAATTAAGATCTGGTCTGTGTCTTCAACTATCGCATGGGCGATTGGTGCAAGCATCATCATGATTCTTAACCTAGTGTTTGGTAAAGGCGGCACGTTGATCGACCCACTGATTCCAATTGCGGTTCTAGGTGCTGTATTTGTGTGGCTAAAAAGCAAAGAGAAATCACAAGTAAAGACAGCCGTTACTAACTAATACTGCTTACCTTTATATACTGCCCTTATTAAGTGATTAGCTTGCTGATCTTCAATAGGGGCATTTTTGGATCGGGCACTCATCAAAATTACTCATCTTTTGGATCTCTCAGTATGAAAATTGTTATAGCACCAGACTCGTTTAAAGAATCTTTATCGGCTGTATCGGTGGCGGCGTGCATTGAAAAGGGCTTTCGTGAAATCTTCCCTGACGCTGAGTACGTAACGCTGCCCTTGGCCGATGGCGGCGAGGGTACGGTCGATGTTTTACTGCAAGGCTTAACGGGGCAGAAGCGGATACATCAAGTGGAAGGCCCTTTAGGGGAATTGATTAATGCTGAATGGGCGATGCTTGAACCGTCAGATAGCAACCCGAAAAAGACGGCATTGATTGAAATTGCAGCGGCATCTGGTTTGGACTTGATTTCGCCGGAGCTGCGTAATCCATTGCTTGCTTCTTCATTCGGCACAGGGCAATTGATTTTGGAAGCGATAGAACAGGGTGCTCAAACGATCATTCTTGGATTGGGTGGCAGTGCGACTAATGACGGTGGCGCGGGTATTGTTCAAGCTCTAGGTGGTCGCTTGTTAGATAGTAAAGGGCAAGATGATAATGGGCAAGATCTTAGCCGAGGTGGTGCTGTGCTAGCGGAGTTAGCATCTATTGATCTTACAGGGTTAGATTCTCGCTGTGCTGACATAAAGCTTATCGTCGCGTGTGATGTTGATAATCCATTGTGTGGTAAAAAGGGTGCCAGCCATATATTCGGCCCGCAAAAAGGGGCGACCCCTGAACAAGTCTTGATGCTTGATAAGGCTCTTGCGAATTTTGCTCAAGTTGCTGAGATACAGGGTTGTGTTAGTGGCGATGAACCCGTTCACAGCCGCACGGGTTATGGCGCAGCTGGTGGCTCGCCGATGGGGCTTGGTTTGCTATTCGATATGCAAATTAAACCCGGCATCGAGATGGTGCTTGATGTGTTGCAAGCCGATGAAGTGTTGAAGGGCGCAGACCTTGTGATTACGGGCGAAGGACAGATGGACAACCAAACCCTACAAGGAAAAACACCTTATGGCATCGCCAAGCGTGCAAGTTTACAAGGCATTCCGACCATAGGTATTGCCGGATCACTGGGTACTGAAGTAGAGGCTTTGTATGGTGAAATGAGTAGTTTGTTTGGAACAGTACGTTCTCCTCAGCCTCTCAATCAGGTGTTAAAAGAAGCAGAAGTGAACCTAACAAGAACGGCGAGAAACATTGCTGCGACGCTTAAATTAGGGGCTTCTATTTTACAATAAACCAATATCAAACAGACGCTTACTTAATGATGCAGTTTGATAGGTTTTATAGATAGCAACGATAAATATAAACGATTATATTTTCTGCCAACTCAGGTCTATTCTTTATCCATATTATTTCAGTGGTTTTTAAAGTATTGAATCCACTTAAATCTAAGATGTGGCAAAGATGCGATATCTTTAACCTTAAGGAATAGACCATGAGTAAAAAACTGACCACAGCTGCGGGTTGTCCTGTCGCTCATAACCAGAATGTTCAAACGGCGGGCAAACGTGGCCCTCAACTGCTTCAAGATGTTTGGTTTTTAGAAAAATTGGCACACTTTGATCGTGAAGTGATTCCGGAGCGCCGTATGCACGCGAAAGGCTCTGGTGCTTACGGCACATTTACAGTTACGCATGACATCACCAAATACACCAAGGCAAAACTGTTCTCTGAAGTGGGTAAAAAAACCGACTTGTTTGCACGTTTTACGACAGTAGCGGGCGAACGTGGCGCGGCTGATGCAGAGCGTGATATCCGAGGCTTTGCATTGAAGTTTTATACTGAAGAAGGCAACTGGGATATGGTGGGTAACAACACCCCAGTATTTTTCCTTCGTGATCCTCTGAAGTTTCCAGACCTAAACCATGCGGTGAAACGTGACCCGCGCACTAACATGCGTAGTGCGAAGAACAATTGGGATTTCTGGACCTCTTTACCGGAAGCTCTGCACCAAATTACCATCGTGATGAGTGACCGCGGTATTCCTGCAACTTACCGCCATATGCACGGTTTTGGCAGTCACACGTTTAGCTTCATCAACGCCGATAATGAACGTTTCTGGGTTAAATTCCACTTCAAATCTCAGCAAGGTATTAAAAACCTATCTGATGCAGAAGCAGCGAAGCTGATCGGCGATGATCGTGAAAGTCACCAACGTGACTTGCTAGACAGCATCGACAATCAAGACTTCCCTAAATGGACACTGAAAGTACAAGTGATGCCGGAAGCGGACGCGGCGAAAGTACCATACAACCCATTCGATCTTACTAAGATCTGGCCACATGCGGACTACCCATTGATTGAAGTGGGTGAATTTGAGCTAAACCGTAACCCACAAAACTTCTTCGCAGAAGTAGAGCAGTCGGCATTCAACCCGGCGAACGTGGTTCCGGGTATCAGTTTCTCACCAGACAAAATGCTTCAAGGCCGTTTGTTTGCTTACGGTGATGCGCAGCGCTACCGTTTGGGTGTTAACCATCAGCATATTCCAGTGAACGCACCTCGTTGCCCAGTACATAGCTACCACCGTGATGGTGCAATGCGTGTTGATGGTAACTTCGGTAGCACACTAGGCTATGAGCCAAACAATGAAGGCCAATGGGCAGAGCAACCAGACTTTGCAGAACCAGCATTGAACTTGGATGGTGCGGCAGCGCACTGGGATCATCGCGAAGATGAAGACTACTTCTCACAACCAGGTGACTTGTTCCGTCTAATGACACCAGAACAACAAGCAATCCTGTTCGATAACACAGCACGTAACCTAGGTGGTGTGCCTAAAGAGATTCAACTGCGTCACCTAAGACACTGTTACAAAGCCGACCCAGCATATGGCGAAGGCATTGGTAAACTGCTTGAAATCGATGTGAGCGAATTTAAGTCGTAATCAATAAACTCGTTTAAATAGTAACAAGGCCGCTGAGTTAATCACTCAGCGGCCTTTTTTATAGCCGAATTCTCTTGATAGTCTTTACCTATCAGAATGATAAATCTATCCCATTATCTTTATAGGATGGACGGGATTATCCTACGGCTATCAGTTTATAAAGTAGTAGAGTTTGAGATGAGTAAAAGCGCATTAATCGTTGAAGGTGGGGCAATGAGAGGCATCTTCGCTGCCGGAGTGTTAGACGCCTTTATGGAAGACGATTTCCGTCCCTATGATTTCGCCATTGGTGTGTCTGCTGGTGTGTCGAATCTGGTTGGTTACTTATCTCAAGCGCCAAAACGCAGCTATAACGTGATTACTACGATGGCGACGGATAAAACCTTCTTCAATCCAGCACGCTTTGCCAAAGGTGGTAACTTAGTGGACGTGAAGTGGTTATGGAACGAATCCAATCAACGTTATCCGCTTGATTGCGTTGAGCTGTTCTCAAGTATTCCACTGCTTGCCGCGGTGACTAATGTGGATACTGGCAGTGCTGACTATTATCATATTAAGCCGGAAAACTTATCTAACGTGGTTGAAGCAACAACGGCTTTGCCTATCGCTTACCGTGAAACTCCGTGTTTCTCTGGTGGCTGTTATACCGATGGTGGTGTCGCGGATTCAATTCCAGTTCGTGAAGCTTATCGCCGTGGTGCGCGTAATATTACAGTGATTCTATCTCACCCACTTAGCTACCGAATGAAGCCGCAGAAGTATCAGTGGATGCTGAAAAAACTGTTAAAGAAATTCCCAAACATTGCGGAGTCGATGGCGGTACGTGCTGAAAACTACAACCAGTCTTTGGAGTTTATTCGTAACCCTCCAAAAGATGCGACCATCAAGGTGATTGCGCCACCGGAAACGTTTGCGGTTAAGCGACTGACTATGGATCAAAGCATCTTGGATGCGGGTTATCAGATGGGTGTGAAGGCAGGAGAAGAGCATCTGGCTATTCGTAAAGGGACCTATGGGTTAGATATCGAGGATTGCCACTTCTGCATCTAACTCTGCTTTCGATATTGGCATAAACGAAAAAGCCACGCTGTTCACTTAGGAATAGCGTGGCTTTGTATTTGTAGAGCTAGTTTGTTTTTAACTCAGTCTGCTATTAACTCAAGTTGTTGTTAAACCAGTTCGTTGCCGCTGGTGTTGCCTGTGAAAAAGGCATCAACACTGGTTAGGGTTGTATTGGCGATGTTGAACAGAGCATCTTTGGTCAAGAAAGCTTGGTGACCTGTAAACAAGACGTTGTGACAAGCAGATAGGCGACGGAATACGTCATCGACAATCACGTCATTCGATTTGTCTTGGAAGAACAGCTCTTTCTCGTTGTCATACACATCAAGACCAAGCGCGCCAATCTTACTCTGTTTCAGCGCTTCGATCGCTGCGGTTGAATCCAGTAGTTCACCACGGCTGGTATTGACGATCATCACGCCATCTTTCATTTTGCCAAATGCCGTTGCATCCAATAGGTGGTAGTTCTCTTTACTCATTGGGCAATGCAAGGAAATCACGTCAGATTCTTGGTAAAGCTCATCCAGTTCCACGTATTTAGCACCAAGTTCTTTTGCCAAAGGATTTGGGTATGGGTCGTAACATAGGATGTTCATGCCCAAGCCTTTCAGGATTCGCATCGTTGCTAGCCCAATCTTACCTGAACCAATCACACCAACGGTTTTACCGTGGAAGTTAAAGCCTACTAAGCCTTCAAGGGAGAAGTTTGCATCACGAGTACGTTGGTATGCCTTGTGTAGTTTGCGGTTCAAACACATCATCATGCCGACCGTATGTTCTGCTACTGACTCTGGTGAATAAGCAGGAACGCGCACCACTTGTAAACCAAGCTCTTTGGCTGCGTCTAGGTCGACTTTATCAAAGCCTGCACAGCGCATTGCAATCAGCTTTGTGCCGCCTTGTGCAAGAATCTCTAGTACGTCTCCAGATAGGTCATCGTTTACAAATGCACAAACGACTTCGTTGTCGTGCGCCATTTTTGCGGTTGTGGTGGTGAGGCGAAAATCATGAAAATGAAACTCAGCGTTGAGTTCACCTTTTGCAAGGTTAAATGACTTTTCGTCGTATGATTTTGAGCTAAAAAAAGCAATGTTGAGCATGGCTTCCTCTCTTACCTAAAATATAAAGAACCCCACATATTCATTATCTGAAACGGGAGTAAAACAAATAACTTTGTGCAGTGTGCTAGAGTTTTATAATCTTGTCTATCATCATTAGTCATTGTTATTATTAAGGTTATTTTTCTGTTTAGTTACAATTACTAATTTCAGCATAAGGTTAGCCGATTGACCTCTCTATCTGCTTTTACGAGTGTTGAGCGTCTTCTTAGTTTCCTTTTCTGACCAGAAGTTAATGTTGAATTGCGCGTCGTCGCTCAGCTCTACTCGATGCCAATATTGAGGTGGACTTGTGGCAAATTGCCCTGCTTGGATCGTGATAACACTTTCTGGTTCTGTCGCGTCGGCATCAGCAAAACCATAGAAGGTGACGGTGCCTTCCATTACGCAGATCTGGCCGAATACGCCTTCTGCGGTGTTATGGTGATTAAGCAATGCAGCCGGTATGTTGTCTTTGGTGAAAAATGGCGTTGAACGTTGAATTTTCCAGTGTGACGGAATACGGAAATGACTCATATAAAACCTCTTATCTGTCTGTATTTTAAATACAAGCTTTAGCTTTGATGGAGTTGGTGACTGTGATTACCAGTAGTTTTCACTGCTGAATTGGCCAGGCTTTCGGCGTAAGTGCTTCTCAAAACCTAAGCTGGTTAGTGCTTCACTTGTGTCGCGAACCATTTGCGGATTGCCGCAAAGGTAGAAGAAACTGCGGGTTTGATTGAAAGCGACAGACGCGGCTTGCTCAAGGTCGCCTCCAAGTAACAAGCTTGGGATTCGTCCGCGCAAAGTTCCGGTGACTGATTCTCTAGAAATAATTGGCACATACTTGAGTTTCCCTTGAAAGTGATCGATGAGTTGAGTGATACGGTCTCGATAAGTCAGGTCTTGCTTTGTTCTTACGGCATGAACCAGTACAAGGTTTTTGAATGAGGTGACTTTTTCAGATTCAGAGCCGTTTTGCTGCTGTATCTGCATGCTTTCGAGCATTGAGATAAAAGGCCCAACCGCGGTTCCGGTCGAAAGCATCCATAGATCATCGGCGATCTCTGGGATCTCATCTAAGGTCATAAAACCGCTTGGGTCTTTACCGACAAAGATGTCATCGCCTACCTTCAACTCATGAAGTTGAGGTGAAAGCTGACCGTTCTGATCTTTAATAATCAAAAACTCCAGATGTTGATGTCCTTGTTCGTGATCTGGCGCGTTTACCATGGAATAGGCGCGTCTTACGAACTCACCCTCACTATTTAGCAAGCCCAGTTTCGTGAACTGACCTGCCTGATAAGGAGAGACAGGAGCACTGACTTGAAGTGAGAACAGCTGGGCTGTCCATTGTGTTTTATGTAAGACTTTTCCGGCTACCAAACCATGAGGAATATCTGTCATATCATCACCTTTACGTAGAGAAGTTATCTCATTAAGGATACTCAACTATTTACATTTTGGAGTTGCATGTACCATGCCAATAATGAGAATGCTTATCAATACTTAGTTTGTAGTAAAAACAAACCTTAATTGTGTCAAATGGACATGATTCACCTTAAGTCTAAATGACACTGCTGGTGTTTTTTGATGCTGACTTTGTTGATTCAGAACAATGAGCTGGTCTTTGGACATAGGCTAAATCAGTACAGTGGTTTGACCCCTCGGATATTCAACCAATTACTAAAGAGAATATTTTGTAGATGAGTATAATGGCGGCTTTCGATCTCAATATAGCCGTGTTTTATGCTTGATAATCTTCGTATGGCCTTGAACGTACTGTTCGTGACCATCAATACCGCAATGACTGCGTTTACCGTGAGCTTCTTTGGCCTCATCAAACTGATCCTGCCAATCTCTGTTGTGCAAAAGTCGTGTACTCGTTTAGCTAACTTCACATTCTGGTGTTGGGCTTCGCTTAACCTCTGGATGTTGAACGTGAACAACGACATCGAGTGGCAAGTGGAAGGCGGGGAGGATATCTCGACCAAACAGTGGTATTTGATGATGTCGAATCATCTGAGTTGGGCGGATATCGTGATCTTGTCTTCTATCTTGAAAGACAAAATGCCGATGACTAAGTTCTTCCTTAAGCATGAACTGCTGTACGTCCCATTTGTTGGGTTGGCATGTTGGGGGCTAGATATGCCCTTTATGAGACGCCATTCTCGTGAGTTTTTGCTGCGTAACCCAGAGCGTCGTAATGATGACTTCGATGCAATCAACAAAGCGTGTACTAAGTTCAAACTTGCACCGACAACCTTGGTGAACTTTGTTGAAGGGACTCGTGCCAATCATGAGAAACTAGCGACAGTCAAAACACCTTATCGTCACTTACTCAAGCCTAAAACCGGCGGTGTGGCGTTTGCTCTATCGGCAATGGGTCCAATCTTAGATGGTATCGTCGATGTTACTTTGGCTTATCCGGAAAACCAGACTTCTCCATTTGAAGATATGCTGAAAGGCAAAATGACCAAGGTAGTTGTGCGTATTAAACTGCATGCAATGGATGAGAACGTGAATGGTAACTACTTTGAAGATAAGGCATTTAAACGTCGCTTCCACAGTTGGTTGAACAATACGTGGAAAGAGAAAGACGACTATCTTGATACAGTTTATGGTGTTGATACGCCCTCTGAGGTTGAAACGACTGGTGAGCCTGATGCGGTTCATAAGAAATAAGAGCAGTAAGCTTAAACCAAATTGATAGCATTAAAAAAGCCGATAGTTCATTGAACTGTCGGCTTTTTTATTTAATCGGCTTTACTAACGGTAAGCGATAAAGTTAGTACTTACTATAATCTAGTGGTAGTAAAATCAATGCTATATGCAGAACAGGTGAGGACTAAATCGCTTGGTATGCATCAATGATGTGCTTCACTTCGCTGGGTTTACCTTGCTGCTCTTGGCCTTGATGAATGCGAAGATAATGCTGCAATGTTTTGGCTTTGTATTGCTGTGATACCTTCATTTGTTCATCACAACTTGGTGTCCAGATCTTGTCACCTACGTTTGATATCTCGCTAATGTTTTGGCTATTTTCTGAATCACCTTGGTTATTACTCACCAATAACACCTCGTAGTAACGACGGTTCTCTTCGAGCAACATTTCATCAATAAGACCAAAATTGAGCGCCTTTAAATGGCTTCTCAACTCGAATTGCTGATGCACCGGACAAAGCAAGAAATCGATCGCTTTGTTTGGGTGTTGACGATGAATGTCATCGACGAGTTTCTGAGTGAGATCGCCACCGACGCCTGCAATAATAACTAGGTGTTTGCCAGTATGTTTCTCAAGCGGAATAGCGGCGACATCCATGCAGTAGACTTGCCATTGACTGGTAACCGTTTGTTCAGCTTTATTATCTTGTGGAAAGTAGTGCGCTAGCTTGTCTTCAAGTTCACTCATTAGAGACGGGACAATATCGACAAAGTGAATCTGAGGTGCTTTATTATCCGACAACAGTTGAACACCCAAAAAGCCATGATCACAGCAACAGTCCCAAATATGCTGGTAGTCATTGCTGACAAGGGAGTGGAGAGTTTGCAGTCGGTTACTTAGCTTCATAAGATTCGTGTCGTTAGAAAAGGGGATATTGTCTTATCGAAGGCGCATTGTAATGACTTTCTAGAAAAACAAAAGCACCTTGAATTTGGAACCCTAGGTGCTTTGTCGTGTGTGATAATCTACAGGCTTGTTGGAATGCGTTTAAGATGCTTTGGCAACGGCTCTGATGTGGCTTTCCACTCGGTTCTTACCAAGCTGTTGCGCGATAAGCTTTGCCTGTTCCGCTAGCGCTAAAGCTGAGTCTGTTTCGCCTTCTATTTGTGAGTACCCCACGCTAACCCCTAGCGATAAGGTGATATCTGGAGTGACGATGGTTTTCTCCGCGATTCCGACTCGGCACTGGTCTAGCTGGAATTTGGCATCTTTCACATCATTGGCTTTGAACAATACCGCGAACTCCTTTCCTCCAACACGCGCCAAGCAAAGTCCTTTCGGTTTCGGGAAGTAATAACGTATCGATTCTGCAGTCAGCTTGATCATCTTGTCACCGACTGCTTCACCGTAGGCACGGTTTACGTGGTCGAAGTTATCGATATCAAGCAGAGCAACATAGGTATCGGGCTCGCTCGCGTAGTTTTCGATGGCGATACTGAAACTGCTCTTATTGTCTAACTGCGTCATCAGATCTTTGCTACTCAATTGATGTTGAAGCAGTAAGTTAGACAAAGAGACCTCAGTGTAATCCCGGATCATTCGCAGAATACTCTGGCTGATCGGTAAGTTTGCGTTTACGTACAATACTGCGATCAACTGCTTACGAGAGTGCAAAGGAATACAGTAATGACGTTGGTGTATTTTGAGTTTACACGCTAATGGGTCGGCGTATTTTCCGCTTCTGTAAGCCATGGTGTCCGGTGTAAATTGCTCTGCGAGGGCTTTGTTACAATGTACCGTTGACTTGTTTCCGTAATAGTCGATGGTACTGAATGCGTGGTTCTCAGGCTGATAGAGACAGAATTGAATGCCTTTTTGGTAGGTGAAGCTGTCCAGTATGGATTTTAACTCTCGCTTAAAGCTTACAAGGTCATCGACTTTATTCAGTTGTGACAAGGACACATTCAAACGATAAGCCAGATAGTTTGCGCCAATCCACAATAGAAGCAGTGAACCAAGTACCAAGCCAGTTAACGTAAATTGGTGTGAGCTGGTTAAGATATCATGGCGATCGGTGCCTGCGATGAATACCCAGTTCAAGCTGTTGTCAGCGTCAAATACCGATATTTTGAAGTTATCTTGATAGTAATATTCGTGCTTACCAACGGTTTCACCTTGTGAGAGTTGATGGCTGATACCTGCGTGATAGCTGACTGATTTAGATCCGATACGCTTTGGGTCTGGGTGGAAGACCAGTCGTTCTGTTGCTCGATCAACTACAAACACATAGCCGTGATTAAGCGTTTTTAAGTCTCTTAATCCTTGTGTGGTGTGTAAAAGGTCAAACTCAATCCATATTTCTTCATTCAATCTTTCCGCTGTATGTTTAACTGCGAACACCCAACGACCATCTGCTTTTTGGTAAATCGAAGAGATGTAGAAATCCTCAACCACACTGTCTATTGAGTTCCATTTTATGGAATCGATTTGTTCATGGGAAAGAGGTAATCCACGACTTGATATATATTGTTGGGATTGTGGTTGGTATCGAACGATATCGGAGAAGTTTGGCGTTCTTTTTAGAATATTATCGCTCAATTCTCTGAATTTTTTATCACCGATTGGAGCCGTTTTAGGTAGGCCTAGACTGGTTTCTAAAAAATAGAGCTTGCCGAATGTCGCTTCGATGTTGGAACGAATAGTGGAGCTTGCGATACGAATGTTTGACGATGATTGTTCAGTTGCTGCTGTTTCTACTTTTTCAAGCTGAGCTACAGCTAGATAGAGCATCCCTCCAGTTAATAAAATAATGTATGGTTTAAAAAGCCGAATTAATGTTTTAGGTAAAGCCATGATATGCAAAGACGTTATAGATTCATTTTTATAGTACGGCCATACTAAACAGTTTTCGTAATCACATCAATGCAAATGATTCCATATAAATGAATGAGTTTTGTGATATTAGGCTAACAAAAAAGCCAGTCATAAATATAACTGGCTTCTATGGTTTTCGGTGTTTTATTACGTTGGCTTAACTTTTAACTTAACTCAGTCTTGCCTGGTGAATAGTGCAAAATCGCCATCGAAGTTGGCGACAATAACATTTCACCTTCAGCATGACCTGGTTTTACATTTCGTAGGTTAGTATCGCAGATCTTCACCCAGTTTTGATCACGATCACTAGGTAAAGAAAAACGTGCTGGTGCGTTGGTTTGGTTGATCAGATAAATCAACTCGTCACCATTTTTACCAATGCCTAAATGCAGCGCAACTGAGCTTAAACGATTCCAGTCATCATGCTCCATGAGTGTGCCATCGACACGGCTCCAGAAGATGCGGTTAGAGTTACGCTTTTCGCCACTGAATGCCTTAATAAATGGCACCATGTATTGCTGACGTGCGGAGATCATCTCAGACAGCCAAGTCTTGAAGTAACTCTTACGCTCTGAATCTTCCCAGTTAAGCCAGCTGGTTACGCCATCTTGGCAGTAAGCGTTGTTGTTACCTTTTTGAGTATGAGATAACACATCTGCCGTCAGAATATGTGGAATACCAAAAGCAAACAGCAAGCTCGCCATGAAGTTACGTTTCTGCTTCTCACGCGTGGCGATAACTAGCAGGTTTTCGGTTTCGCCTTCAACACCATAGTTCTCAGAGCGGTTGTCACCGTGTCCATCGCGGTTGTTTTCACCATTCTCTTCGTTGTGTTTGTGCTTGTAAGAAACAAGGTCTTGCATAGTGAAACCATCATGGTAAGTGATGTAGTTTACGGTGAGTTTGTAAGGCCAGTGCGCCGCACTGTAGATATCGCGAGAGCCCATTAAACGAGTCGCAAACTCTTTAAGGTATCCTTGGTCACCGCGCCAGAAGCTACGAGTGATGTCTCTGAGCTTGTCGTTACACTCATTCCAACCTAACGGGAAATTACCAACTTGGTAGCCATTCGGGCCGATGTCCCAAGGTTCAGCGATGAGCTTAGTTTCTTTAAGTACAGGATCTTGAGCAACGGCTTTGAAAAAAGCGGCCTCTGGATTGTAGTTATCGCCTTCTCGCCCCAGCGTAGCTGCTAAATCAAAACGGAAGCCATCGACTTGGAATTCACTTACCCAGTAACGAAGCGTATCCATTACTAAGTTGAGTGCAGGTTGATGGGTTAGATCGACCGTATTACCGCAGCCTGTGAAGTTCGCATAATGACAGCCATGTTTGATGTAGGAGTTGCTATCCAGCGCTTTTAGATTGAACGTTGTACCACCTTCACCACCTTCAGCTGTGTGGTTGTATACGACGTCAAGGATGACCTCGATACCATTGCGGTGCAGCTCACGAATCGCGGTTTTGAGCTCAGTAACAGCGTCTTTTTCTGCATAGCGAGGGTCTGGCACCATGAACAGGTATGGGTTGTAACCCCAATAGTTTACTTTCCCCATATCCAATAGGTGGGGTTCATGCATGCACGCGGCAATAGGTAAAAGTTGTAGAGAATTGATATTTTGCTGTTTATAGAACGCAAGCATTTCAGGGCTAACTAACCCTAAGTAACGGCCTTTAGTATTGGTCGCTACTTCAGGATGAAGTTGAGATAGGCCTTTTACATGGGTTTCAAAAAGAACGGTCTCTTCGCGGCTAATTCGTGGTTTTTCTACGCCTTGCCAATCGAAAGTGTCATCAATAACAACACATTTCGCCATAGCAAAGCTCTTCTCATTGGTATACGGCGTGACGTAATCGAGCGGTTCGCTGATTGCTTTGGCATACGGGTCTGAAAGTAGGATTGGCCCATTGTCAGTGTCAGCAATGAAGCCGTATTTTTGCCCCGCTTTTATACCATCAATAAAAACATATCTGATATCAGCGTATTCATTTTCCAACTTATAAGTGGTGAATTCATCGTTCTCGTCAAAAAGAGCAAGAGAGAGGGATTTACAGTCAGGAGAATAAATTGAGAAGTTACAGCCAGTGTTTCCTAGCGTTGCGCCTAGTGGATAAGGGCGAGCGAGCGTTCTAGTCATTGCTTGATTTCTTGTTCGTTTATCGACATCAGTGAACTATAAGTAAAAAGCTTTGTCACAGTAAGGTCAAGCAACTTCACAGAATAATTATTGTTAAAAAAATAATTTACCGATTAGGTTCAAATTATATATTTGAAGTAGATCGCACTTATATCGAATAATTAGATCTGTGTGCTGTCTACTCCTCCTAGATTAAGTGATCTACCTCTTTAAAACACCGTTCTGTATATTTTCTACTCCCCTCTAGTCCCCCTTAATTAACTTAGGGGTGGAGGAAGTCAAACTTGTCATCCCCTCTTAATATTGACTCCGTTGAAACGAATCAGGGGCAACCCTAAACCTCTCTATCTTACGTCCGCCATTACTGCCTTTGGTTGTCGCAAGAGAGCAAAAATATAAAAACCTAAAATAAATCGTCCTTAATGGAGTTAAGAATGAAAAAAGTAAGTTTGATTGCTGCTGCAGTGGCAACTACATTAGCTGCTGGCTCTGCGTTCGCTGTAGATTTTAATGGTTACATGCGTGCTGGTACTGGTATTAGCGGTAACGGTAACGGTGATGTATCAGTAAATAAAAACGGTATTGGTCGTCTAGGTAACGAAAATGATAACTATTCTGAGTTTGGTTTAGCTGAAGAGCTGAAAACTGGTGAGCAAACGTGGCGCGTTGAGTCAATGATTGCTTCTGGTGCTCCTGGCGCAAATGGTTGGGAAGATTCTGATTTTAACGTTGCTCAGTTCGCAGTTAAAGCGAAAGGTGTTCTATCTTTTGACCAAGAAGCGACTCTTTGGGCTGGTAAAACATACTACCAACGTAAAGACATCCACATCACTGACTTCTACTACCTAAATACATCTGGTACTGGTGGCGGTGTTGAAAACATTTCTATTGGCGACCAAAAACTATCTGTTGCATTGATTCAAGATGGCGACACTGATGATTCAACTGGTTACATCTTTGATGCTCGTCTAGCGAACATCGGTCTTTGGCAAGATGCTTCTCTAGAGTTTGCTCTAGCGTACAACTTCGCAACTGATTCAGATGACGCAAGCGAGTCTGCTGACGACGGCCTACTAGCTTCTGCAATTTTACATCAAGGAACTAGCAACGGTTTCCACCAAACAGTACTTCAGTACGGTACTAACGGTTACGGCGTACAAGCTGCAAACTTCTGGGGTTCTGGTTCTTACTACGCACGTGGTACTGAAGCATTCAACGAAGCATCTGGTTTCCGTCTAATTAACTGGGGTGTAATGAACCTTGGCGAATCTTGGGAAATGGGTCACCAACTAGCTTACCTAGCGGGTAGCGATATTGGTGGTGCAGACAAAGATGGTAACTACACAAACAAGACTTTCGATATCGACCAATACTCTGCTGTAGTTCGTCCAATGTACAAGTGGAACGACACTATGCGTACAGTATTTGAAGCTGGCTACAACGCTGGTGAGCGAATTGCTGAAGGTGGTCTAGCGACTGAAGATTTCGGTAACGCTAAATTCACAGTAGCTCAAGCTTGGGCTATGGGTGACAGCTTCTGGGCTCGTCCTGAAATCCGTGTTTACGGTTCTTACATCCTAGATACTGAAAACAAAGAAGCATTCAATGGCGACGATACAGAATACGTATTCGGTATCCAAGCTGAAGCTTGGTGGTAAACACCTAGCGTAACAAATCCTAAACTGTCCTAATTCATAGCCGGCTCGTGTCGGCTATTTTTTTAAGGAATGTACGATTAAGTTGATCGTTCCCTAGGTGAATAGTTCTCTTTGTGGTAATTAAAGTTAGTAAATTTCTTAAAAAAATAACAAGAAGGAAGGGTTATGTATTTTAAAGCTCTAATGTTGAGTGGCTGTGTTGCGTTGGCCGGTTGTCAATCTGCACAAGTAGTTGAGCAAGTGCAAGTGGCACAGGCTGAACAAGTTAACTCTATTGCTGGTCTTCAATTTGCCCCTATGAAGCTTCCAAGCTCGGCAATTTTCGATGTAACACCAGATAGTCAAGTGTTAAATTACCAAGGCATCAACAACCCTGTGGTCGCGATTGAGCTCCCTGCAGACCGTGGTGAGTATTCTATTAAGATCACGAGCATGATCGGCGATACAGCATTTGTACCAAATGCCGTCATTTACGATAAAAATGGTCGTGAGCTAGAGCGTTATGGTAAAGAGAGTTTCGAATACGCGAAACCAAGATTGCACTTGGGGAATCGCTTAGTTGCTGACAACGATTTTTACCCACCGACGACGTCTGAATCGGTTTATTTAGTTATCTATACTGAGCAGCAAGATCTGGATGGTTTTACTGATGTGATTCATCCTGCTCGTTTAGATGCTGAAGGCCGCGGTAACTACTTGCCAGAAATGGAAGATATCCCAGTTCCGAACGCAAACGTAGGTAAGATTGAAGTGACTCTTGATAGAGTAAGTTTCTTCTCGTTTGGTTCTAGCAGTGATTCTAACGCTAAACCAGCGGCGGCAGCTAAGCTTGATACCATTCAACCTGAAACGCAAACCTACTATCACAATGCGATTCAAACGGCTGTAACTGAAGACAATATTCCTAAAGCTCTTAGCTTATTAGATGAAGCAAAAGCCCTAGGTATTGAAGGCGCACAAGAAGTATTTGTAAAAGCTGTCAATAAAAAGTAATCAAACAGTTTGTAAATACTGAATGACATGAAAAGAAGGGCTCCTAGGTTAGGGGCCTTTTTTATTACCTGTGTCCCGTCCTGAAATGTGTTTACACATTGAGGACGAATTATGACTACTTCAAATAATATCTACGTTAAGCGCACTCAGCGTGATTACACACTAGGCTTTAAATTACAGGTCGTCGCCGCTGTAGAAAGAGGCGATATGACATATAAACAAGCCCAAACCATTTATGGTATCCAAGGCCGCTCAACTGTTTTAACTTGGCTTCGAAAGCACGGTAAGATGAATTGGGCGCAAACTCCAAGGATGAACACCATGCACCAATCAACTAATCCTAAAGAGTCACCAGCACAAAAAATAAAACGCCTTGAAAAAGAGTTAGAAGACGAAAAGATAAAGAACCTCTTTTTAAATAGAGTGGTTGATATTCTTGATGCTGAACACGGAACTAGCCTCAGAAAAAAGTATCTCGCCAAGGAGCAAGAAGCCTTCAAAAACAGGAAGGTATAAGTTTAGTTCGAGTATGTAAGTTATGCGGGATAACGAGACAAAGCGTTTATCAACGAGAAAAACGAGCTGTTCACCGCCAGTTGGAACTTAAACCTATCAAACAAATGGTGTTGGATATTAGACGCTATATGCCTCGGGTTGGTACTAGAAAACTCTACTTTTTGCTTAAACCAAAGTTGCAAGCACAAGGTATCAAGCTAGGTCGAGATGCTCTTTTCAACTACTTACGTGATGAACAATTATTGGTAAGATCTAAACGTAGCTTTACAAAGACGACAAATAGTAAGCATTGGATGAAAAAACATCCAAACTTATTAAAGAACTACAAACCATGCAATCCAGAAGGCGTGTTAGTCAGTGACATTACCTATATCCATTCAGATGAAGGGGTTCACTATCTCTCATTGGTAACGGATGCGTTTAGTCGGAAAATTATGGGCTACGAGCTGAGCAACGAGATGAAGTCGACGGATGTTGTGAAAGCGCTAGATATGGCTATCAAAGGACGTCAATATCATCGTTCGTGTATCCATCACTCTGATCGTGGTCTCCAGTATTGCTCAGGTGTTTATCAAGATAAGTTGAAAAGTAGCGGCATAATCCCCTCGATGACAGACGGTTATGATTGCTACCAAAATGCATTAGCAGAGAGAGTAAATGGTATACTGAAACAAGAGTTCTTGCTTGATAAATGTAAAAACCTCAGAGAGCTCAAACAACTAGTAAAAGAGTCTATAAGTACCTATAACAACATGAGACCGCACCTTAGTCTCAGGATGAAAACTCCAAATGAGGTGCATGAAAAAAGCCAACAGCTGACGCTGTTGGCTTAGTAGAAATACTGTCAACGTATTTTAGGACGAGACACTGAAATAAGTGAAGAAAGTAATATTTATATTCTGTGAACACTGGGTTTTAAATAACCACTGACTTACACGCAATAATCAAGGGCTAAAATAAATGGATGTTCTGGATATTTGTGGTGTTGATTGACTAACTGCTAATTAAAACATTCTCGCCTATTTACTCTTCTCAGACAATTGAATACGAACTCTATTGACGAATCGCCATTTCATTTACCAACCTAAGCTCGCTTCCTAAATTTTACATACAATTAAATTAGACGCTCACGCGGAGTTGTTATGCTTTCTACTAAGAGCTAAGAATTCAGGAGGTTCGTTACCTCTTAATATTGATGGTTTGGTTAATGAAGGTAAGGGAATGATGTGATTCATTTGGATTGGAGTTTATTGAGGACAAAAAAGGGAGACTGACGTCTCCCAAAAGGCTAGCTTGCGCTGGTTTTATTATCTGTTTATTAGAATCATAAGCTTTAAGGCTTAATTCTTGGTTACTGAAACGACCGCTTTTTCTACATTGTCATCTAATTCATGAATCGCATTTAGAGTGAATGTGTAGCTGCCTGCTTCTGCTACGTTTAACTTACAATCTCCTTCGCTACCAAGGTCAATTGAACCGCTCGCAAGTTCAACTGAATTACAACCTAGGTCAAGTTGCTCCCAAGTAGCACCGCTAAACTTAAAGCCATACTCTTTTACTTCCAAAGTCTTTGTTACAGAGTAAACACCGTTGCCAATAAAGCTCATCGCCCAATCATCAACAGGTGTCCAGCCATTCATTTCACCACGAACGTAAACCGGTGTTTGGCCGTATGGTGGGATGCTAGACACATCTTTATCAGAGTTATCAACCGGCAGACCGACACCTTGTGCATCGCCTTGAGCTTGTACAAATACAGCTGTTGTTAGTGCAGGGACCGTGAAGGTTTCAGCGGCGAAACTTGCACCTTTCACTGTGTCATCAGCCGAGTTTTGTTGAACGTCATGAAGTGTAAAGCCTGTCGCTCCTGTGATTTTGAACGATTGAGATTTATTGGTTGAGTTTACAACCGCGACAATCGCATCATTTGCAGGGTCAAGGTCTTCGCCCGCAGACACACCATCATCGATAGACATGACAATCAAGCCTTCGACTTGATCTTCGCCAACGTTACGGAAGTCGACTCGCTTCATGACTTCGTCTGCAGTGTCTAAGCGGAACAGTTCACTTGAGCTACGGATTTTTAATAGCTCTAGGAATTGCTGTTTAGTCAGTTCAATGTCGTCTTCGTCTGGTTTAGCCGTTGGGTCAGCAATGATAGTCTTGATCAGATCCCAGTTCGCACCATCTTTATCTTCACGTGGTAATCCAACGTTCCAGTTGTTATCAGTACCATCAAACATTACGCGGTTGTACCAGTCACCTGAATCGTAAGAATCACGCTGCATAGACTTTGAACGTAGCAGTTCAGAACCCATATGGATGAATGGTATGCCTTGGCCTAACATCACTGTAGAGAGCGATACAGACTGCATGCGAGCACGCTCTGCAGAGCTAGTACCATTGGCGATTTTGTATGCGTTGTTATCCCAAAGCGTTTGGTTATCGTGTTTTGAAACGTAAGAGATGTTCTCTGAAGGCATCTTGGTGTAACCAGCTGGAGCACCGTTGTAATCAACGTTTTTACCCAGTTTTGTATCGCCTTTGTAATCAATCAGTACGTATTCTGCGAGGTTACCTGCCATACCCAAACGAACAAGGTCTTGGTTATGTAAACGACCATTGATCGAATCTTGATCAACTTTGGTTTCTTCGTTGGCAATCGCTGCATTACCAAAGCCTTGGTTAAAGCGAAGTGGGTGGTTGCCTTCTGAATCGACGCCACCATCAAATGGGCTACCGCCACGAACTGCATCACGCAAACGGTCTGAGAATGTGCCGATCTCTGTACCTGCCATGTTTACTTGGTTCGCTTGATCGAAGCGGGCGTTGTTGGCGACTTCACCAAAGTCCCAGCCTTCCCCGTAGAACAGAGTATTCGGGTCAATTTTACGTACTTCTTCTAGCGCTTCGACCATCACGTCTTTTGGTTGGTGGCCCATTAAGTCGAAACGGAAACCATCCACTTTATAGTCGTCAGCCCACACCTTAAGAGAGTCGACCATCAATTTACCCATCATCAGGTTTTCGGTCGCAGTGTTGTCACAACAAGTCGAGTTTTCTACGCCGCCAGTGTTGACGTTAAGACGGTGGTAGTACCCAGGGACAATCTTATCCAGTACCGACTTATCGTTCACACCAGACGCATTGGTGTGGTTGTATACCACGTCCATGATCAGCTTGAGATCCATGTCGTGCGTGGCTTTCACCATTTGACGGAATTCTAGAATGCGCTTCGAACCATTAGGATCTGTCGCGTAACTCCCCTCTGGAACCGTGTAATGGAATGGGTCGTAGCCCCAGTTGAAGCTATCAAGCATACGAAGGTCATTCATTAATGCTTGGGCGTCACCCGTTGAAGGGTCATAGCCATCGAGTACATCTTCAATGGTTTTGTTTTCATCTTCGTTACCACACAAAGCGGCAGCAGGTTTTAAATCACACAGTTTACCGACCGTATCCGTAATATCGACACGGCTCGCGGCATCTTCATCAACGGTAGCGATATCAAATGCCGGTAAGATATGTAGCGTCGTCAAGCCCGCATCTTTCAATTCTTTTAGGTGTTTGACCGACTCACGATCTGCTTCTGTGAGAGCGAGGTATTTTCCATTTAGGTTCGCTGTACCTAGCTTATCGCTAAAACTAAAATCACGAAGGTGAGACTCGTAAAGTACGTGGTCTTCGTCTTTCTCTACGGTTGGTCGTTCGTAGTCGTCCCAGTTCGCTGGTTTCAAGGTTGAATCATTAAGGTCGATGACTTGAGAGTATGCAGAGTTCTTCGACAAACTGAGTGAGTAAGGGTCGGTTACTAGGCGAGTTTCAATGTTACCTGTGGTTGGATGGTAAACCTTCACTTGGTAACGATAGTAACTGTTGACTGCATTAGACACAGCATCAGTCGCCCAAATGCCCGTCTCAGTGCTTTCCGTCATTGGGATCACTTGGGAACTTTGTAGATCTTCGCTGTATAGGACGAGTTCTACATTTTGCGCTGTTGGTGCCCAAAGCTTGAAGGTAGCCGCACTGCCTTCAACAATAGCACCTAGTTCTTCACCCATCGCATTACCAGTATCTTCACTAGCAAATACCGCATCAAGTACACCTGGTTTTTGAACCTCAGTTGAAGAGATAACATCGCCATTAGCATTGTAGGCAACAAAAATTATCTGAGATTTTAAGATGGTGCGTAACGTGTTGTCGTCAACGTCGATAGCAAGGGCCGGTAAGCTTTCAAGGTGGCGGAAACGCTCTTTCAATTCAGAAGATAGCTCCCCGTCTTTGCTTAGTTCAATTGCAGTTCCGCCGACAATTTCTTTGTCGTCGTTCATCGTGATGCTGTTATCTAATGCATAGAAGAGTTTGACAGAATCGGCATTGCTAGCGGCTTCCCAAGCAATGGTGGTCGCGTCTAACCAATGTGCTTTTTGGCCATCAATATTGACTGGTCTTTCTGAGATTGGGTCGTAGTACAATTCGCTGCTGCCATGGAATCCGAATACACCTTGCGAATCACCAAGCTTGGTTAACTCGATTTTCGAATTGGCACTACCAAACGCTTTTTCGTCGCCATTGTGTAAGATGAAGTTCATGCATTTATGCGGGTCAGAAGCATCAGGATCGACTTTTAACACATAGTAGGCACCGTAGGTATCGCTGATGCCGTCAAATTCATATGGTGCGTCCCAGTTGGTACCGCTTTCACTAAGACCCATTGCGATTAAGTCAGTGCTGGTGCAGCCTTCGCCATTCCAAAGGTGCAACCCCCAGCCATCATAGGTCGAGCTAGACGTGCTCGCAGCCGCGACATCACGTTTGTAGTAAACAACGACTTCGTTTTCGCCAGCTTTGTATAAGCCACTGTTGCCAGCATCCGTGTCGCTGTCGTTATCGCTGCCACAGCCTGCGATAAGGGTGGCAGTGAAGAGAGGCAATATCGCTTTGGCTAGTGTTGAGCGTTTGAAGCTTCTCTTTTTTGTAATGTTGAAGGTGCGTTGTAGAGTGATGTTCTTATTAATATTTATGTTGTTCACGTTTGATATCCATATTTCACTTTTTATGAAGATGAATATCCTAGCTTTAACTAAGGTCAACTATTTGTGATGGCAATGTATAAAGTTATTTTTAATTAGTAAATATAGGAAACCTAGTGTCAGTATCACGCTTTGTATCTGGTTGTGGTTAAATTAATTGGATCAATCACTCATTTGTTTAATATCAATAATATAGGGCGTAGAAGCTAGGCGTAGTTAATAAGGATGAGAGCTCATCCTTATTAATGTGAGATTAATATCACTTTGTAATGTTCTTATTTTTCAAGAGTAATAAAGTTTTCATGTTCTATTTGTTCTTAATATCAATATTAGTAATTTTTATGTATTAGGGACGATAGCTGCACTCAAGGAGAAGCAAAAAAGTAGGTAGATTACGTCAGTTTCATTTGCAGATATTTGCAATTCCTATAAATTCCACAGTGCATTTAAGGAGAAGGTAGGTTTCTTGTGAGCGAAACCACCAGTTATCCATTTTTATCAAAATCTACAGGGCGTAAGCTACAGTATGTGAGCTGTTGCCCAAAGGAGCTGATGTTGTCTTCATCTATTCAAATCGCTACCACTTATCTGGTTCTGGTGGCGGTGTCTGTGTTGTTTGCGGGAAGTTCTAAAGCGCTGTTGGTGTGGTATTTCGTTATCGGTGTCGTGACGTTTTTTGTGTACGCAAAGGACAAGCAAGCCGCGATTAATGGCAATTGGCGTGTGCCTGAGAAAACCCTGCACATTTTGTCTGTTGCTGGTGGCTGGTTAGGGGCTTTGATTGCTCAAGATAAGCTACGCCATAAAACGCAAAAGCAGCCGTTCAGATCTATCTATTGGCTGACAGTGGCAATGAATGTTGCGGTGTTTGTGTGGACGCTAACCCCGAGCGGGCAGGTGATATTTGGTCGTTGGCTTAGTGATCTGGTGGGTTACTTTTAACGAGAATAACGGTTAGCACCGGAGTACTAACCGTTAAAACATAGAAGTTATTCGATTAAAGCATCGGAATGGTCGACGCTAACAGCAAGCCCGCCATACCGTAGTTAAAGCTTTTGATGCGTACTGGCGTTGTTAGCCAGTGTTGTAGCTGTTTGCCTGCTGCCGTCCAGAATGTCACTGATGGTAAGTTGGCTAGCGTGAATATCGCCGCGATGATCGCAAGCTCCCACCATGAACTGCCACTGCTATAAACAGAAATGGCTGTCAGTGCCATTGACCAACCTTTTGGGTTAACCCATTGAAAACTTGCCGCGCCAATGAAGGTCATCGGTTTATAAGCTTCAGTGCTTTTCGCTTTTCCACTCTTGGCTATTTTAATTGCGAGGTACACCAAGTAAGCAAGGCTCAGGTATTTCAATACTTGGTGAGTCACCGGATAGGCGTTGAAAACCCCCATTAACCCAAAGCCAACCAATAGCAACATAGCTGCAAATCCTAGAGCAATGCCAAGCATGTGCGGAATGGTGCGGGCAAAGCCAACATTGGCACCTGATGTCATGAGCATGATGTTATTTGGACCCGGCGTGAAGGTCGAGACAAACGCAAACAAGGCAAGTGCGCTAAGTTGTTCTAAAGGCATAATGGTTCTCCAGCAATAAAATGAACGAAGTGACTGACCGGTCATGACTTTCACGTGTTGAGAAACATAGTAGGTGGAAAGTGAGGCAATTATGTGCTTTTATTTCCTCTATTATCACTAAATGCACAATAATAAGTACTTATGGATAGATTTGACGAAAGGATATTGCAAGAGCTTAAGTTGGACGGCAGAATCTCCAACATTGAGCTCTCAGAGCGGATTGGTTTGTCGGCTTCAGCGACGTTAAGGCGTGTACAAGATCTTGAGCGCAAAGGCATCATTCAAGGTTATCGTGCGGTTCTAGATAACGGCTTAATGGGCGTGGGTTTTATCGCCTACGTTTCGATCGGTTTATCAAGCCACAAAAAATCTGCTCAATTGGAGTTTGAAGAGCACGTTGCTATGGAGAAAGAGGTCGTCGAGTGCCACAACATCACCGGAGCCAATGAGTACTTGTTGCGAGTCGAGACTAAAGACTTGCCGAGCTATAAGAAGTTTCATGCCGATGTGCTGGGGGAGTGCGCTCAGGTTCAATCCATCACAACCATGGTGGTGATGGACACCCCTAAAGATGAGCGTTAATCGAGCTTAATATCAGGAGCGGAATAGTGCCTAATACGAATCAGTTGTTATTGTTCTTAGATGTGGTTCAACAAGGGTCGTTTACCAAAGCGGCAACCTTGCACGACATGGACAATTCTTCACTCTCTAAACAAATCAAAAAGCTTGAGCAAGACTTGGGTGTTCAGCTGCTCAACCGTTCTACTCGTTCGTTTTCTTTGACGTCAGCAGGAGAAGACATTCTCGCGCAAACCTATGTGCTGAAAGACACCATCAATCAGATCCAAGGCATTGCTGATTCGTACCAGTCTGAACCTAAAGGTGTGCTACGAATTACGTCGCCGATTTATTTTGGTCAGCAATACTTGCAACCTATCATCACTCAGTTCATGAGAAAGTACCCAGATGTTCAGATTGTGCTGTCATTAGACGACAAGATCGCCAACATTATCGCAGGGCAGTTTGATATCGCATTTCGCTTCAGCAAGTTGGTGGAATCAAATCTAATTGCCAAGAAGATTGCCGATAGTAACTTCATGCTGGTCGCCTCGAATGACTTTGTTGAGCAGCATGGTAAGCCGAAAACGCCACAAGATCTGTTGTCTCTGCCTGCGGTGATTTATACCAATGGTGATATGACGGTGGATCATCTGCGAATCAGTGAAGAGCCGCATGGCAACACTTTCCAGAACCTGACGATTCGTGGCAACTATAAGGTGAGTGATGTTCGTACTATGGTGTCTTGTGTGAGAGATGGCTTAGGTTATGGCTTTCTTGATCAATCAAACCTGTACGCATCGATGAAAGAGTTGGGCTTAGTGACACTGCTTCCTGATTACGCTATCTCAACAGCGGATACTGCTATATACGCCGTCTACCCACACCGTAAGCAGACCAAGCTAGTAAAAGAGTTCATCACCTCAGTGCAAGATTATATTGGGTCACCAACGATTTGGGAGAAGATGCAGCAAGATTAACGAGTTCTCTGCCATATCAAATCAAAAAAGAAGCCAGAACGTCACACGAACTGGCTTCTTTTTACTTTTCTAACGCTCACTAATTTACAATGTAAAGTTCAGCTATAGCTGGCGTGAGCGTCTCTTTTCCCACAAAGAGTGCCCTTTGATTGAAGCTAGTGGTTGTGAATCGCTTCCTTGCCACTTGGGTACGCTTTTGAACCCAGTACATGACCGTCGACTTCTTTACCATAGTAACCTTGGTGGTTGTGGTAACGCTTAGCATTGCCGGCAACATCACCCTTGTATCGTGGGTCTTGTGGGCGTTCATGGCTGTTCACAAAAGCTGCCACATCCCATGCATCTTGAATTGAAAGTTGCTGACTCTTACCAAGCGGCATGTTTTCGTAAATGAAATAAGCCGCTGTGTTTATACGGTGCATTCCTGCGCCCCAGTTAAACGCGTTCTCACCCCATAATGGTGGGAAGTAAGAGCGACCATCAGCTCCTTTAATGCCTTCGCCATTTTGACCATGACACGTTTGACAGCTGGTTTGGTAAACCTTCTCGCCACGTGCAATAGAAGGTTCTTGTTCTGGGGTGGCGATCCTAGGGTAGCCACGGCCTGCCAATTTGCTTCTGTCATCGATTGGGTATTTGATTAACAGCTCTTGAGGAAGAGGGAAGCTTTCTGCTTTACCACCGACTTGTAACTCTGCATCGCTGATCTCAGGGACGGGTGTGTCTTGCATACCGTTCTTATCTAAGATGCCACCCATCGCCAACCAGTAGGAGTAAGCGCTGAGTGCGACCAGTTCTTTTGAGTCTAAGGCTGGTGCGATTCCGTTCATTGAATAGGTGAAACAGCCTTGAATACGCTCAGCGTAGTTATTGACCTTGTCGTTTTTCTTACGGTAAGCGGGGTAGGCCATGTACGCCCCCCAAAGTGGCGCTGCATTGGGCTTCATACCTGCTTGCATGTGGCAGTTAACACAGTTTTGTTCGTTGCCGACGTATTCGCCGCGCATCTGTTGCGAGTCAACAAACAGTGAGTAACCTAATTTTACTTTGTCGCCAAATTCTCCTGCTGGGATATCCACTAAGTCGCGTGGCACTAGGTACTTGTTGTCTTTCACTTTTTCGACGGCTGGCAGTTCGGTTTGACGATCAGGTAATTCACCATCGGCATAAGCGAGTCCAGAGGCAAGGGTTGCGGTGATTAAAAGTAGTGTTTTCATGCTAGCCCTTTAGTATCGAAAAGATGCGAAGTAGTAAGACAGGTTTTTGATCTCATCGTCGGTCAATTTGCCTGCGATGTTGCCCATCATGTTCAAGTCATCACCCTTGCGAGTGCCGTTTTTCCATGCGTTAAGCTGAGATTGAATGTAGTCGGCATGCTGGCTCGCAAGGCGTGGAAACTTGTCTACGCCCATTCCGCTTGGTCCGTGGCAGGTAGCACATGCTGGAATGTTTCGGTCCCAATCGCCTTGAAATACAAGCTTGCGATACGGGTTCTCGATATCCGCTTGCGAGCCACGCTGTTCTAAGTCCGTGAATTCGTATGAAGGGAGAGAGGCAAAGTATTCGGCAACTTCACGACGAATAGCAGGATCAGACAAGCCATCGGCCATGCCTTTCATAATCGCGCTTTGACGCTCCCCACTAGAGAATAGAATCAATTGATGTTCTAGGTAGTCAGCATTCAGCCCAGCAAGCATAGGGGCGATGTTAGGCATTCCTTTCCCGTCAGCTTGATGGCACCCGCTACAGGTTTCTGCGGCTTCGGGCATAGGGTTAGGTGCTGCTTGTGTAAAACCGGATAAAGAAAGGCTTCCTAAAGCAGCGATGCAAAGCGTGAGAGTTTGAGTTTTTATATTCAGCTTAATCATGAGGCGTCGCTATTGGTTGTAATGCACGCATTTTCGGCATAATTGAGCACTTACGCTATTGTGGATTTCCACATTAATTCGCTTGGAACTTGAGGTAAATCTCACATTAATAACCTTAATCGTCATGATGGTATTTAGTGAGTCCCAAAAAGCTGATTCAAATCGCCGTTAACGAAATGCAAGGGAGCTGCCATGTTCGCCTCGGTGTAACTGCTTGTTAAGGCTCTTTTATGGCACCGATTGTATAAGCATAGTGACTTTATGGAGACTGGCTAAAAATTGTGGCGTAGTGAAGACTGACTGATTGCTTGGGGTAGGGCTGCCGTTCGAAAAACAGAGCAACCTCGAAGGACGAAGTTGCTCTGTTGTGTTCCTAGTTACGAATGAGTAGGGACATGGTTGGATAAGTGCTTAAGTGAGATCTTACGGAGTTTAAATTAAACTTTGTAGATCTTAGCGGGAAGCGCTTGTCTTGCTGCTGCGCCCACCACCCAATCCAGCATGACGCCTTGGCCTTCTCTCGTCGGGTCAATTAAACCAATATCATTGATGTTAACGCCATCGTTTGACTTCATTTTTACCGGTTGCTGCATGTCCCCAATCCAGTGCGCACGTTCGCCGAGCTCTTTGTGTCCAAAGCCGTGTTCAAAGCCTAATGTGCCTTGTTTGATGCCATCAATCACCATCGCCAACGCGTGTGTGGTTGAACTCGGTGTTTCAATAGCAAATACGTCGCCTGTTTTGATACCAGCAGAAGAGGCGTCTTGCGGGTGAATGTAAACTGGGTTCACGCCTTTGATCGACTCCAAACGTGGTGACAAGTTAGATACTGCACTGTGAATGTTGGATTTAAAGTTGGTTAGAGTAAATGGCCACTCTTTGGTCGGGAATTGCTCTGCTAAAGGTGTGCCGTCTGCCAGTTTCTGTGGATACCATGTCGGGCAACCCATGTACTGTTCACCACTGATGGTGTTGCGAGAAGTACCTAGCTTTTCATTCCAGATTGCCAATGGTTTGGTCCATTTGTACTTCATGGTTTCATTGGTGTAGGCATTGGTTGCGTCTTCAAAACGACCGCCACGTGCGAAGATATACGCCACTTTGAGCATCTCTTCTGGCTTGAGCGTTTTGTTCATCACAGGTACAAGGCGTTCTAGACCAGACCAAACGATATCTTCGGCATCTACATTCGGCACTCCGCCTTTAACGAACGCTAGATTAGCCGCAGAGCGTAGGTAGAAATCTTCCGCACTATGGATGCCGTGCCAGTTACCTTGGCTGTCTTTAATGACGTTATCGCCAAAGCCACCTAAGCCAAGTGTTTTCGCGACATCAATAAAGAAGTTCTCTAGGTTGATCGCGCGCCCATCTTGAGTGCGTGAGGTTTTAGGCTCAACTATCGGCCAACGAGCGGTGATCGCTTTGGTCGCAACGCCATGCCAAGGTGTTGCCATGCCCCAGCTTTCGTAGGTAACCGTGTCCGGCACAAGGTAATCTGATAATGCTGTTGTTTCATTGATGAAGGCATCGATAGAGACGATCAAGCCAAGCTGTTTTGGATCTTTAAGCTTTACACCCAACAGGTTATCTAACCCTGGCACGCCATAAAGTGGATTAGCCATGTGGTTGATCCACGCTTTTGCGCGGTAAGGGTAACCATCAATCGCAGCTGATAAGTGCTCGGTTAAAAGCGGTGCTGAGATTGGGTACCACGGCGCACGTGTTGGGTAGGGTGATTCACCAGCTGCAACACGGCGTTTGTATTCGTTGGTCTTGTGATACGGGAATTTGCTGCGAGACAAGAACACGCCTTGAGGCTTAGTTTTACCTTTGAACTTGGTAAAGTCGTAACGTGGACCAGCAACAGAAGTCGGGTAGCCGCCCGCTTTTGCCATCGCACCACCTTTGGCGTTGATGTTACCTATCAGCGCGTTCAGCATCAGAATAGAGAACGAGTTGTAGAAACCATTGGTGTGCATGTTGCCACCGTGAGTATCCACCACTGCTTTTGTACCATAGCTGGTGAAACGTTTCGCTAGCGTAATAATCTGATCTTGTGGGATTTCACATTGCTCACTGTAGTAAGCAAGGTCGTATTTGAAGGCTTCTTCTTTCAATCGTTGTAGAGAAGACTTAACACGGACGGTTTGACCATCAATTTCTACGTCTTGATCGACGAACAGAGCCGCTTCATTCACCTGAATATGCGATGATAATAGTGACGTTGTCACATCTAGTGCGATGAATCCATCATCGTCAGACATCGGCTCACCTGTTTCTAGCAAACCAATATCCGATGCACGAAGCATGCGCCCGTTTTGTGGGTGTGCTTCGTCGCTGATCACGAGGTGAGATGCATTACACCAATGGGTGGTGCCGGCTTTCTGCATCGCTTGCGCACTTGGGCGAGACAAGAAATCATGGTTGTAACGTTGGTTCTCGATGATCCATTGGATCATGCCCAATACTAATGCTGAATCGGTGCCCGGTTTGATCGGAAGCCAGTTGTTGCGATCGCCCGCCGCAAGGCTTGATGATCCTGCAGGAAGGCTTGGCGTCACTATGGTGTAGCTCAGTTTTCCGTTAGTACGCGCCTCTGCAAGTTGTCGTGCTTGACGCTTAAACGGGTTACCTGCTTGAGCCGGAGACATACCGATGAAAAGAATGAACTCAGCGTTATTAAAGTCGGGTTTTAAGTGCGAGAACTTATCTAAATCATTCATGATCGCGCCTGAACCTGCGCGGAACGCGTAGCCACAGTAAGAGCCGTGGTGGCCAAAGTTGCGAGTGCCGTAGCTGTTAAACGCAAAGCGCTTCAAGATGTCATCACGGCCTTCATTACCCGCATTGGTCACAAGCAGTTGGTTGGCTTTTGGTCCGTATTCAGGGTTGTTCGGATCAAGTGGTATTTTGATATCGCGAATCGAACGTAAGCCTTCCACTTCCCCCTCACCGAACAAGTCACCACCTTCGGTGATCTCAGAGATAAGCTGTTCGTAGCTGATGGGTTCCCATTTTCCCTCACCGCGCTTACCGACACGTTTAAGCGGTTGAGTAATTCGGTATGGGCTGTTTTGAATCTCTAACATGCCATTACCACGGGCGCAGGCTGTCGAGCGGTTATTGATACCTGATTCACCAGACAAGCCAATGTAGGCGTCTTTTACCGGCGTTTTGAACGGGATCTGCTGATCACTTGATAGCGGGTGGTACGGGTTACCTGAGATACGTAAGATCTCGTCATTGCGATTATCGATACGTACACGCAAGCCACACAGTGTCCAGCAACCGAAACACATTGATGGTGCCACGCGTTGGTTTGGATTTGGCGAGATCTTACCTTGCTCATCGACACTGTACTCCGTCTCTAACGAATTACCGTGGTGGATGTGGTTGGTTTTCTTGCCTGCTGTGCCATCGATAGCACCGTGAACCATGTGTTTTGTGGTTGTCGCATAACCTGCAGCAAAAGCTCCAACACCACCGGCAGCAAGGCCTGTTTTCAAAAATTGACGACGTTTGTTATCCATGATGATTCCTCAGACTACAAGCTATGTGAATGGTTAAGTGGTGACGATGTATTTTGGTTTGGCTTCGATGTTGTCTTTGGTGCAGAGCCAGTTGTTCTTGTAGATCCAACAGACACGATTTCAGAGGCGAACAACGCAAGTGCTAACCAAAGACCACACATACCGACAATGCCGAGTAAACCTGCGCTACCCATTGGCAATTCATAAGGGAATGCACCCACATCAAAACGTGGAATGGTTTGAACTTCCATCATGGTGACCCAACGTACCGCCCAGGCTGAAACGATGGTTGCAAGCGCAACAGCAATAACTCCAAGCTTGCTTTGCGATAGACGTTGCAGAGGTAGAACTAAGATCATGCATAACAAAATGCTGGTGGTGATGATGCCTAAATTGATGCCCCAAGCGTCGTTCTCATAAAGATTGAAATGACCATGGTTAGATGCCCAAATCGACGTAAGAATGATGGCAAGACCGCCCGTTAACGTAATGGTTCTTTGTACCAGAGCGAGGTCTGTTGGTTTCAAGCTTGGTTTGCTTAAAGGCAGCAGAGCCCAAATCAACAGCGTTAAACCCGTTGCAGCAAAGAATGCGGTCGTGAACCAAAGTAGCGGTGAAGCCGGTTGATGCCAAAGCGAGCGGCTCGCCAAAATCGCAATCTCTGCGCCTGTGTAAAGCGCGATGCTTAAGCCCGAAACTGCCGTCACTGCAGCGAGTGCAATCATTAGTTTTGTTGAAACCTGCCATTGCCCTAGCGTTAGCCAAGACAAACGTTTTAGAAGCGGGTTTTCACTCTCTTTAAGTTGTGCGATGTCGTCACGCAGGTAAACCCAAGCCGTTGCGACAGCCAGACCAGAGAACAAAGGTAGAAACAGAGAACCTAGAGACATCCACGACCAAGGCGTGATGTGGGCGTAGAAGTGCCAAGCACGTCCTGGTTGATGTAAGTCACCAGTTAGTGCTAGTGGCCCAACAATTGCGCCGATGGCCATCACAAGCACAAGGGCTGCACGAAATTGATGACTGGTTGAATTTTTAAATATCAGGGCAATCAAAAACAGAATCGCAGCCGCGTAAGCCGAACCTATGTAGAAGAAATACTGAACCGCCCACGGTAGCCAAGCGATCTCTTGAGCGGGAACTAACACCTCAGTGATATTCATGCTGTCTCTCCTTGTTTGCTTTGTGTCGCGATTGCCAATTCTTGTTCGCTAGAGGATGAGTTATCGATGGCGGCTGGATCATAAATCGCAGGTTGCCCTTCAATGTGGCTAACGAATCGCTCGTTCATGCCGATATAGAAAACATGTGGGTTGGTATTCTGCTCTGGTTTAAGCACCTTGATGTCGTCTTGGTTTTCATTGAGCAGGCGGTTAATTTCGCTGTTTGGGTCTTTGAGGTCACCAATGACACGCGCACCACCAACACAGGTTTCTACACAGGCGGGCAGCAAGCCATCTTCAAGGCGGTGTGCGCAGAAGGTGCATTTGTCTGCGGTAAGGGTGTCGTTATTGATGAATCGAGCGTCGTAAGGGCAGGCTTGAACGCAGTAAGCACAGGCTACGCAGCGTTCATTGTCGACCATCACGATGCCATCTTCGCGTTGGAAGGTCGCTTGAACTGGACAAACCTTGATGCAGGGAGCGTTGTCACAGTGATTACAGAGGCGAGGCAACATGAAAGATTTCACGTCTTGTTGAGCAGTCGAACCATCATCAAGGGAGACTTCATACTGTTTTACGGTGGTTCTGAACTGGCCGATTGGTGCTTGGTTTTCAACGCTACAACCCACTGTACATGCCTGACAGCCCACACATTTACGTAAATCAACCGCCATGGCGTAGCGTTTACCTATTTCGCCTTTGCGGTCAGGTTGGTTGTTATTGCGAATGGCTGTGCTTGCGACTGCGGTATTGATTCCGGTAATGGGAATGAGTGCAGCACCCGCGGAAACTTTGCCGAACTGGCTGAGAAACCGTCTTTTCAATGAGTCCATATTGGTACCTATAAATGGGTATTGGTTCTGTTGAGCTCATTGTCAGATTTTGACCCTACACGGGGTATTGTGGATTTCCACATTCCCAGATCAAAGTTGATCTAGAACAAATGTGGTTTTCGCTATCTAGCTGTTATGCTTTATTTAAAAGTGCTTCAACGCGTTGAGAAATCATTGAATAGGTAACCCGATTGAATAAAGAGATGTCCATGACCGCTCGCAACCTCATCACATTCATCAGTACGTGCTGGCTGAGCTTGAGTGCAGGTATTTGTGTTGCTGCTCAAACGGAGCCCGTTTCGGTAGCGATAAATACGATTGAATCAGAACAGACGATTGAAGTGGGTGTTTTAGCTATCAGGGGCAAACTTGCAGCGCAACAACGCTGGCAACCAACGATGGACTGGTTGTCTGAGCGTATCCCGGGAAAACACTTTGTTCTCAAGCCCTTTAACTTGGAAGAGATGGCCGAAGCGGTAAAGAAGGTCGAGGTCGATTTTGTAATCACTAATCCAGGTCAGGCGGTTCGTTTAGGACGTCAGTATGACCTCTCTTGGATGGCGACTATGACTAGCCACAACTACAACGATCAAGGTGTGAGCAGCACGCGTAGTATCGGGTCTGCATTAGTGGTCAGAAGAATGTCACCTTATATCTCTCTAGAACAATTGAGCGGTAAGCCGATTGCGGCAGTATCTGAAAATGCTTTTGGTGGTTACCTCACTATGCGTTACCAAGTGATGCAACAAGGGCTCAACCCCAATCACTTTTTCTCTAATACTCAGTTCTTAGGTTTCCCTATTGATGCCAGCTTGTATCAACTGCGTGAAGGGCACATTGAAGCTGCGGTGGTGCCTGCGTGTTTGGTCGAGAGCATGATCAGCGAAGGTTTGCTGGTGGCTAGTCAATATCGTGTTATCGACAATCAAGCACCAGAAGGGTTCCGATGTCAGGTGTCTACGCCGTTGTACCCTAACTGGTCGTTTGCCAAAACAGAGCGAGCGTCTTCGGCACTGGCGAAACAAATGAGTCAGGTGTTATTTGCGGTGCCAAAAAGCAGTGCGCCAGCCATTGCAGCGAATGCATCGGGTTGGACTTCACCGACAAGCCTGCTGTCGATCGATAAGCTATACCAACAACTCGACATGCATCCACTGCAACAACCTTGGTGGAAAGAAGCGTTAATCTGGCTCAAGTACAATCAACAGTGGGCATGGGCGTTCTTTATTCTTGTCGTATCGCTGAATGCTTACCACTTCTGGTTGGAATACAAATTCAGTCGCAGCAAAAAACAACTAGAAGCGACGTTGTACAAGCTAAAGAGTAAGAGTGAACAGCTAGAGCACTCACAACGTATCGCGGTAGTTGGTGAACTAGGTAGTAGCTTGGCACACGAGATCAATCAGCCTCTGGCAGCAATTCGGAATTATAGCGAAGGCGGTTTACTGCGGATTTCGAAGAACAAACCGCTGACTGACATAGAGCCTGTATTTGAGAAGATCCAGTCTCAAGTGGACCGTGCTGATGCGATCATCCAGCGCTTAAGAAACATGATAAAGAAACGTTCATCAGAGAAGTCTCAGACAGATATTGAGCAGTTACTAACAGACACCATTGAGTTACTGCAATTCCGATTACAGAAGCACAAGATCAGCATTGAACGTTATGCGGTGGGCAAACCTATCAAGCTAAATGTTGACCCAGTGGGCTTGCAACAGGTAGTTGTAAACCTGATCAACAATGCGACTGATGCGTGTAATGCTCAGATGCATCGCGAACAAAGCGCTACGTCTGATATTGGCAACAAAAATAACGAACTATCGACAATTAAAGTGATTACCGAGTATCAACCGGATAAAATGATGTTGTCGATTATCGACAACGGCACGGGCTTAGATTTCACTGAACAAGAAGTGACTCAAGCTTTTGTGAGCAGCAAAGAAAATGGCTTGGGGTTAGGGCTCGCGATTTGCCAAGATGTCATTGAAGATCACAGTGGGCAAATGACGATCACGTCACTTACCCCACATGGATGTCATGTTGCGGTGACACTGCCTTTCTCTCTTTCACGTGATTCATAAGGAATCTTGTTATGTCTGAACTTCATCAAAGGCTTCCTGTTTATGTGGTTGATGACGATGAGTCGATGCGCGACTCGTTGGTGTTCCTATTAGAAGAGCATGATTTCACCGTGTCAGCTTTTGAAGATGGCCCGAGTTTTTTGGACTCAGTAGATTTGAGTGCACCGGGGTGTGTGGTATTAGACAGCCGAATGCCAGAGATGAGAGGGCAGCAAGTTCATGAGTTTATGGTGAAAGCGCAGAGCCCACTGTCGGTGATTTACCTGACGGGCCATGGTGATGTGCCAATGGCGGTTGAAGCCCTACAAGCTGGCGCGGTTAACTTCTTTCAAAAGCCTGTCAAAGGTAATGAGTTAGCCGAGGCAATCAAACAAGGTTTGGACGCTTCTGAAAAGCACTTACAAATGAATGTGTATCGCCAAGCGTACGCATCGTTAACCGAGCGTGAGATAGACATCCTCAAACAAATTATCGACGGCAAGCGTAACCAGAAAATTGCTGATGAATTGTGCATCGCCATGAGAACTGTGGAAGTACACCGAGCGAGTTTGATGAAGAAGTTTTCTGCGAAAACAGTTGCTGAGCTAGCATACATTTATGGGCAGCTTACCTAAGCATAGATGTAAGGTATTAGGGATGGAGAATCATTACTTTTACCACTGATTCTCTGATGACAGGTGGTCTTCATCAGTAATCGATATTGAAGCAAGATCACACCATTTATGGAGTGCATAAGGATGGGTCTTAGGAGGCTTTTTATCGCTATGTATTCCTGAGATACTGAACTAAGTTCATTTTAGGGCGGAACGTTTTAATAACGGCGCGTTTCCCTGTAATTCGAAACATTCACTATAGGTTGATAACTCCTCGATACCGAGGCTGATATCAGCCGAGTTAGGTTAAAATATTTTATGAGTACAATGGGAATCGCAATTGGTGCGACGGCTCTTTCGTTAATACTTGTCGCGGTGTGGCTGATCTCTTTATCGCTAAGAAAGCAGCGCTTGGAACAAGAACGTAAGGCTCGTGCTGTCGCTTACCGAAAAGCGATTGAAAAAGCGCGCATACAAGAGCAAAAAGAGCGTCACTTTAAAGCCGAAACTGGGCATGTACCGTCGATTCTGTATTTGGCGAAAGAAGCTGAACGTAACAATATTAAGGAAGCTCTGTATTGGTACGACAAAGCGGCGCAACTCGATAATATCAATGGCATGTACGGCATTGTACGCCTAAGCATGAAGCGCAAAGAAGACCTGATTTTAAGAGAGAAAGCCAACTTTTGGCAGCTAGCAATCTCTGCTTTAGACAATGATGTATCGGCGAAATTCGAGATGGGTAAAGCGCTCGTTTTCGGCCGAGGAACTGATAAAAACATTCCCAAAGGTTATACCTTCATCGAAGAGTCTGCGGCTGGTGGTAATACCGAAGCGATGTTGTTTATCGGTGACTGGTGTCTAGATAAAGAAAATCCAGATTATTCTGCTGAGAGCTCTGTTGAGTGGTACCAAAAAGCCGCCGAAAAAAATAACCTAGACGGCAAGATCAAACTGGGTATGAGCTATTTGAACGGTGTGGGTGTTGAGCCTAACCATGGCGAGGCTGTTTACTGGTTTGAGACGGCTGCAGAAAAGAACAGTGCAGAAGCGATGTTTAGAGCGGGCGAAGCATGGATCGACCATGGCGAACACGGTAATGCCATCGCTTATATCTGGTTATTCCTCTCAGCTCATTTTGGTTACTCAGAAGCAAAGCATTTAAGGGATAAGGTCGGCGGGGAGCTTGGTGTGGATGCCGTCGTGGGCTTGCAGGCTCTGACTAAGCCGATAATGACTAAGCTGACACAAGAAGCAATTACTAAGCACTCAATCATTAAAGCGCTCAATAAGCTCTACAAACGCAATGTACCTGTTCCTAAGAAAGTGAAAGAAGTGCTCGATGAAGAAGGTAACGAGTTGAATGTAGATACGAGCCGCATAGAGACTCAAGCGCCTAGTGAGCAAGAGACTAACGTTGATTATAGCCAACAGGTGAATACCGAGCAGGTACCAACAGATAAACAAGCTAGTCAGAATAGTGGTTCTCTAGACTTTAGTCAGTCTGCGGTTGACTCTAGCTGGAACAGAAACCAGTAAGTTGTGCTCATTAGCTGTGTACGATTATCTATGGAGCAACTTGCGATTAGTCGACATATAGTTTTAGCTCTAATCGAGAAACTCAAGACAACAAAAAGGGAAGCTGATGCTTCCCTTTTTATTTATGTGCTATTTGCTTTTAGAGCTTAGAGCTTAGAGCTTAGAGCTTAGAGCTAATACCTAAGAGCTTATTTAGCTTTGTTTTGTTCAGCTTTACATACAGCCGCAGTGAACACGACGTCAGTTGAGCTGTTAAGTGCTGTTTCAGCTGAATCTTGAATCACACCGATAATGAAACCAACCGCTACAACCTGCATCGCTACATCGTTAGAAATACCGAATAGGCCACATGCTAGTGGGATAAGCAGTAGTGAACCGCCAGCAACACCCGATGCGCCACATGCCGATACTGCAGCAACAAGGCTTAGTAGAATCGCCGTGAAGATATCAATCTCAATACCCATTGTGTGTACAGCTGCAAGTGTCAACACAGTGATGGTGATTGCAGCACCCGCCATGTTGATCGTTGCACCTAGTGGGATAGATACAGAGTAAGTATCTTCGTCGAGGTTTAGTTTCTTACAAAGGTTCATGTTCACTGGGATGTTTGCAGCACTTGAACGAGTGAAGAATGCCGTTACACCAGATTCACGAATACATTGCAGTACAAGTGGGTATGGATTCTGTTTTGTCTTTACAAAGACAAGCAGTGGGTTAACCACAAGAGCAATAATCAGCATTGAGCTTAGTAGAACCGCTAGAAGTTGACCGTAGCTTGCAAGTGCATCGAAGCCCGTTGTTGCGAATGTTGTCGAAACAAGACCGAAGATACCGAATGGCGCAAGACGAATAATGAAGCGAACAATGTGTGAAACACTGTGGCTAAGGTCTTCGAAAACTGCTTTGGTTGTTGCAGATGCGTGGTGCAGTGCAAGACCAAGGCCGATTGCCCAAGCAAGAATACCGATGTAGTTCGCGTTCATTAGCGCGCTAACTGGATTATCTACAAGTTTGAATAATAGGGCATGAAGAACTTCCGCAATACCTTGAGGTGGGTTAGCACCTTCAGCGCCAGCAACCAGTGTCAAAGTGGTCGGGAACATGAAGCTCAGTACTACAGCAGTCAGTGCAGCTGAGAACGTACCAATCAGGTAAAGCACAATGATTGGACGCATGTGGGTATGCTGACCTTTCTTTTGGTTTGCGATAGAAGCTGCAACAAGAATGAATACTAAAATTGGGGCAACAGCTTTCAGAGCACCAACAAACAGACTACCTAGTAGGCCTGCATCTTGAGCTGCTGAAGGAGAAACCATGGCGAGAACGACACCGAAAACAATACCAGCAAGGATCTGTAGAACGAGATTTCCACGAGCGATGCGGGCGAGCATGTTGTGATTTTGCATAAAATACCTGCAATTGTTAATTTATTATAGTGATGTATCTTTTTATAAAGTTGTACCAAATCCGACTATACACTAGTGGAATGGGCGGTCATATTAGCGGGATCTAAGAGGGTGTCTAGGAATAGTTTACTTTTAGGGTGATTGTTTGCGCTACGTGGTGTTTTTAGAGCTAAATGTTAAATAAATGTATTTTGATTGAGCTATAAATCTGCAGGATGACATTTGATAGACTCAATATGCTGTAAATTTGGAAATGTAAACGGATATTGGTAAGAACATTGTGTGCATAAATAGTCACACTAAGACCAAATTGAAACAAAAAGCCCCACGTGTTTAACACTATGGGGCTAAGCTTGTCTCAAATACAGCTTATAGTCGTTAACTTAAAGGTTTAGTCAGAAGCTTTTTTAAGATTTCGACTTTCTGATTGAACGGTTTTGTACATCTTCGAAAGCTGCTTACTGTTAGCACGTTGCTCTGCCAATGAGGCACCATTTCTGGCTTGCTCTCGCAATAGCTTTTGATAGTTATTAAATCGTCGTTCAGACAACTCACCACTCTCAATAGCTTTGCGTATTTTGCACCCTGGCTCTGATTCATGATGACAATCAGAGAATCGGCAATGCATGGCTAACTCTTCGACATCAGAAAAGGTTTCACTCACGCCTTCAGCGCAGTCTGCAAGTTGTAGCTCTCGCATTCCTGGAGTATCGAGCAGTAAACCACCTGATGTTAGCAAGTGGAGCGAGCGTGATGTAGTTGTATGACGGCCTTTACTGTCGTCTTCACGAATACCACCGGTCGCTTGCTGAGTTTCACCGAGCAATGAATTGACGAGCGTAGATTTTCCGACGCCAGACGAACCCATCAAAGCAACAGTTTTGCCCGTTTTACACCAAGGTGACAATACTTGAGTTGATTCTTGGTCTAGGCTGTTTACCGCTTCGATCATCAGTATAGAATCTAAGCTTTGCACTTGTTGTACTTTGTCTTGGTAGTCGTCACATAAGTCTTTCTTGGTGAGTACGATAACCGCTTCAACCTGTGCTTCATTGGCGAGCGCTAGGTAGCGTTCGATACGGCTTAGATTAAAGTCGTTATTTAACGAAACCACGATAAAAACGGTGTCGATATTGGCTGAAATATATTGTTCAGCTACGCGACTGCCAGCAGCTTTACGGCGGAAGAGCGATTGACGGTCTAGTAAGCGGTCGAATTGCAGATCAGAGTTCAAAATCACCCAGTCGCCAACGGTCATTGCCGGTTGGTTTTGGTGGATGGGTAGAACAATTTCACCTTGCTCTGATGCTAATGTATAGCCACTACGGTGATGTGCGACGATACGAGCAATGGCGGAATGGTCATAGTCTTCGAGTGTCAGTTGTTGTTGGAATACAGGTTGCCATCCAAGTTGTTGAAGTGACATTGGATGAGAAAATGCGTTTTGTGAATTCATGTCTATTTACCCAGACGTGCGAGCTTTGATGGTATGAATTTAAAAGCGTCGAAACGTCAAAAATGCTTTAGAGTTTGGGTCGAATTCAAATAGATAGGACCCCGGATTGATTCATGCGTCATGTGCATGCCTTGATCATGTGCGAGCAAGTGTAAACCGGGTAAAAGTGTGCGGTCGTCAATGGATGACGATAAGTTGGTAGCTCGGTGTTTAAGTTTGATTAACCAAACAAATTAACGCGTTACTTTTACTGCCAGTTTTAGTGTGTTCATTACAATCATCTTCTATTCTCCTTGGTTATTAATGTGGTCAGGCTTTGAATAAAAAGCGCGCTCAGTTTAGCAAAAAGCCACGATGGCGAGAAGTCATCGTGGCTTAATTTATTTCATTGATTGTGAATCCGATTAGTGATGATCGTGATTCATCTTTTTCATGCCGCTCATTACTTTCTTAACTGGCGCTTCAAAGGTTTGCGTTTCACCGTTAGCGAAAGTCAGAGTCATCTCGATCTGCTCACCTTCTTTTAGACCATCTTTTAGGTCGAACAACATAATGTGCAGGCTGCCAGGTTTAAGTACCGCTTCACCATTCGCAGGAATTGTGATCTCATGAACTTGGCGCATCTTCATTACGTCGCCATCAACGATAACATCATGAAGCTCTACTTTGCCTGCTGCGGGTGTAGTCGCAGAAACAATAGCGCGATCTTTGTCACTGTGGTTCATCAGAGTCGTGAATACCGCGCTGTTCACTGCTGAAGGCGGTGTTGCACGTGCGTACGCGTCGTGAACCATAATGTCGCTATTCGCGTGAGCAAAGGGAGTGAGCAATAAGCCTGCTAGAGCAAGTGCTTTTAACTTCATGTTGTTGTCCTTATTTTTATGTTTTGGTCTGGGACCTGACTTTAGGTTTGAACTTTATTCGTTAAGTTCTTTGTTGTTACGTTTTACTGCGTCAGCTTGTTGATAGCGTCAACAATTGGTGCTGGTGTTAACGTGTGCGGTACTTTAGTAATCAAGGTACCGTCGGGCTTTAAAAAATAAAAATATGAGCTGTGGTCAAGGGTATATTCCAACTCTGAACCTTCAAGCTTGGTCTTTCTGAAAATAACACCGTAGTTATGTGCAAGCGTTGTTGTCACATCTAACGGGCCACTTAACCCTTCCATCATTGGGTGGAAGTATTGTGCGTATTCGTAAGAAGCTTCTGCGGCGTCACGCTCAGGGTCAAGCGAGACAAACATCGGGCGAATCTTGGCTTTTGCTTCGTCAGAGACTTGGTTAAGTGCGCCAGCTAACATTGCTAGTGAGGTAGGGCAGACATCTGGGCAGCGTGTGAAACCGAAGTAAACGATACGGATTCTGTCATCGGTTTGGTCAAAGATTTCCGTTGGCTGGTTATCTTTACCGAAAAGAGTCGTTGCGGAGAACTCTTGTTTTGCAGCGTGTTTTTCTTGAGTTTCGTTTTGCCCATCAAGATAACTTTTGATACCAAAGCCAAGTACAAAAGCAACAACCAATGCTAACGACCAATTTCTACTCATCTTGCCATCCTTATTGCAGGGTTTACAGTATCGACACCATCAGTGAGTTCGCCAAGCCAAGTCATTTTATCCATGGTGCATACAGGTAAAATCACATCACCTTCATAGGTATTATTGCCAATGCTCTTTAATTGAAAACGAGCAGATCCCATTTCCATTTCTAAGCCAATAAGCGACAGCATTAATGTGTCAGAAGCTGCGCCTTCCCAAACGACTTTGATTTTGCTTGGAACGAGTGGCTGAGCCGTTTCACTATCGAGTGTCATCGCAACCGCATTTTGCTCACACGATGTGGTTGAAAGCATGCAGTAATCATCTAAGTTAACGTCAGCAGAGGCTTGCTCCATCGCTGATTTAAATTGCTGAATTGCTTGCGGCCCATAAAAGCCTGCCACGAGAGCGATCCCAACAGCAGCAACCTTTAATGCAGAGTGCATGTCGTGTTCTCATCTAATTTTATAAGAGCGGCGATGTTATCATACCCCTCAATACGTGCTTGTATCAAAAAGCAATTTTGTGCGTATGGTAGAACTAAAAAAGCGAAGCTATTGGCTTCGCTTTTGTTTGTTTAATCGAGAGGTGAGCTTAGTATTTTTAAGCATTATCTGTTTTAAACGCTTTCCAGAAGTTGGCTGAATGATTAGTCAGCGTTGCGCTCTGCAAATTTCTCTAGTCCTAGAACCAAGGCAATCGCAACAAACATCATCACAATCGCCATGACCAGCTGAGAAGGCTGAGAGGTTACGGCTTCAAAATCAAACGGTGATAGGTTTTCTTGAATCAGAGGAACTTGTTCACCTTTTGAGTTTGTGCGCCAGCTGATGGTCTCTTTCCACGGCCAAATCTTAGGTAGCGTACCGATCATCAAACCGGTTAAGAACACAAGCGTGAAGTCGCGGAATGAACGCAATAGCCAAGACAGTACATGTGAGAAAGTCAGTAGACCAATCACACAGCCGCCAAGGAATAGGGCAAGCACATCGATTTGAAACGATTTAACGGCGCCAAGTACTGGGCCATACATGCCAATTAGAAGCAGGATAAAGCTGCCTGAAATACCCGGTAAAATCATCGCGCAGATCGCAATCGCACCTGCAATCAGAACATTGATGCTGGTTGGTTCCATTTGCAGCGGCTTAAGCACGGTAATGCTGTAAGCGAAAGCAACGCCAAGCAGTAAAAACACGAATCGAATCATATCGCGCTTTTCTACTTGCTTAAGAATATGGAAAACCGACACCAATATCAGGCCAAAGAAGAAAGACCACAGTGGAACGGGGTGGGTGACCAACAACCAAGAAATCAGTTTTGCAAATGTCGCAATGCTCGTGAATACGCCTGCGAACAGTGAAATTAGGAAGAAACCATTGATGTGATTAAACGCGGCTTTGAAGCCTTCACGTTTCCATAAGCCAAGTACGCTAGGGTTAATTCTTCGAATGCTTTCTAGCAGCGTATCGTAGATACCAGTGATGAATGCGATGGTTCCGCCCGACACGCCAGGAACAACGTCTGCTGCGCCCATCGCCATGCCTTTGAAAAAAGTACTTAAGTAGTTCATTGCTTCATAGAGTTGAGGGTGATTTTGTGCAGTATACAAACTTTAGTGTAAAAAAAGTATGAATATGCCATTGGGGAAGGGCTTTTATTACTCTCTTAACTGTAAGGCAATAAGTTGAAGTGAACATTTGCCTAACATTTAAAATACAACCACTTAGTAATTTGTCATTAACAGTAGAGATGAAACTGATCTCTTATCGATATTGCATCTTGGTTGCATTATGCAAATGCACTTTGCAATTCGCATGACAAATTCATGGTTTTTATGCGATGCAGGGCTTATAAAACGTCGAATAAAAGTTGGCACGCTAACTGCATTATGTACATTGACCCTTCTTAAGCCGAGGGTCACCTAGCCAACTGACGTTGTTAGTGAACTTATGATTGTTCACAAATATATAGAGCCAATCGCGATTATTGCGGTTGGCTATTTTTTTGCCTGTCGTTTGGTTATCTCTAGTTTTTATCGGTTATCCCTCATTTTCCAAGCGAAAAAAAAGCCAGCCACCATCGGTGACTAGCTTATGCTTTCTCGAATCAATCTCGAATCAATCTCGAATCAATCTCGAATCAATCTCGAATCAATCTCGAATCAATCTCGAATCAATCTCGAATCGTGAACCTGTTTTAGTACCCCATCAACTGCAGCAAGTTCTCCGCTGTGCTGATCGCTTCTTTACGGTTAGCAATGTTGAGCTTTTGGTAAAGGTTACGGATGTGAGTCTTGATCGTGGTACCTGCTACATCGAGTTCTTGAGCGATCTGCTCATTACTGAACCCTGAATAGATCAGACCAAGTACTTGCCATTCACGCTGGGTGAGTGGGCTAGTGCGCACAAGCTCAGGAATATTCGGGTGATTAACCAAGTTCTCAACAAAGTCTTCATCGAAGTGAACCGAGCGACTGCGCTGGGTGGTGGAGATATCCTTCATGATTTGTTGTGCGCGGTGACGTTCTAAGTCACCTAAGCCAGGCTTGTTGCTCAACTTATCCAAGATATGCCCGATAGTCCCACCGTCTACTAAGAAGTTACCGACCATACCGGTTTGGTTAGTCATATGAAGCGCTTCTTCAAGCAGTACACGTGCGCTGTCTTCATCGTTAATTTGTGTACGTAACACGGCTTCAACGATCAAGTTGCGGTTGGTGTCTGTAATCAGGTGCGAACGCTGGGCTTCACTCTTAAGGAAAGTCAGCGCTTCTTCGGCCTCTTCGTATTGCTCAAGGATGATGTGAGCACGAACGATGTTTCTCCATTGAAGCTGGCAGAAGTGGTTGCTTGCCGATTCAGGTCGAACAGCAACGCTCAACCAGTCGCGGATTGCGTCTTTATCGCCTTTCACTTGCCAGAATAAGATCAGAGAAAGTGACGCATTCGCTGTCCAATCTACGTGGTAAGTCGATTGACGCAGAAGGTGTTGGATTTGGTCAATAAATTTCGACGCTTTATCAATCTCGCCGCGACTTAGTGAAATACGAGCCAGCATAGAATAGCTGTGCAGATGTTTACTCGGAGAGTGGTGGCCAAGGATATCTAAGCCTTTGTAGCAGCACTCTTCCGCTTCATCCAATCGGTTCCAACACCAGAAGATCTGAGCGCGGACACGCAATAAGAATTCGTGCAGAGGTACGTATTGAAGCTGATGTTCTTCAATCAATTTGAATGCACTGTCTTGCAGTTCAAATGCCGCTTGAACATAACCTTGAGCAATCAAGATTTCGCTTTGTTGCAGAATCGCCCATAGAGCCTGATGGTAAACCTGATACTGACGTGCCAGTTTTTCGGTTTGTTGCATCATCGGTAGCGCACGGCTTAGGTTACCCATTACGTGATTCACTTCGCCCACAACTGAGGTTGCGACAATGCGGCTACGATAAACGGTGGTGTTCAGTTGGCTCAACGAAAGCTCAGCCAATTCCAATGCTTTTTCAGGCTCATTGCTGTTAATGGCAACTTGTGCACGTAAGGCGTTGTATTGGCCTTGCTGTTGAGTATCGAGTTCAATGTTTCGAGCTTGATATTGAGTCTCAGCCTCTTCCAACAAAGTACCCACTTGGTCATAGCGGTGCTGACTTTGTGCCAACCATGCGCGCAGCATTGAAAGCTTTGGCTCGCTGTAGAGTTGATCAGTAGTCAGTTGCTTGATCGCCATCTCTAAAGATGAAAGCTCACCTTGGTTGAACATCGGCCAACCGTGCTCAGTCAGGATTTGAATGATCAGTTCTGGATCTTCAGCGCGCTGTGCGTGACGCAGAGCTTGGTGTGGAGTGTTTTGCTTGATCCACGCTTTTGCAGCACTTCGATGCAGTTCAGCTTCCTGTTGAGGAATTCGAGCTTGACGCTCATGTGCGAGGAATTCACCAAACAAGTTATGGAAGCGATACCAGTTCTTTTCACCTTCAAGCGGGTAGATGAACAAACCAAAACGGTTGAGTGACTCGATCATACCTAACGCATCTTCACGCTGTGTAAGTGCACACACAAGCTCATCGTTGAAGTGATCAAGCACAGAACATTGCATCAAGAACTGTCGGGTTTCTTTGTCTAGCAGGTCGAATACTTCTTCAACCAAATAGTCCCAAAGATGGGCGTGGTTAAAGTGAGAGAAAGACTCTGCGGACTGTGCCAGGGTGCGTTTTTGGTGTTGTGCCTGTAGCGCGATAAGTTGCAGTGCAGAAGGCCAACCCTCTACATAACTACAAATACTGTCTGCAGTGGTGTCATCAATGCCGTCAGCTACGCGTTGGTTGAAAAAGCGTGTGGTTTCTTCGGTATCAAACGCCAACGAGTCATTACCTAATTCGATCATTAAGTCACGAACGCGCAGGTTTGCTGTACCAAGTGGTGGGGTACCTCGACTGGTAGCAACCAACGTTAGGTTGTCGGGCATGTGTTTGAGGAAGAAGCGCATGGCTTCGTGGATGTCGTCATTGTTGACCAAGTGATAGTCATCCAACACCAGAAAACATTCGTGATGGAATTCCGACATCTCGGCGAACACTTCACTCAATAAAGAATGCAGCGATGAAAACTGTCGTTTTTCTGCCAGTTTTTGGGCATTCGGACAGGCATTTTGAGTCGCTTTATTAAGTGATTGAAGTAGGTAGTTGATAAAGCGGAAGGCATCGTTGTCACTATCATCAATGCTGTACCAACCCACATTGGGTTTATCTACCAGCCATTGTGCAGCCATGGTGGTTTTACCGTAGCCCGCTGGAGAGCGGAACAACACAAGCTTATAGCAATCTGCATTGTGAAGCAGATCGAGAACCCTAGGTCGTAGGATTGCATTATGTAAGCGGCCGGGACGAGTCAGTTTCGAAGGGATCCACATATCGAAGTTTTACACCTATTCCGTGGCTATGTTCTGGAATATCCCAATCTATTGTTGAGTGCATTCCAATGACATTAGCCTAATTACTTAAGTCTTTACTCATATTACGTGAAGCAAAACGTTACCGACTATGATCCTCCTCAGAAACCTTGCGCTCCTGCATGTTTTTGGGTGTCTACGCCCTTTATTTGAGACTTTGCTCACGTTGTGGGTTGGTTTGTGAATGTGACTTCGTTCCTCCCTACACGGGGATCTATGCAAAAGATGAGAGCTGGAAATTATTTTCGTGATCTGAAACTCAGATTTGACAATGACTTTAATCTGGTTAAATAAAAGTCACATTAATTGAAGTTAAGTTATCGAACGGGAGCTTGTGATCTTAGTCACTTCAAGTTTTTGTTCGAAGTCAGAACATGAGAGTCAGATCACTAACCCTAAGTCGGTACGCCCCCTACGCCCTCCCATCTACTCCTAGTTAGTCGCGTTAGCGGGAGGATGTTTAGTTTATGGTGACCATGCACGATATGTCACAGATGAATTAGAACTATTAAAGCGAGATTTCTGAAATGAAACCAACTCAGCAAAAAACTTTCGATAAAGTGTCGTTCCAAGAAAGCGTTAAGAAGCATTTATCTGCAACCTACGCAACAACGATTGAAAACGCGGATAGCCGCGCATGGTACCTAGCAATGGGTCGCGCATTAGCAGAACTCACAACATTCGACCTGCTAGAAACTGAAAACGATGAAAAAATTAAGAACGCGAAAAGCGTTAACTACCTTTCATTAGAGTTTTTGATTGGCCGTCTAACAGGTAACAACCTGATCAGCATGGGTCTATACGAACAGATCACGCATGCAATGGAAGAGCTAGGTCAAAACCTAACTGACCTTCTAGAAGAAGAACGCGACCCATCACTAGGTAATGGTGGTCTTGGTCGTCTTGCTGCTTGTTTCATGGATTCTTGTGCCGCTCAAGAATACCCAACAGTAGGCTACGGTCTTCACTACGAATACGGTCTATTCAAACAGTCTTTCCAAGACGGTCGCCAGCAAGAAGCACCTGACGCATGGCGTGGTGTTGAAGGTTACCCATGGGAAGTAGCTCGTCCAGAACTAGCACAACACATTGGTTTTTACGGTCATGTAGAAGTTGAATTCATCGACGGTAAAGAAGTACGTACTTGGGTTCCAGGTATGGAAGTAAAAGCAATGCCTTGGGATCTACCAATCGTAGGTTACGAGTCAAGCACGGTTTACCCGCTGCGTCTTTGGGAATGTCAGGCAATCGCACCATTCTCACTAGCAAGCTTCAATAACGGTGATTACTTCGAAGCGCAACACTCGCTAATCGATGCAGGTAACATTACTAAGGTTCTTTACCCGAATGACAACCACGAGAAAGGTAAAACACTGCGTCTAATGCAGCAGTACTTCCACTCAGCAGCATCGGTTCGCGATATTCTACGTCGCCACGAAGCAGCAGGTTTTGCTCTAGAAGATCTGCCTAAGCAAGAAACGATTCAGCTTAACGATACGCACCCAACGATTGCGATTCCTGAGCTAATGCGCATCCTGATTGACGAGAAAGGTCTATCTTGGGATCAAGCATGGGAAATCAGTGCTCACACGTTCGCTTACACGAACCACACATTACTTCCAGAAGCGCTAGAAACTTGGTCTGAATCTTTGATCAATCGTCTTCTTCCACGTCACATGGAAATCATCTTTGAAATCAACCACCGCTTCATGCAAGAAGTTCGCAAGATGTGGCCTGGTGACGGTGAGAAGCAAGCGAAGCTTTCTATCATCCAAGAGGGTTTCCACCGCATGGTTCGCATGGCAAACCTATGTGTGATTGGTTCTTACAAAGTAAACGGCGTAGCTGCACTTCACTCTCAACTGGTTAAGAAAGACTTGTTCCCAGAGTTCAACGAAATCTTCCCAGGTAAACTGACTAACGTAACAAACGGCATCACGCCACGTCGTTGGTTGAAGTTCTGTAACCCAGGTCTATCTACACTAATTACTGGCAAGATCGGTACTGAGTGGCCTGCAAAACTTGAGCAGCTAGAAGGCATCGCTAAGTTTGCAACAGACGCGAAATTCCAAAAAGAATTCATGGCTGTTAAGAAAGAAAACAAACAGCGTCTTGCTGATTGGGTTCAAGAGAACATGGGTATCGAGCTAGATACTAACGCTATTTTCGACGTTCAAATCAAGCGTCTTCACGAATACAAGCGTCAGCACCTAGATTTGCTACACATTCTATCTCTGTACCACCGTATTCTTAACGAACCTGGTTTCGAGTGTGAGCCTCGCGTATGTTTCTTCGCAGCGAAAGCAGCACCGGGTTACCACCTAGCGAAAGAGATCATCTTCGCAGTTAACAAGATTGCAGAGAAGATCAACAACGATCCTCGCATCGGCAACAAGCTTAAAGTGGTATTCATCCCTGACTACCGTGTAAGCATGGCTGAAATCATCATCCCTGCAGCAGACGTTTCTCAGCAAATCTCACTGGCTGGTAAAGAAGCATCAGGTACGGGCAACATGAAGATGGCTCTAAACGGCGCTCTAACTATCGGTACGATGGATGGCGCGAACGTTGAGATTCGTGAAGAAGTTGGCGATGAGAACATCTACATCTTCGGCCTAGACGTTGATGGCGTTCAAGCACTGAAAGCTCAGGGCTACAACCCATACGACTACTACAATGCAGATCCACTACTGAAAGCATCTCTAGATCTATTGACTGGCGATGAGTTCACTCCAGGTCAACCAGGTCTTCTACGTGCAACGTTTGATAGCCTGCTAGACGGTGGTGACCCATACCTATGTCTTGCTGACTTCGCATCTTACGTGAAAGCGCACGAAGACATGGGCACGCAATACAAAGACCAAGCAGGTTGGGCTAAGAAAGCGATTCTTAACACAGCATTGGTTGGTAAGTTCACATCAGACCGCTCTATCCGCGACTACGTGAACAACATCTGGAAACTTGAAGCGGTTAACCGTTAATAGTTCCAAAAGTAGCCAAGGCAGTTTCTGCCTTGGCTCAATTAGCTTGTGAGCAAACAGATGGCTTATCCGGTAGCAATGCTTACAAACTGATTGTCACAAGCTAATTGATTAGTAACAAATTAGATAACAACCCTACAAAATAGAAAGCGTCAGAACGTTTTCGGAGAGAGCGATGAAAGAACAGACCGTATTAAAACAAGTCGCAGAAATGGCAAACATTGCCGACAGTTACGTTAGTGCGTGGGGCGATGAAGCACAAGTATCAGACGAGACGATTACGTCTCTATTGGCTTCGTTGGGCTACGATACAAGCAGCGATGATGCACTGCTTAAGTCAGCAGAAAGAAAACACAAAAAAGATGTACTAGACCCAGTTCTTGTCTTGCGTGACGGTGAGCCAGTAGAAGTGGCGCTTAATCTAGGTGTGAGTGCTCGTGAAAGTGAGTTCAGCTGGCGCTTAGAAACCGAGCAAGGAGAGGTACTTGAAGGCTATCTTCAATCTCAAGTCGTTCGTGACGAGCGTGCCGAGGGTGGCCCTTTAGTGTTTGCATTGCCAAGTGATTTGGCATGGGGTTATCACAAGCTAATTGTGAGCCGTAAGCGCCGTAAGAAGCCTTACGAGATGACACTGATTATTACGCCAAAAGCGTGTTTCAAGCAGTCACCAATCGAGCAAGGCAAAAAGCTGTGGGGACCAAGTGTTCAACTTTACACACTAAGAACTCAGCACAACTGGGGTATTGGTGATTTCGGTGACCTAAAACAGCTTGTTGCTGATATCGCTTCTCGCGGTGGGGATTTCGTTGGTCTAAACCCAATCCACTCATTGTTTCCTGCGAACCCTGAAGGCGCGAGCCCATACAGCCCGTCTTCTCGTCGCTGGTTGAACATCCTATACATTGATGTGAGTTCAGTACCTGAATTCGCACTAAGTGCAGAAGCACAACAAACGGTAGGCAGCGCAGAGTTCCAACAACGTCTACAAAAAGCGCGTGAAGCACACTGGGTAAACTACACCGAAGTGTCTGAACTTAAGATGAGCATCTTGCCTCTGTTATTCGCAGAATTTAAGACTCGTCATCTAGACAAGAACAGCGACCGTGCACAAGCGTTCTTAGCCTTCGTAGAAGAGGGTGGCGACAGCCTGATGCATCAAGCCGCGTTTGATGCTCTACATGGTGAACTACACGCTGAAGATTCTGGCATGTGGGGATGGCCGGTATTCCCTGAGAAGTACCGTACATTCGACAGCCCAGCGACACAGAAGTACATCAAAGAGAACCTAGAAAGCGTTCATCTGTACATGTACCTGCAATGGCTAGCAGATTGCCAGATCAACGATGCACAGTCTCTTGCAGAAGAGAAGGGCATGGCAGTTGGTCTGTACCGTGACTTAGCGGTAGGTGTTGCAGATTCAGGCAGCGAAACTTGGGCTGACGAAGGCAACTTAGTGATGGATGCGAGCATTGGTGCTCCACCTGATATTCTTGGTCCTTTGGGTCAGAACTGGGGTCTACCTCCTCTAAATCCAGAAGTGCTTCAAGAAACAAGCTACGACGCTTATATCAAGCTACTTCGTGCGAACATGAAGCACTGTGGTGCACTGCGTATTGACCACGTTTTAGGTCTACTGCGTTTGTGGTGGATTCCAAAGGGTGAAAACGCAACCAAAGGCGCTTACATCTACTACCCAGTGCAAGATATGCTGTCGATTCTTGCGCTCGAATCTCACCGTTACCAATGTAGCGTTATCGGTGAAGATTTAGGTACGGTGCCGGATGAGATCGTAGACATCCTAGCAGATGCTGGCGTGCACTCTTACAAAGTGTTCTTCTTTGAAACATCAGAAGAAGACGGTGGTTTCATCTCACCGAAACACTATGCATCACAATCAATGGCGGCACTGTGTACACACGATATGCCCACATTGCGTGGCTTCTGGCACTGTGATGACTTGAAGATGGGTCAAGAGATTGGTTTATACCCAGACGCAGCACAGCTAGAAACTCTGTTCGATGACCGTCTTGAGTGCAAACAAGGTATCTTAGACTCAGTGGCATGGCATGGTTTCCTACCTGAAGGTGTTGGTCGCGATGCGAGCCAAGTGCCGATGGATTCTTACCTTGCTGAAGCTCTTCAACTGCACGTAGCAGCTGGTGGTTCAACACTACTGAGTGTTCAGCTGGAAGATTGGTTAGAGATGGATAAGCCGGTAAACATTCCTGGCACGGTCGATGAGTACCCTAACTGGCGTCGTAAACTATCAATGAACTTGGACGAAATCTTTGCTCACGAAGGCGTTAATCGTATCGCTTCTAAGCTGACTGACGTTCGAGAAAAAGCAGGTAAGTAATGACGTTGAGTGACTTGAAATTAGGTGGTTTTTTGCTTACGCCGTACGAAACTACAACCTCGGTCACTCAATAATGAATGCTCATCTGGTAGAATAAACCGTCGTTATATTGCCCGCACTAATAGCGGGCATTTTTGTATTATGTTTTTTGGATGTTTGGTTAGGGAGAAACGTTTTGGAACTAAGTTCGATTTCAAAGCAAAAACAAATATATACCCAACTATCACAGGCTTGCTTCACAGACCCATTTGCGTTTTTAGGTCCATACCTACCTTCTGATCAAGGTGCATTACGTGTATGGATTCCTGGAGCAGATAAAGTCGAGTTGATTGTTGGAAAGGAACCTCGTATTGAGTTAGCGCGAGAGGGTGAAAGTGGTTTCATTCTTAAGCAAGAGAGAGACTTACGTTTTACTCACTATAAGCTTGCGGTTGATTGGGCTGGAGTAGAGCAGATCATTGATGATCCATATCAGTACCATGATTTGTACGCGAGTTATGAAGATCTTCACACACCGAAAGATATGTACCATCACATGGGGGCTCAGTTTATTACGCTAGAGCGTGATGGACAGACGATTTCAGGTACTCGTTTCTTGGTGTATGCACCGCACGCAACTGCGGCAAGCTTGGTAGGTAACTTCAACGCTTGGGATGGTCGCCGCCACCCAATGCAACGTCTAGATTACGGTATGTGGGGCCTATTCATTCCTGAACTGGAAGAGGGCGCTCAATACAAGTTTGAATTAAAAGGACCAAATGGCGAAGGCTTACCGCACAAAGCTGACCCATGGGGTTTCTACTCTGAGCAATACCCTTCGTTCTCATCTGTGACTTACGATCACGCTCGTTACGAGTGGCAAGATACTCAATGGCAGAATCGCCCTGTAACGCAAAAGCGTAAAGAAGCGCTTTCGTTCTATGAACTGCACGCGGGTTCTTGGAAGCGTAACGCTGAAGGTGAGTTCTTAAATTATCGCGAGCTTGCGGCAGAGCTGATCCCATACTTAACAGACCTTGGCTACACGCACGTTGAGCTAATGCCAGTTTCAGAGCACCCATTCTACGGTTCTTGGGGCTATCAGCCTGTTGGTCTATTTGCACCGACTAGCCGTTTTGGTTCTCCAGATGATTTCAAATACTTCGTCGATCAATGTCACCAAGCGGGCCTTGGCGTTGTGCTTGACTGGGTTCCAGCTCACTTCCCAAGTGACGATCACGGTTTAGCTAATTTTGATGGTACGCCGTTGTTCCACGATCCAGACCCACGTCGTGGTTGGCATCAAGACTGGAACTCGTATATTTATGATTTAGGTCGTGAACATGTGCGTCGTTTCTTGGTGGCAAATGCGTTGTACTGGTTTGAGCAATTCCATATTGATGGTATCCGTGTTGATGCGGTAGCTTCGATGCTCTACCTCGATTATTCACGTAGCCATGATCAGTGGATTCCGAACGTGGATGGTGGCAACGAAAACTACGATGCTATCGCTACCCTTAAGTGGATGAACGAAGAAGTGTACAAGCACTTCCCGAATGCGATGACCATTGCGGAAGAATCGACGGCTTTCCCTGGTGTTTCAGCACCAACTTTTATGGGCGGCTTAGGCTTCGGCTTTAAGTGGAACATGGGTTGGATGCACGATAGCTTGTCTTACATTCAAGAAGACCCAATCAACCGTAAATATCACCACGATACGATTACCTTCCCGCTGGTTTATGCACACAGTGAGAACTACGTATTGTCTCTGTCTCACGATGAGGTGGTTTACGGTAAAGGTTCTATCCATAACAAGATGCCGGGTGATGAGTGGCAGCAAACAGCGAACCTACGCGCTTATATGGGTTACATGTATGCACAGCCAGGCAAGAAGTTGAACTTCATGGGGGCTGAATTTGGTCAAACGGCTGAATGGAACCATGACGACCAACTGCAATGGTTCTTGTTGGATTATGAGCGTCATCAAGGTGTTCAGCGCTTAACAAAAGATCTGAATAATCTTTACCGTTCAGAAGCAGCAATGCACGATCTTGATTTTGACCCGAAAGGCTTTGAATGGCGTCTTCAAGATTCAGCAGAAGCGAGTATCCTAGCGCACGAACGTATCAGTGAATCTGGTGAGCGTGTATTGGTAGTATCTAACTTTACGCCAGTTCCTCACGAGCACTTCCGTTTAGGTGTGCCAGTACAAGGTGAGTACTCACTATTGTTGAATACAGACTCGAGTGACTACGCCGGTAGTGGTTTTGAAGTGAAGCAGACTGCGGAGATCGAATCAGTAGAAAGCGAAGGTCTGGATACATCAATTGAGTTGCGTCTACCGCCGCTATCGACTGTCTTCTATAAGCTGAATTCGTAACATAATTCGCGCAGTAGAAAGTATAAAAAAGGGAGCCTTCTGGCTCCCTTTTTGTATTGAATATAAATGTTCGTTTAGCTTAATGCTGCTTGAAGTTCGTAAGATGGAACATTGAGCGTCCGACGACAGTTTCAAGAATACGAACCGAGTCGGCACCAAAGCTCTCAAGCATCTTATTTCGAAAAGCACCATCTGAGCTGATATTGAATTCTTCAGGGCTCTTAACCTGAGATGCGTGGAAAAACATGAGTTTAATAACGTAACGGAACTGTTCATCATCTAGTGCATCTTGCCAAGATTGAACAAACGCTGCTTCTGACGAGAAGCTTAGGCTCTCGATTACGATCGATAGCATGTGTTGATGTAACACGGAGCGGATAGCACGGGTCGATGGGTAGTAACCCTGAAGCGTCGTTAAACTAATGCCAATTTCTTGAGCAATCCTTGCATAAGTTAGTGCTTCATGTCCTTCAGCCAGAAAAAGGTTTAGTACGATTTCATCGTAGTGTTTTTGGTTTTCTAGTTTCTGTACTTGAGTTATTCGAGCCATTACAAATCTCTATTGAGTGTAACATTCTGTAAATACAGTATATTAAGAGTTTCTGAATTAAATCTCAAACTCCAAGGGTAAATAACTGGTCAATTTATCGTTAAATATAGTCAGTATTGTGTCATTGGTTCAATTATCAATCAGATTTTGGCATAAACAAAAACACCGCCCTATTGAGCGGTGTGTTATTTAAAGTCTTTGTTTATCTTTGCTAATTCAGATGACTAGAACGGATACCAAAATAACTGCGGCTCTAGAATACGTTTCGCAATGGCTAACACCACGATAAAAGCGATGACACTTAAACAAACAAAATCGATACGTTTCAAAGGTGCATAGCTATACCAAGTGCGTGCTTTGTGTCGAGCAAAACCTCGTAATGTCATTGCGTTAGAGATCTCGTCTGCTCTATCTAAGCTTGAAAAAATCAATGGCCCTAACACTTTAGCAACATTTTTGATGCGAGTGATAAGTGGTGCTTTCTTTGATAGTTCTACACCACGAGCCTGTTGAGCGTGCATGATATTGATGAAGTCCTTCTTAACCTCAGGCAAGTAACGCAGGGTTAGACTCACCGCATAAGCTATTTTGTAAGGAACACCGATACGGTTGAGGCTCGCTGCAAACTCAGTCGGATGCGTTGTGAAGACAAAAATCAACGCTATCGGGAACATGCTCATGTATTTGAGCGTCACAGTAACCAAGTAAAACAGTGTCTCTTGGCTCAACGAGTAGTTACCCGGCAATGTCAGCAATAAGGTTTCGCTGCCGATGAGCTCAGTACCTTGCTGTGGAGCCAGTAGATACATGAACAGAGCATTTAGACTTAATACACTCGCCGTTCCTAATAACAAGGGCTTATATACGCGTACAGGCACATTGGTAAGCTTTAGCAGGTATAAACCAGTCACAATAAGCAGCGTAATCAATCTTAGGTCGAACGTAGTCAATACCACTGTTACCCAAGCTAAGAAGAGTGCAAACTTGGTGATGCCGTTAAGTGCATGAAGCGGCGATTTGGTATCGATGTAATTGATGCCGAATTTTACTTTTGATGCATTCATTGAGCGCTTCTCTCGTAGTCGATGAAGTACTGCATAAATGCATTGGTGTCGTCGATTTTCATCATGGTCGCGAGTTCATAAATGCTGGTGGTACAAAGATTTGCGCGTTCTAACAGCGAAGGCTGACTGAATACTTCCGTCATCGCGGCATTGGCAATCAGCTTACTGTCTGCAATCACGATTGAACGTGTGGTGTACTCGAGAACGAGGTGCATGTCGTGTGAGATAATCACAACGGTGATGCCTAGGTCGCGGTTGAGTTTTTGAATGAACGCCAGCATGGATGTGTAGTTACGGTAATCTTGACCCGCCGTTGGCTCATCTAAGATCAGAAGTTCTGGCTCTAAAACCAAGATAGACGCTATTGTTACGCGCTTTTTCTGACCGTAGCTCAGTGCTTCGATTGGCCAATGGCGAAACTTGCTCAAGCCACAAAGCTCAAGAACGTTTTCTACTTTGTCTTTGATTTCGTCTTCTGTAACGCCACGATTACGAAGGCCAAATGCAACCTCATCGAAAATCATATGATGCGAGATCATATGGTTTGGGTTCTGCATTACCACACCGACTTTCTGACTTCTTTCGAAGATAGAAAGCTCAGATAAGTCTTCGCCGTTCAGGTACGAAGAGCCTGAATCCGCGTCAATCACACCCATGATAATCTTGGTGATGGTCGATTTACCTGAACCGTTCTTACCCAATATTGAAACAAACTCACCCTTGCCAATCTTAAAGCTGACATCTTCGAGTGCGTTTTTTTCACCGTCGTAAGAGTAAGTCAGGCCATGCACTTCGAGCAAAGGTTGATACTGCTTTTCAGCAACGGGAGTAGGGCGTTCAGCAAACCAAGCTTGAACCGCAGGACGGAACCTTTTGTAATCTAAAGCTTTGAGGTTGGACAGCTTGTCTTCGCTTGTTAAAGGTGCTTTGGCTGCTTTAAGGGCTGATAGATAAAGCGGTTCACGAATACCGTGTGTATCAAGTAATTCAGAAGCCAAGATTTCATCGGGTGTCGTGTCAGCAACGATTTCGCCGCGTTCCATTAAGATCACGCGGTCGATATCGCGATGTAGGACATCCTCGAGGCGGTGCTCGATAATCACGATAGTCTTGTTGGTTTCTTTATGTAGCTGATCAATGATCTCAATCGTTGCCTTACCCGTTTTCGGGTCAAGGCTTGCTAGAGGCTCATCAAACAGCAAGATATCAACGTCATCAACTAAGATGCCCGCTAACGATACTCGTTGTTTTTGGCCACCAGAAAGGTCATGAGGTGAACGCTCAAGCATGTCTGCTAGGTCGACCATTTTTGCCGTCGACTTAACTAACGGGTACATGTCAATGTTCGACATCAACTGGTTTTCCAATGCGAAAGCAATATCTTCACCGATACTCAACCCGACAAATTGGCTGTCAGTATCTTGCAATACTGTGCCGACTTGCTCGGTATAATCGTGCATCGAAAACTCAGAGATATTCTTGCCGTTTATCTCTAAAGAGCCAGTTACCTCACCTTTGATTGCATGAGGTATCAAACCATTGAGACACTGACCTAGGGTAGATTTACCACTACCACTTGGTCCAATAATGACGATTTTCTCTCCTTTCTCTATCCTTAGATTGATATTTTTTAGCGTCGGTTTATCCAGCGACTCATATCTAAAAGAGAAGTTCGAAAATGCTATAGTCATTATCGCTTATGCCTCAGTCAGGTTGCGGCTTTGTTTGTTGCGTTTAGCGACTGATTTTAGGATCAGGAAGCCCACAACAGCGATCAGAACGGTGTTACCCGCTGCGATGATAGACAGTTGAGTGAAGACTTTAGTAAACGGTTCTGCGTATAGGATGGTGTCTAGGAACGCAGAGCAGCCATAGCCTACAACGTTACCTGCAAGGGCCAGTATCACGAACAAGACAAAATCTTTCATTGGCAACTCGCCTTGTTGAAGACGGTTCTTAGTCATCATAGGGAATAAGCCGATAATCATACCTACGATACCTGAGCCTAGTACCCAGGTTAACCATACGCCCCAGCCTGCGAACAGATCCGTTACCCAGTGACCGATAAAGCCAACTAAGAAGCCAACAATTGGGCCGAACAAAACAGAAAACAGTGCTAGGACTGCCATCGCTGGTTTCAATGTCGTGTTCGCAAACACTGGGACACCAAACATAGGTAAACCACCAATGCCGTACAGTGCCGCGCCAATGGCAATAACGACCACTGTTTTAGCTGAAAAGTTCATAGATAACCTCGAATACTGAAAGATAAAGCTTAATAAAGAACGAATATTCGCCATTATTAATATGCGTCTCAATGAGAACGTTTTTTGGGCAAATATAAAAAATAAGGCGCGCATTATACAGTAGAACCCTTCCATAAGGGAAGGTAAGTGTCTAGATGTCTAAAATTCCATCTGAACACCTAAATATCGTGTAAAAAGCGCAATTTTACGGTTAATCAAGCAACAAAAAAGCCAGAGCGGGTCTGGCTTTTTCATTCGTCTTAACAATGTGTTAAGCAGGTTCGTCACATATCTACGACTGTTTAGTGGTCTAGGTATAGATAGTTTTGCCAACTCTTCATGCGAATAAGCACCTTACGCATGATAGATACGTGGGTGAAGCTGTCTGAATAAACGGAAACTTCAACCGCAGTACCCATAGGTAGATGGTATTCAGATAGGTCATCAGTGATGGTTAACTTAACAAACACGCGACCACTGGTACGCAGAGCATCCGTACCTAGTAAAGCACCTCGAGCTTGGAATTGGCTCTCACCAATCGCTGGCAATACCTCATCAATACGGCCTTTAAATACTTTGCCAGGCAGAGCTCTGAATAAAAACTCAGCTTCGAATCCTGGTTGTAGACGCTGCAATGAGTTCTGTCTAAAGGCTGCGGTGTAGAACTGAGCTTCGGTGTGAACAAACGTCATTACTGGCGCCAGTGGAAGTGGCACGGCCATGACACCTGGGCGAAGGGCCAGTTGCGTCACGTAACCATCTGTTGGCGCGCGAACCACAGTCTGTTCTAAGTCAAACTGAGCTTTACGCAATTCCGCTAATAGGCTTAACACCGCAGTGTTCTCACCACCTATCTCAGAATCCAAAGCAATTTTTGTTCTTTCTAAGGTCGCATCTGCCACTTTAACGGCAGCTTCTGATGCTTTATAAGCTTGTCTGCGAGTATCCAATTGTTGCTCAGTAAAGGCGCCACTGTCGTAGCCGCGTTTGTAACGAGAGAATTCACGTTGGGCTTTATCCCTCTCAGCAATCGCTTTGATTCTCGCTGCTTCTGCTTCAGCGACATCAGATTCCATTCCTAGCGCACCCTGGCTTGCTTCTTTTACTTTCGCCTCTAATCTTGCGACCTCAGCCTCGAACGGAATAGGATCGATTTTGAAAAGAATATCGCCTTTTTTTAGAGGTTTATTCGCTTCCACAGGCACTTCAATTACTTTGCCTCGAACACCGGAAACAACAGGCGTTGTTGAGTAAACTTGGTTACCGATCTGTGTGAAAGGGTGGTTATAGTTCATCAAAAGGATCAATGTACCTATGATGATGACGCCGCCAAGTACTGCAGTTGGAACCGTCCATTTATTAAGCGGGATATTGAACACCTTGAAGATGGTGATACAAAGTGCCGCATAGGTCATTATCAGCAGTAAATCCATTACTTAACCTCCTGATCTTGAGGGTTGTTTGTTTCTTTCTCTGGACTGCTTTGCTCAGTACCGGCTTGCTTGAGCTGTGCGATTTCTTCCTGAAGGGTACTCACTTGATCGATGAGAATATCGACGCGATGATGAATATCGTGTTGCTCTTCTTCTAATTTAGCGAAGCCCCAACCACGATCTTTGCGCCATAGCGTCGCCCAAATCCAAAGGAATGGCCAGATAGTGTGTAAGGTGAATAGGCTAACCCAGCCTGAGACATGAATAGCATCTTGATGAGGGTGATTGCGTTCTTTCGCAATTTCATAGGGAATATCGTGAATAACGATGATGCCGTAAAAGATGACTAATGCTACGAAAATAAGTAGACCGAGCGCAAAGTAGTCTAAAAACATAACAGATCCTTGTAATGTTAGATATTAGTTATAAATATACTACGCTATCATCCAAGTAATTGTTATAAAAATGATTTACCGAGTTGAAAATAATGTGTTGTCGCTTCTAATGCGAATAAAAGCATTGATGAATCTTATAAAATCCGATCGCGTTTGAAGAGGCTATTTCGGCTTTCTGGTTGGTATTTCAGCTGAAATGATGACAGTTACGATTCTAAATGACGGGCATAACCACTAGGGACAAATACGGATGTATATAGGTGAATTGGCGGCCATTGGCGCTGCAATTGTGTGGGCGTGTGCGACATGGATCTATGGGCAATTTGGACATCGCTTCTCTGCGATGCAATTGAACATTATTAAGGGTGTAGTGGCGTCAGGGATGATGTTGCTGGTCATGCCTTTTATCCCAATGCCGGAGTTTGAACTGAGTACTAACCATTTTCTGATATTGGCAATTTCAGGTGTGATTGGCATTGCGATTGGAGATAGCGCCTATTTTGCGGCGTTGAAAAGAATCGGTGCCAATAAGACGTTGTTACTTGAGTCTTTAGCCCCGCCTCTTTCTGGTGTGTTGGCATTAATGTTCCTTGGCGCTGTATTGACAGTGCAAAGCTGGCTCGGCGTCGTGATTACAACACTGGCGGTGACCTTCGTTGTCTTCCAGCCATCAAAATCGGCGAGCGGTGAATCGAATGACAAAGCGCAGTGGGGTGGTATTGGTTATGGGCTCGTGGCGAGTGTCTGTCAGGCATCTGGTGTGGTTATTTCTCACTACGCGTTAGTGGCGGGTGACATTCCACCATTGTTAGGTGCACTGATTCGCCTGACGATTGGCGTGTTTGCCGTGATGCTGATTATCCCTTTCGTTGAAAAGAAGTCGTATTCATCGATAAAAAGAGATTTATGGGAAATGACCAAGCTCGATAAACTGTGGTTATTAGGGGCAATCTTTGTCGGGACGTTTCTCGCTCTATGGCTTCAACAAGTAGCGTTGAAAAATGCTAACCCTGCGATTGCGCAAACGTTGATAGCGACCAGCCCGGTCTTTATTTTGGTAATTTATGCGCTGAAAGGGGAGAAGGTGTTAAAGCAAAGTGTCATCGGGACGCTTGCTGCGTTAGGTGGAATATCTCTGTTTTTCTATCAATAGTACAGCCTGTTATCGATAGCTTAGATTGGATCTGCGACTTTTAATGTTGAGTAAGTAAAGAGCATGCTCTGCACTTACTCTAATCTTATTTATCTACTCAGTGCACACCTGGTTACGGCCGTTGGCTTTGGCTCGATATAGTGCTTTATCTGCTCGGTAGAAAGTACGCTGAGTATTCTCTCCCTCGCGGTGCAGAGTGATACCAATACTCACGGTCAGACCACGCTCTCCTAATATCTCATGCCAACCAAATTGGAAGATGCGCTCTCGATAATTTTCAGAGTGCATTTCTGCCTTAGCGAGATCGCTGTTCTCTAGGATGACCAAGAACTCTTCTCCACCAAACCTGACACATGAAGCTCCTCTGAACTTAAAGTACGCTCTAAGTTCTTGAGAGACGCTGACAATCGCTTTATCACCCACTAAGTGACTCAGTTCATCGTTGATAGATTTAAAGTGGTCGATATCAATAACCATCAGTGCGAAAGAGGTTTCATGCAGCAACATATCCTTTAATTTCACATCTAACCAGCGACGGTTGTGTAACCCTGTCAGTGGGTCGGTGAAAACATCTTGCTGTAGCTGAGCAACTGCATTCTTGTGTTGTTCAGTCGTCTCTTTCAGTTCTCTGTTTTCTTGTTCAGAAAGGATGAGTTTAAGCTGTAACTCAAAACGTGACAGGCGGCGTAATTGACTCGCCCCCAGCTCACTGATCGGGATCTTCTTCATCAGATCGGTTTCAATTCGGTAACCTTTTTTCTCATAGCGCAGGGCTTCTTGAAAACGTCCTTGATTCATACATACGTCACTCAAAGAGTCATAGAAACGCTTCGCAAGCACTGGCGATGAGTAGGCTTTTACACGTTTGTCCGTGCTCGACAAAATCATGCTCGCATAGTCTTGCTTTCCGGTTGCACTTAGGCAATGTGCTAACTCGAGACGGGTCATGGTTGCGAGCCAGCTTGCTTGAGTGCTGTTGGCTGGGTATTGAACTTTTGATAGGCAACGTAAGGCTTCATGGTATTTTTTCTTAGCACGAAGCACTTTCGCTTGGTAGAGCAATATTTGAGCTGTGAGCAACTTGTCACTCACTAGAATACTTAATTCTTCGCACTCATTCAGTAAATCGCTGGCCGCGGTAATGCGGTTGAGCAGAAGTAGGCTTGCTACCATATGTAGCTTGAATTTGAGGCGAAGTGAGCGACTGCTAATCGCGTGGTCTATGCTGCTGATTTTTTGGTAATAGCGAAGAGCTCTGTTGTGATCACCATAGGCATCACACAGGTTCCCCATACCTAAGATAGCCAATACATATTCATCGATATGACCGTGTTCAACCGCAATTGTCGATGAGCTGACGAATTCATTCAGTGCCGATGTGTAATCACCAATTTCAACTAAGCGGTCGCTTAGGCTGGTCTTTACTGTGAGAATGTCTTCGATATCTACAGGAAGGTGGAGTAGGTCGAGTGCCAGCCTGAGTTCTTCGATACTGGTTTGATTTTGTTGTAACTCGGCACGGTACTCAGAGCTGATGATATAGCAGTGCGCTTGCTCAGTTTGCGTGGTCGAAACGTGCTGGCGAATGTGGTTCCAGAATATGATCGCTTCTTCGCCCGATACCGATGAAGGGTCTAAACCAGCATCTGTGATTTTGCGTAATAGGGTTTCCATTATTCTATTACCTCAGCATCGTCTTCTTCTAATTGTTCAAGAGTGAACGGGAACGTCAAAATATCATTGAGGCTGACGGTAGGTCTCGAACCTTTTAATCCTTTTCTATGCCATGGATATATTTCTAGCATGGTGCTGAGAGTTTGGAAGGTTTGTTCTGCGGCTTCGCCTTTCTCTGAAAGCATCATAGCAACACGTTCTGAACTCAGCCTAGCGATGAAGTCGTTTTGATTACACAAGGTATGAGCAATCTCGGTACAGACATCTAAGTAATCGGTATCGACATGATGGAACATAATGATGCTGTGGTTCGAACGCTTAAGTTCTGTTTTAAATAGGACCAGCTTCTCCCACCAAAAGGTTTCAGATACGACATAAGAGAGGTGCTTTTCAGGATCGTACTCATGCTGGCCACGAATACGATTAATCAGCTTTCGTGCTCTCTGTTCAAGCTGGCGTTTTGAACTGCGCGCTTTGTCTAAACCGACACGATTAGTTTGCTCTTTAAGCATACCGATGGAATATTGACGGTACTTTTTGAAGGCGATTAAAGCGGCTTTGAAATCTTGGTTTTCTTCTGCGACTAAAGATTGTTGATAACAGATCTGACTGAGCAGTTCACCATTGTCGAATTCGTTTGCTGACTCTTCCGCGAGCCTAAGCAGTTCGGCTGCTTGTTCTGGCCTTTTTCTTAGCAGTTCTAGACGAGCTCGGCTGATGTAAGAGTGGGCTTTCATCCATATAAGGTTGTGCTCGACAGCTAACTTATGTGCCTTGGCTGTGGCACGCTCTGCATCATCTAAACGCTCAAGGCCAAGTAGGGCTAAGCCTCTGAAATCCCAGACTTCTGCGTGCCAGGTATTATCTTTATGTTCTTTTAATGCTTCTTCTGCGCCGTCGAGTACCGACAGCATTTCAACATAGTTGTTGAGCAGGTAGTAATCCCAGGCGAGCAGTATTCTTGCCTTGCCTTCTAACCAACCAATGCGGCTGTTGTTAGCCACTTTAACGGCAAGCTGGTGGGTAGAACGTGCAAGCTTATATTCGTGAGTCATTCGCCAAATGTTACCCAGACCAATGAGACATTCAATTTGAATCTCGACTTCATCAACCAGTGCAGATTGTTCTAAGGCATTGATCCAGAACTGTTGAGCGGAGTAATACTTGGCTTGCCCCCAGAACTGGAGCGCGTGTAAGTGGAGAATTTCGGGAAGAAAAAGGTCGGTATCTAGTCGGCTTTGACGCTTGTAGGCTTCTTTGATGTATTTCAAACCTTTTTGGTAATCCATCAGGTTCCAACAGCACCTTGCCATTAACATCAATGACTGGATAGCCCCCTCTTCAAACAGAACTTGCTCTGATCTGACTAGGCACTGTTGAGCAACCTCTAGGATCACTGAGGGCTCAGAGTCGGCACGAGTTTTGAGTTGTTCTAGTTCTGTTTCAAGAAGGTACTGATTTTTGTCCAAGACTTAGATCCATAATTATCGAACATATTGATAACACAATCATTATAAGAGTGTGATTTGAGATAAGCACCAATTATCTTTCCCAGAGCGTCAAAGGAACATCGATCTTTTCCAATTATGGGTGTTACCTCATGTTGTCGCTTTAAAATCAACGAGTTCCCGAATAATTATCTAGATGTCCGTTTTTATGAAAGTAGTTGCTTTAGGGTCAATGGCTGCTCTGCTACACCTAAGCGCTGCGCTGCTGTGAGCCCTTGCTTATCTTGGTAGCACAGATTGTGCCAAGCTCTAAATATGTCGAGTAATGGAAGAATGCCCCCAGGACGAAGCTTACGTCTAGGTTCATTAATGAAGCTATCAAATAGCAGCTGAAAGCGTTGTTGATAGAACTTAGTTTGCTGAATAGAAGCCGTGTTAAACCACTGTTTTGGTTCTGGATTGTTACCTGTTAGGTAGCAAATACCTTTTTGATTATCACCTTGATTCGCGATAGCCCAACGATCGCGCCACCAACTCATGTGAACGATGTCGATCTTTTCGAAACTTTGATCGTCTTGCCAGCCTGAATCTTCCTCTACGTACATAAGGTCAATGTTTTGACTCTGGATGCGCGGCAAACATACGCTTAAAGCGGCAGATCTTAGTAATGGATCTTGTGGCATATAGATGGCGACATGTTTGTCTTCATTACACATATCAAGCACATGTAGGAAGTGAGCATATGAGGTATAAGGCGGCCGAATTAGTGCGCCTTTCGAAGGGTAGCTAAATGTAGTGAGGTTGCCCATAGGGTCCTCAACATTACCTCTTGCTAGAATTACTTGGTATTGCTGTTCAATGCGTTCTTTTAGCTTGTCAGAGGGCTGAGGTAGTTCGAGATTAGCTTCTGAAGAGTGTTCTTTGGATACAAAGCGCGCAACATCATCATAAGGATTATGGTCCACATTTCCTGACGGTTCTTCATTTTGAGAGTAGTTAACGTGTTGGCAAAGGATATAACCAGAATGCGCCTCACCCGTCGCTATCCAAACCACACCGTTGTTGCTTTGTGGTTGTAGACGTTGGTAGTGAGAAGCGAATTCGTAATCTTTCGCATGGTTAACCCATCGAGCATCGATCATCGCTAATTTACGACGGCAACGGCTGGCGATATGGTCAACATGATCATAGAAAGTCTTTGGGTTGATCTCTAATTTTCTACAGATTTCACGCACGGAATAACCCATGAACAATAGACCCATGAGGTTCTCTTGAAACTGAAGTTTTTTATTGGATCCAGACCATTTATCAACGAAGGTTGATTGGCAATCTTTGCATCTGTAGCGCTGCCTGTCGCCACTGTAGCCGAAGGCATGATAAAGATGTTTGTGTGTATGAACCGATAAGCCGAAGTTATCGCAATCATCATTACGACAAGCTGGGAGCCCATCGCTGTGAAGTTGTCTTAGGCGATGAAGTTCGCTTAACACTTCACGGTTGTTAAGTAAGGGGGAAAGCTCCACATTCACGACAAACCATCGCTGGACGCTTAGGGTTAGCGTGTTGCAAAACATACCGTTTTGCATCGCTCAAGCCAAAGTTGTCACACGCCAATGTTTTACAAAAGTTGAGTTGCAAACCATCCGCATCTTTTGGCAGCTTATCGTTAGACACGATCTCCCCCTCGGGATTATTTGAGCAGCCAAGTGAGCTTGGCTGCGGGGTAACGCTTTTCAATGTATCTTTTATCAAATCGTTAGATGTTGATTGCAGTCTCTAGAGCAACTTTCATCATGTCGTTGAAAGATTTTTGACGCTCTTCTGAGCTCAGTTTCTCACCACGGATGATGTGGTCAGATACTGTTAGGATAGTCAGTGCTTTAGCACCAAGGTCCGCAGCAACACCGTAGATACCTGCAGCTTCCATATCAACACCAAGGATGCCTAGCTTTTCCATTTTTTCGAAAAGGTCAGCTTCTGGAGTGTAGAAAAGGTCTGCAGAGAATACGTTACCAACTTTAACTGGAACTTCTTGTGCACGTGCTTGGTTTACCGCTTCTTCTAGAAGACCGAAATCAGCGATAGCCGCGAAGTCGTGGTTGTTGAAACGAATGCGGTTTACTTTTGAGTCAGTAGATGCACCCATACCGATAACAACGTCCATTAGTTTAACGTCGTCACGTACTGCGCCACAGCTACCTACACGAATAACGTTCTTTACACCGTACTCAGCGATTAGCTCGTGTACGTAGATGCAGCATGATGGGATACCCATACCGTGGCCCATTACAGAAACTTTCTTACCTTTGTAAGTGCCTGTGTAGCCAAACATGTTGCGAACGTCACAAACTTGCTTCACGTCATCAAGGAATGTTTCTGCAATGTATTTTGCGCGAAGCGGGTCGCCCGGCATTAGTACTGTTTCTGCGAAATCACCAGCTTGAGCGTTAATATGAGGTGTAGCCATGGTCGTTCTCCAAAGTTTAAACGGTAATTATAGGAACAGGATTTAATCAATTACCGATTCTGTTGAATTGAATTCGTTTTGTTGAGGCAATATTAGCGAGTTAAAACGAGGCTCCATGAGACTTTAGTCACAAAATAGGTTTGCCATTATAGTTTTATTAATATTGATAACCAAATATGTTGAAAGCGTAAAGGCAATCGATTTTGCGTGTCCATATAGATATGCAACAGTACTAAAAGGTACTTTTAATTGTGTAAACCAACGTGAGTTTAGCTACAACTAACCGTTGTAGAGACGTTTGAACAGCGATAATCTAAACTTTGATAAAAAGACAAACCAAGGATTTGTATGTCGTATTGCGCTAACTCGACGCCTTTGCACTCGATGAAAACACAATTACGTAAAGTAGCGTTGCTTGCAGCGAAAGTAACTTTGATTGCCGGTGGGATGGTGTCGTCGTGGGTCTCTGCGGCAACTTTTGAGCTCCCTCCTGCAGAAAGCCGCATTGTGGGTAGAATACAGCAGCATGAAGTAGCATCAGGTGAAACGTTAGCTATTATTGCTAAACAATACGATATTGGCTTTCTCTCTTTAATGGCGGCAAACAAAGGGGTAGACCCTTTTCTACCTCCGGAAGGATATATACTAAGTATTCCTAGCCGTTTGATCCTGCCAGATACCCCACGAAAAGGTATTGTTATTAATCTTGCGGAGTTAAGGTTGTATTACTTTGATCCCGAGAAAAATCAGGTGCATGTGTTCCCTGTCGGTATCGGACGAGTCGGACGTGATACGCCGGAAATGATCACCAAGATAAGCCAAAAAAGACCAAATCCGACTTGGACGCCCCCGAAGTCGATCCGCAAAGAGTATTTAGAGAAGGGAATTGAGTTGCCTAAGGTCGTTCCTGCAGGGCCTGAAAATCCACTTGGTGAGTATGCTCTAAGGCTTGCTTATGGCGCAGGCGACTATTTGATACACGGTACCAATAAAGATTTTGGAATAGGCTTACGCGTAAGCTCTGGGTGTATTCGCATGGAGCCTAAAGATATTGAGTGGCTTTTTGAGCAAGTGAGCCGTGGCGAGCAGGTCACTATTATTAATGAGCCGATCAAGGTGTCATTAGAGCCAGATAGAAGCGTGTTTGTTGAAGCGCATGAACCATTGACGCGAAGCGATGGCTCTAAGAAATCCTTACAAATACCTGTCGAGTTAGAATGGTGGCTTGAAGATGCTGACTTGCCTAACTCAAAAGCCAAAGCGGTTATCTTTGCTCAAAATGGCGTGCCAGTTGAAATTGCTCCGCCAATGATTTCTAACTAAATAAGCTATTTATAAATTTAGAATAGTGTGAGCACCCAGGGTTGTTCTTCCCATTCATCTGTTGAACTTTGGTTTATTGACCTTGAAAACAAAACACCACCTCTGTGAAGAGGTGGTGTTATCAATTTACTGCAATGTATATACGTCTTTTGAAATCTACAGCTTAATTGCGCTTATAGTTAAATTACTTAGTGTAAGACTCTGCAATATTGTCGATGCGGTCGTTAGCACGATCTGCTTCTTCTTTTGCTGCCATAGCGGCTTCAGATGCTTCTTGAGCCTTCATTTCTGCTGCTGCTTTGTCACTCTTAAGCGCTTCAACTTCGCTTGTAAGTTGAGCAACTTGGTTAGTTAGTTGATCCATTTCTGACACTGCAGCTTCTTCTGGCTCTGAAGAACAACCGGCTAAAATGAAAACTGAGGCCGCAGCTGCGATTAACGTCTTATTCATAAGAACTCCTTGCTTATTTATCATCAAAAGATGCGCTATACATTCTTTATCATATAGTCGCTTCATTAATGATTGTAGCGACTAATTTTTTAAGCGCAAAAACAATAACCAAAGAAATTGCTAAATTTTTGAGGTAATTAGCTGAGCATCACGTTCTGTCTCATTTATGAGATGTGAAATTTGGATGCGGCTTTGATGTGGTTTTAGGTAGATGCTCCTTTACTCGCAATGCATACAATATTCTAGCTGAAGATAGATTAAGGGATAAATTTACTGTGATCTCTATCCTTATAAAGTACTTTCGCGGTATCATGTCACGTTAAATTAATTTTATTCAATACCATCATGACTGGAGAGTCCTTTGCACTTTAAAGATTTAGGCTTAGATAACCGCTTACTGAAGAACTTAAAACATTACGACTTCAAGAAGGCGACAGAGATCCAATCAAAAGCGATCCCTGTTGCTATTGCTGGTAAGGATCTATTGGCTTCATCAAAAACGGGATCAGGAAAAACATTGGCGTTTGTGTTGCCGATGATACATAAAGCATTAAAAACAAAAGCGTTTTCTGCTAAAGATCCTCGTGGTGTAATTTTGGCTCCTACTCGTGAGCTAGCAAAGCAAGTTTACGGTGAACTACGTAGTATGCTTGGTGGCCTGTCTTACGAAGCGGCGCTTATCTTGGGTGGTGAAAACTTTAACGACCAAGTTAAAGCACTGCGTAAGTACCCTCGTTTTATCGTAGCGACTCCAGGCCGTCTTGCTGATCACCTAGAGCACCGCTCTTTGTTCTTAGATGGTGTTGAAACGCTGATCCTTGATGAAGCGGACCGCATGCTTGATCTTGGCTTTGCTCCAGAACTGCGTCGTATTGCAAACGCGGCTAAGCACCGTCGTCGTCAGACTCTAATGTTTTCTGCAACCCTGGATCACGCCGAAGTGAATGGTATTGCAAATGAAATGCTAGACGCACCTAAGCGCATTTCGGTGGGTGTTTCTAACGAGCAGCACCTTGATATCACACAGAAATTCTACCTTTGTGATCACTTAGATCACAAAGAAGCGATTTTAGACCGCGTTCTGGAAGAAGCTGAATACCGTCAGGTAATGATCTTCACAGCAACTCGTGCTGATACTGATCGTCTAACCGACAAGCTTAACGAGAAGAAGCTTAAAGCAGTTGCACTGAGCGGTAACTTAAACCAAACGCAGCGTAATGCGATCATGAGTCAGTTTGAGCGTGCGGTTTACAAGATTCTAGTAACAACAGATGTTGCTTCACGTGGTATCGATATTCCAAACGTAAGCCACGTAATCAACTTTGATATGCCGAAGCACACCGAAGAGTACGTTCACCGTGTTGGTCGTACTGGCCGTGCAGGTAACAAAGGCGATGCTATTTCTTTAGTTGGTCCAAAAGATTGGGATAGCTTCAAGCGTGTTGAGCTTTACCTTCAACAAGATCTTACTTTCTCTGTTCTTGAAGGCCTTAAAGGTAAGTTCAAAGGCATTAAGCCTCGTAAACCTACGTTTGCTAAAGGCGGCCCTGCGAAGAAGAAGGCTCACACTCAAGCGAAGAAAACGCCGAAGAAACCAGTCAAGCGTGATAAGAGCTTCCACCAGAATGTGGCCGTGGGTGATACCGTGTTTATCCCTAAGAAGAAAGTCGCACCAAAAGTGGACGACGAGTAATCAACTCGCGTGACCTAAAAGCTTGGCTTTGAAAGGTTGATGCAACTAAAAACCGCCGATGATGGCGGTTTTTTTGTATCTGTACTTTGTCTATTTCTCGTCTCTCTTTATCTTGCCCTATGCTCTTTTAACTTCTGAAAAGCTTGAAAGGACTCTTATCTTTGCATCTATTCAAAGTCGAAGGTCGAAAATGAAGACATGAGAATATTATCCGCTAGATATTTATGGATTGCGGTAGTTGGGTGCGTCACCCCCCAAAACACATAGCGGTCTGAGCCATAGGTCGCGCAATCATTAGTCAAATTGTGGCGATATAAGTAATCGGAAGCTGAATGGCGTTGAATATCTAAACATGCATCCGTAGCGTTCTGAAATCCATGCTGCTGCGGGTTTTCAGTAATGTGGTTAAACAGATCATGAGCATTGAAAAGTACGACATTGACCCCCCTAGTTTGGTAATACTCAGCTTGCTCTTTGATGAAGAGGTTAAACTCAATTATTTTGCTATGAACAATAGAAATCTCGTCTTCTGTTGAGTATTTAAATTGTGGAGCTTTTGTGGCGTCAGGGAGGGTGAAGAGCAAAATGTTTTGAGCCCCACTTCCTATTAAACGAATTAGAGCGCTGCTGAAATCAGCTTTTACATCAGCTACCGACCGTTCGTAATTCATAAAGTCGTTAAGGCCGAACTCTAAAGTAAATAATGAGTTTTCTGGACGGTAATTCTTTGCGGCTTCCATGTATTTCAGGTACGACGTGACTTGGTCATAAACACCTTTGAGGACTCCATACTGATTTGTGCCAGCAGCCCCACCAACTGCCCAGTTATACAGAGGTATGTTTTTTTCTCTAGCCAGGTACTCAGTCCAGACTAAGCCATTTGAGAAGTGACCTAAGAACCATGAGTTAGCATTGGGAAGAACCCATTGCGAACCGTTGAATAAGTTTCCAGTATCAGAAAGGCTATCCCCAAATGTGATGATTCGATTAATTTTATTATCTTGGAGTTCTTCGTCATTAGTCCATATCGAGTGGTTGTAGGAGAACCGACTGTCTGCTGCAAAATAAGTGATGTCGGCGGCATCATGCTGGATGTCTAGTGTCTCTTCGCAACGTTGTTCTATTTCTGATTGTGGTGTTCCACTAAAGAACATGTTTTTATACGATGAGGGCGACCACCAATATCCATCGATAGTGTAGTAATTGCCATCTTCGTTTCTTGCCCATTTCCAATCAGTTGCAACTGAGTCATTCGATATGTCGGTTCGGTACCAGCATCTGATATATGATCGTGTATCAAGCATCTGCCCTTGTGCTACTTCGTCAGGAATTGTTGCATCTAGAGGCATTGATGTATCTGCGATAGCTGATGCAATTAGAGGCATTGTCAACGTAAATACCAAGATCATTTTCTTCATTTTAGAGTACTCATTTAGCAAAGTAAGTAAGGTTAATTACTTTATTATTAATAATAAGAATAAATATCATTTAGATAATGTATTGAATATTACTCATTGTTGCGTCAATAACTCATATGAAGCACGTATAATAAGTGTTACATAGATCCAACTTTCAACGGTTTTGCGTTCTTTAATTTTTCTCTGGACGAGAGTCCATACCTACTTTATTAACATTTACTGTTAATAGTTATCTCACTTAATTATTATTAATCAATTGCTTACTTGTTTTTTCGTTTATTGTGACTTTGGTTGAGTAATGTTCATCACAACTGTTTAATTCAAGCTCAATATCACAAATATCGAGTCACTCTTTTTAGTTTTATAAAATCATCAACTACGGTTCTCTTTACTCATCAGAGGTCTAATCTGTTTAAGGAAAGAGCATTGAAAAAGATATTAATTTGGACGATAGCCTGTCTATCCAGTTTTGGTGTCTATGCCGGAACGAGCGCATCGGCATTAGAAGTCAGTGGATACACGGAAACGAAATACCCCATTATGTTGGTACATGGTTTGTTTGGTTTCGATACATTAGCGGGTGTCGACTATTTCTATGGCGTACCTGAATCCCTAACCAAAGATGGTGCCAGCGTCTATGTAGCGCAAGTATCAGCGACCAACAGCTCTGAAGTGCGTGGCGAGCAATTGCTAGCCCAAGTTGAAACACTGTTAGCCGCAACAGGGGCAAGTAAAGTGAATCTGGTCGGTCACAGCCATGGCGGGCCTACGGCGCGTTATGTCGCATCGGTTCGTCCTGATCTGGTTGCTTCGGTGACAAGTATTGGCGGTGTTCATAAAGGATCTAAAGTCGCTGACCTCGTGCGTGGAACCGTATCAGAAGGTTCAACCGCGGAAGGTATTGCGGTTAAGTTGGCTGGCGGATTGACTACGCTTATCAACCTATTATCTGGCGGAACGGATCTTGATCAAGATGGCCTTGCTTCCCTTGAAGCGTTGACCACTGAAGGTTCGCTTGCATTCAATCAGTTTTACCCTGAAGGCGTTCCGACGTCTGCGTGTGGTGATGGTGAATGGCAAGCAAACAACGGTGTTTATTACTATTCATGGACAGGATCTTCCACTTTTACCAACCTTCTTGATCCTACCGACGGAGCGATGACAATCCTTGGTTTAGCCTTTAACGAACCTAATGATGGGTTAGTGGGAGCATGCAGCGCGCATTTGGGCAAAGTGATTGGTGATGATTACAAAATGAACCACCTAGACGAGATTAACGGTTTATTGGGTATTCACCACTTGTTTGAGACCGATCCTGTGACGTTATATCGCCAGCATGCCAATCGATTGAAGTTGGCTGGTTTGTAGGCTGGACACCGTTTAATAAGAAAACAAGGAAAGTATAATGAAAAAGACCGCCATTTTGTCGATAACCACGATAGCCCTGATGAGCACAGCGGCGGTCTTTTTATATCTAAAAAAGGAAGAACCCAATACACATAATGACAACGAACAACGCGTCTCCTCATTTAAGGTTGCCTCTCAACAAGACACCGACATCGATAACGCATCAGCAAAAGACATGATGGAATATTTCGTGTCCGGTAATACCGAACTAACACTTGAAGATATTCGCGACAATGTGGCACAGCACTACGAGCAATCATCAACTGCCTTGGTTGATGAAGCACTGTTTGCCAAATATCTTGAGTATAAGTCGGCACTAACGTCGTTGGACGTGCAATTCGACACCACATCAATATCCGCTGAGGACTTACGCGCACTGAATCAAGCGTTGCTCGATCTTCAATCTCAATTCTTCAGTGAGAGCGAGGTAAGTATTCTATTTACCTATGACAACAGAATGAGGGAAATCGCTTTAGAAAAGTTACTTCTGAAGCAAGAAGGGCTAGACGAGTCGGAATATCAACAAAGGCTTGAGTCTTATCTATCTGGGCAGCCAGATTACGTTCAAGTCAGTCATCAAAATCAGGTATTACTCCCACAGCTATCCAGTTCAGAAGGTCTCGATGAACAGGGTAAATACTTAAAGAGAAGCGAACTTGTTGGTGAAGAAGCAACCCAAAGACTTGAAGCTCTTGATAAAAAAAGAGCGGCCTTTGAAGGCTCCTTAGAGGTCTACTTCGCAGAACGAAATGATGTTTTGAACGACTCAGCCCTCTCAGAAACCGAGCAACAAGAGACGATTGCGCAACTTCGGACTGAACACTTCCTACCAGAACAGCTGAGAAGGGTAGAAGCGATTGAAAGGATCAAAGCGGCTGAATTTGATCAGTAGTGTCTAAAAGCGAAAAACCAGCCATCATGGCTGGTTATTTTTGTTTATAGGCAAGTTCTAAAGAGCATACAGCTTGAATCTGTTGCCTTGAACTTCGTACATTAAACCCTACACCTTAAAGTAATCCAACTGCTGCTTCTGTTGTTCAGCTAGGTTAGATAGCTCGTGGCTTGCTGCTGCGGCTTGGGTAATGCCGGTTACGTTTTGGCTTACTAGGCTGTAGATGTTTGAGATATTACGGTTAATGTCTGCAGTGACTTGGCTTTGCTCTTCTGCAGCAGAGGCAACCTGGGTGTTGATTTCAGTCATGTCGGTTACTGAGTTAGCAATACCTGAAAGGGCTGCACTTACCTCGCCCGAGAGCGTTTGGTTGTGCTCTAACATCGACAGTGAACTGCTCATGCTATCATTAGCGTTGCCTGATTGAACCTGCAAGCCTTCGATGATCGCTTGGATCTCTTTGGTTGAATCTTGGGTTCGTGCCGCCAGCATTCGAACTTCATCGGCTACAACTGCGAAACCACGGCCACTTTCACCAGCACGAGCCGCTTCAATTGCTGCATTAAGCGCAAGAAGGTTCGTTTGTTCAGAGATGCTTTGAATTACTTCAATCACCTTACCAATCTGCTCTGAGTGCTCTTTTAGCGTGCCTACAACGTTTGCTGCTTCACTCAGCTGAATCGCCATTTGCTCGTTTGCTTGGTTGCTCTCATTAAACAAGCTCATGCTGTGTGTCGCCATCTCGTCAGCTTGCTTAGACGCTGAATCGGCTTGTACTGCGTTCTCGTTGACGTGTGCTGCTGTACTCTCAAGTTGGTTCACGGCGGAAGCAACTTGCTCCACTTCTTGCTTCTCTTGATCTGAGTTAACGCTTGATTGTGTCATTACAGCCGCTAACTCTGTCGACGCAGAAGCCACTTCGATACTTATTCGAGACAGCGAACTTACCGTGTCGCGCAATTGGTCAACGGATTTGTTTACATCTTGCGCAAGGCGCGAGATTTCGTTGTCGCCATACTCTTCGGCTTTAACCAGCAGGTTACCTTTTGCTACTTCGCGCATGGTTGCTTGAATATTGCTGATTGGCTTAACAATGATGCCAGCAAGCGTCCAACTGATGACTAATGCGATAGAAAGAATCGCTAGCAGGGCAATGGTCGCCGTATCCAGTGTGCTGGTGTGTTGCTCTCCATTGATGTCGACTTCTTGAGTCGCAAGTAGGTTCAGCTTCTTAGACAGAATGTTGATCGCTTGCACCATTTCATTACCCGCGTGACGGTATTGGTCGATTGCGATCTGGTAGCGGTTGTCAAAGTCAGAAGGGAGAACTGTGTTGCCGTGTTTAGCTCTTAATAGAGGAAGCATAGTGGTGCGAGAAAAGTCGACGTAGTGATTCATCGCTTTGCGCATTGCGGCTACTTCATCTTGCATGCCTGGTACGGTATCAAGCGAATTCAGTAGGCGAGTATTTTGGTCGCGTTTTTGATTTAGCGTTTCGACCAGTGTTTTAACGTCGTCAGGATTAAACAAGCTGTAGATCGCTTTGATACGCATGCCGTAGCTGTTGTCGACGATTTCGCTGAGTTCTTCTTTATGTAAGATTAATTGGTCTGTTGCTGTTGATACATCTTTAAAAGCATTTTCCAGTTTGTCACCACCGATAATGACACCCGTCAAAAGTAATACGACAGAAAAGAGTACTGGAATGAGAATTTGTATTTTGATTGATAAGCCACTGAGAAGTTGGCGCATGTAATGTCCCTCTTTGAATAAATAAATAAATAAATAAATGAGCAGAAGCAATTGTTATTATTGTAATTAGCAGGTGATTCTAACTTCTGAGAATGACAATTCAATCAGTAATAGATTCGATTTTGATATATGAGATAGATATTTGATAAATTTTGAATATTTATTGCACAAACAAGGCTTTAGCCATTTTTAAGGTAGGGTTATTTGACACAGAACCTTGTGTGGTATTAGGTAATAAAAGGGATGGCGAGATATTGAGTGGTTTGGCTTAAATAGGTTGGAATGAATATTCGGTGCCTATGAGTGAGGCCAATTGATTACTTCAAGGCTATTTGGTAGGGGGGAATAAGAAAATAAATTGTAGTTGTCATATAGGCTTCAATTAAGTGAAACACAACTGTCACATTCAGATTCTAAAGTGGGCACCGTTCAAGCAAAACAACATTACGGCAATAACGCCACTAAAGGAAATTTGTGATGAAAAAGACAGTTATCGGTGCAATCGCACTACTAGGCGCTCTAACAGTGAATACAGCTTCAGCTAAAGAAACTATCTCTGTAGTTGGCTCTAACAGTGCTTCTCCACTGGTTGAAGTTTTTGCAGAAACCTACATGAATAAAGGCGAACCAGTGTTCATCGAAATTCAAGCTCCAGGCTCTTCTGCAGGCATCAAAGCAGCAAAAAATGGAAGTGCTGACCTTGGTATCTCTTCTCGTGACCTTAAAGAAGAAGAGAAAACAGCTGACCTGAAAGAGCTCGTTATCGCTCGTGACGGTATCGCAGTTGTTGTTAACCCAAATAACGAAGTATCTGCTCTTACAGCTGAGCAAATCACTTCAATCTACAAAGGCGACATCACTAACTGGAAAGATGTTGGTGGTGCAGACAAGCCAATCGTAGCAATTACTCGTGATACTGCATCTGGTACACGTGGTGCATTCGAAGACATCATGAAGCTTAAGAAGAAGATCGGCGATAAGAAAGTATCGGCTATCTCTCAGCGTGCACAAGTTGCAAACGGTAACGGCGCACTTAAAGTTTCTGTAGCAAGCAACCCATACGCTATCGGCTTTATCTCTCTTGGTACTGTAGACAACACAGTTCAAGCTCTAACTATCGACGGCGCAGAAGCATCAGTTGATAACGTTAAGAACGGCTCTTACAAAGTTGCTCGTCCTTTCCTAGTTCTTTACAAAGCAGGCGCTCCAACAGCTGAAACTCAACAATTCCTAGACTGGATGGTTGCAGACGAAGCTCAAGCTATCGCTGGTAAGAAAGGCTACATCACAGTTAACTAATCTTAACTGACTCAATCTTAATTATTGCTCAGCCTGCTTTAGGCTGAGCCTTTTCTTTCAACTTTGTTTATTTCGAGCTCTTTTTGAGCCACAAAGTTTGAGATTTTATATATGACCATCGCAAATAGTGAAAAGCTTATGAATACTGAAGCGACTCAAATCAATAAGCCAAGTCTGCGTGCTAAGAAGCGCATCGACTGGAGAGAAAGAATCTTCCACGGCTTGTTCTTATCGAGTGCTGTGATCGGCATCGTATCGCTAGCCGTTATCGCTTACTTTATCGTTGCAGAGAGTATTCCTGCATTCCAAGAGGCCGGTGTTTCTGGCATCGTTCTGGGTGTTGATTGGTTACCTCCAGCTCTATTCGGTGTTGCAACCATGATTGTTGCATCGATTGTTTCGACACTTGGCGCTGTAGTTGTTGGTGTACCGGTAGGTGTATTAACCGCTATTTTTATTGCTGAGATTGCTCCCAAGCGTCTTGCAGATATTATTCGACCAGCAGTTGAGCTTCTAGCGGGTATCCCGTCGGTAGTTTACGGCTTCTTCGGTCTAGTAATTATCGTTCCAATGATTCAGAACATTTTCCAAGTACCAGCCGGTAATACTATCCTGGCGGGTATCATTGTTCTGGGGATCATGATTCTTCCTACCGTTATCACGGTTTCTGAAACTTCGATTCGTGCTGTACCTCGTACATACAAAGAAGGTTCACTTGCACTGGGTGCTTCGAAAATCTACACGATTTTTAAGCTACTCGTTCCTGCTGCACGTTCAGGCATTATGACTGGTGTGATTTTGGGTATCGGTCGCGCACTTGGCGAAACGATGGCAATCATCATGGTTATGGGTAATGCGCCAGCAATGCCAGAAGGTATTTTGGATTCTGCTCGTACGCTAACAGCAAACATTGCAATTGAAATGTCTTACGCAAGTGGCGTTCACGCTAACGCGCTGTACGCAACAGGCGTTGTACTTCTAGTGTTCATCATGATGTTAAATGGTGCTCTACTTTATCTTAACCGTGAAAAAGCGAAGTAGGCGAGGATAAGTAATATGGATCGCGTAAAACTAAAACAAGCACGTCAAACCAAAGATAACATCCTAAAAGGTTTTATCTGGGCAGCTGCGGCTGTAACCGTTGGTTTCTTATTCTGGATTATTTGGTACATCTTATCGAACGGTCTGCAATACGTAGATTGGAACTTCATCACTGACGATTACACTCGTACTGGTGAAGAGCGTGGTATTTTCCCAATGATCATCGCCACGATCTACATGGTAATTGCATCGATTGCGGTAGCCGCACCACTAGGCATCATGACGGCGATATACCTAACTGAATATGCGAAAGTAGGTAGTCGATTGGTGAAAGTGATTCGATTCTGTACTGAGTCGCTAGCGGGTATCCCATCGATTATCTTTGGTCTGTTCGGTATGACCTTCTTTGTTTCGATTCTGGGTCTCGGCTTCTCGATTTTGTCGGGTGCATTAACGCTAAGTATCCTGATTCTTCCTGTAATTATTCGTACTACAGAAGAAGCATTGATGGCAGTACCACAAACTTATCGTGAAGGCTCATACGGCCTTGGCGCTTCAAAAATCTACACTATCTGGCGCTTGATCTTACCAAGCGCAATGCCAGGTATCTTAACTTCGGTCATTCTGAGTATTGGTCGTGTAATTGGCGAATCAGCACCTGTATTTTTAACAGCAGGTATGGTGGCACGTGTTCCTGAGTCGGTATTCGATTCTGGCCGTACACTAACGGTTCACCTATATAAGCTGACAACAGAGCTATTTACTATCGATGAGTGGAACCAAGCCTACGGCACGGCGACAGTCCTAATCGTATTGGTTCTCTTGATCAACATGGTTACAAAACTGATTGCGAGACGCTTCAACACGGCAACTTACTAAGCTCATTAGCCGGCTCAATAATAAAGAGAGCCCCCGTGATAAAGAAAGCGTCAAGTTAGACACGAATTTAAGAATTTAGAGATTACGAACATGAACAAATTTGATATTGAGAACCTAGATCTGTTTTACGGCGACAATCAAGCGCTTAAATCTATCAATCTGCCAATTCCAACTCGTCAGGTTACGGCACTGATTGGCCCATCAGGTTGTGGTAAGTCAACGCTACTACGTTGCTTGAACCGTATGAATGACCTAATTGAAGGCGTTACTATTAAAGGTAAGCTGGATATGGATGGCACAAACATCTACGGCAATATTGATGTGGCTGACCTACGTATTCGTGTAGGCATGGTATTCCAAAAGCCAAACCCATTCCCAATGAGCATCTACGAGAACGTAGCTTATGGCTTACGTGCTCAAGGCATCAAAGACAAGAAGCACATTGATGAAGTAGTAGAAAGCTCACTGCGCAGTGCAGCACTTTGGGATGAAGTAAAAGATCGTCTTAAAGCACACGCATTTGGCTTATCTGGTGGTCAGCAACAGCGTCTATGTATCGCTCGTACAATTGCAATGGAACCGGATGTAATCCTGATGGATGAACCTACATCGGCTCTAGACCCAATCGCGACACACAAGATTGAAGAGTTGATGGAAGACCTGAAGAAAGACTTCACTATCGTTATCGTAACGCACTCAATGCAGCAAGCGCGTCGTATTTCAGACCGTACTGCTTTCTTCCTAATGGGAGAGCTTGTAGAGCACAACGAAACGAGTGTTATCTTCAGCGAGCCAAAAGATGATCGCACTAAAGGTTACGTAAATGGTGACTTTGGTTAATTGATTATTTAAGTGCTGTTTTTGTCCTTTTAGCAAACCAGCGCGCTCACTGAAACGCAGGTTAGATAATCGATTTTACTTACAGAATTATCACTATAACTATAAGCGATGGAAGTTTTGCCCCACTCTAATGTGGGGCTTTTTTATGTTCTTAAAAAAGTCACAATGTCGATGAAATTTTGGGCAGAAAATCCCATTTTTGTCGTTCTTCTCATGCTTGTGATAATGTTAAAAGTGAAATTGCGACCCGCTTAACATCTCATTTTTAGTTACATTGATTGCATATCAATGCTTCGGTATTTTTGCTTCATTCTCAATAGCCAATGGACGGAAGCTGTGCCTGTTAAAGCCTTTGCAAAACAAATATCTGCTGCGCGCGACCATCGTTTATTGGCTGAATCTCTTTTTGACTATCTGGTTAAGGTACTCGCTCCTCAAGGGATTGGAATATTTGCGGAGCCGACGCCGGAGAGCGATTCGTTAGCGCTGTTCTCTTACGGCGAATTAACCTCGTTATCGAGTTATCCTTCCACATTTTGGCCTTGGGTTGCCCAGTTCGATACCGCGGACGGGGTGTTGCCTATGGCTATCAATACTTGTAAGTGGGAGCATATGAAGGTGCTCGGTGGAGAGTCATTCATCATGATGCTCGACAACGCGCCTGCCTGCAGAACTTATTTAATTGTTCAAAATTGCAGTGCTGAACAGATAAACCAAACTTTCGATCAAGATCTTGATGTTCTCCAACTCGCCGCAGCCCGCTGGCAATGCGTTCGTGCAGAAAAGAACGCTGCTATCGAGATTAAGCATCGGGATACCCGAGAGGCGCAGTACCTGGATGAAATTAAGCTTCGCGAATTGTTTGTCGAGAACATGAAGTTAGTACATCAGGTAGCGTTAGAGCTATCGAATCCAGAATCTTTAGACGCACTCTATAAAGCGTCAGTAGAAGCTGTACGTGACCGCTTAGGCTTTGATCGTGCGATCTTTATGTTGCTTGATATGAAAAAGCGGTGTTTTAGTGGAACTTACGGCACTGATGAACTGGGAAAAACTAATAGCGAGCATCATACTCAATACGACTTACATCAGCTTGAAGCGGAATATATAGAGGCTCTGTCTGACAACCACACCAACTTGGTTATTATTGAACAAGCGCCTCTATACACTGAAGGCAAAGTGGTTGGACAGGGTTGGAATGGTATGTTGATCTTACGAGAAGGGGATAAACCTGTCGGTTGGATCGCCATGGACAACTACATTCACCGTTCGTCAATTACCAATTACCAAAAGCAGATGCTTGAATCGTTCGGCTCTCTGCTTTCTCAAATCTACATTCGTAAACGCCAAGAACAGAACATACGTATGCTGCACTCGAGCATGGTTGAGTTGTCTCGCTGCGATAGTGTCAGTGAGGTGTGTAAGTCTGCAGTAAGTTTTGCTATTCAGCACTTAGGTATCGACCGATTGGCGGTTTTTCTTACCGATAAGAACTGTAGCTACATGCAAGGTACATGGGGTACAGATATTAAAGGTGACATTGTTGATGAATCCTATTATCGCTCTGAGCTAGTGGAACGTGACATTGTCGCCGCGGCTCGTGCTTGTCCTAACCAAGTTGCATTTGAAGAGTCGGTCCCTATTTATCACGATTTCAATATTGTCGGAGTCGGTTGGACCGCAATGACGATGCTCACCACTAATACGGGTGAGCCGATTGCGTTTATTGCCGCTGATAACTTGCTAACACGCAGCCCTTTAACTTCTCAATTGCGCGAAGTGATTCGTATATTTGCCTCTAGCCTTGCTGAGGTATTGCAAAGAACCATGGCTCAAGAGGAGCTCAAAAAGCTCAATGAAACGCTTGAACAAGAGGTCAGCAAACGCACTCAAGAGCTAGAGTTGGCTAATGAGCAATTGGATATCATTTCTAAACTAGACCCGCTGACGCGTCTTGGAAACCGTCGTATGTTGTCTCAGGTTTTAGATGATCTCAATTGTGATGATCAAGGGGCATTTGCCACAGAGGATGAAGTCACGTTTGGACTGATTCTTGTCGACCTTGATCACTTCGGTTTGTACAACAGCGTCTATGGTCATACTGAAGGGGACGCGGCACTGCGGACCATAGGTAAGATACTTAATGCTCATGTTCATAGCGATAAGGAAACGTTCTGCCGTATAGGCGGAGAAGAGTTTATGTTGTTGATGATCGGCACCAATCACTCTGAGACTAAGCTGCGAGCAGAGTCGATCAGGAAATGTATTGAAGAGGCGAAGATCCTCCATTGTGAAAGTAGCACTAGCCCATATTTAACCGCGTCTGTCGGTTATGCGTCGATAACCTCTGATCAGCACCAGTTCGATTTTGATCTGCTGTATGGCAAGGCAGACAAAGCCTTGTATCAAGCCAAAGACTCAGGGCGAAATAGAATCGTCTCAGCATTGAAGCGAAAAAAGGTCTCGGTTTCAATTTCTTAGCACAGTACTTTTTCTTCCTATCTTAGAACGAATGAAGCCGTGATGCTCACAAGGTGGTCGTCACGGCTTTGTTATTTTAGAGTTTTGCTAGTTAATTAAAGCGTTTCTAGTGAGCTTTTACGCGTTTTGCTAGAAACTCGCTTTGGCTTCTTAACCGCTTTGATTACTTTAGAAGGAGCCCATGATGGTTTTGTCGAGCTAGCTTCACCATAAAGACTCTGGTTTAGCTTACTTAGCTCGGCTTCAACGACGTCTAACGTCTCATCGCTCAAATCTGGGTTTTCAGCTTTCCACTGTTCAAACAAGGTTCTTGTCATCACACCATCTTTCGTTTTTAGAGCTTCAATAAGCGCTTCTGCTGTATCTGATTGACGTTCAACAGTGTGTGTTGGTTTTGTCGTTACATCGCGGCGTGACCAGAAGTAGAAAGCCATCACTGAGCTAATCAACCACAAGGCTGCGAATAGCGCGGCGAGATAAGGCCAGAACCCCGGACTATCAACAGTCACAACCGTTGGGCTTACTTGTTGGGCTTGTGGTGCTGTAACCGGTGGTGTGCTAGACGTCGCACGGTCACTTGCTTTTACCGCTAACTCTAGCCCAAGCGCTTTACTGGTTTCTTGTGATTGTGAGTCTGTGTTAAACCAAGCTTGAGAAACATCAGGAAGAGAGATGCTTCCTGATTCCTTAGGGATTAGTACCTGCTTATAGACAACGACAGCATCACCGGATTGGGTGGTGCCAAATTGCGGTTTTTCTTCATAAACACGCACCGTTTTAGGGTAGGTGATGTTCAGTTTTGGTAACTGATGTTGGGTCAAGTTACTGGCTGTCATAGTAATGGTTCGAGTTAGAGAATCACCCGCTTCCATTTCAATCTTCTGCTTGTCGCCACCTAAAGCATTGCCATCCGTCAGTTCATTACCTTGGCTGTCTGACCATTGTTGTATCAGCTTAAAGTTTGATGTTGGTAACCACTCACCTTGGTAGCCTTTTGGTACCGGATTCACTGTGACATCTAAGGTTTCAACAGGCGTGTTCAGTTGGAACAGACGCGTTGTACTGGAGTTGTTGGTTGAGTAAACAACAGCACCGGTTAACTTTGGCCCTTGAAGCTGAAATTGTCCTGCTTGCTGTGACGATATATGGAAAGATTGCTGAACAACTGTGACTTCTTGTCCATTGAGGACATCTTGAAATTGCTTCGATTCACCAATAGGTTCCACATCTAAGCCCTGCGAGCTCGGTGGCGCTATTTTAGGATCTTGCAGTCTTCTTGGGTCAGCTTTAATTATCAGTTTTACATCCAGCTCAGCGACTTCTTGTGGGTACAGCGAGTCTTTACTCAGATTAAGCTGGAACTCAGCCATATCATGTTGAGTAGGTGCAGCTTTATTAACGGCAACATTGATGGTGATTGGCTTGGTTTTTGCCCCTTCAATATCGAAGCTAGGAATCTGAACCTTCCCCAAACGCAGTGGCGCAAGGCTGACGTTCCATTCACTTGACACCGAACGGCTGCCATTGACGATTCGCATCGACGACCCAAAACTTGGTGTGCCGACATAGAAGTCCTGTTGGAGCGCCTTTAGATCTAAAGCATCAGAAGAGACCTTTTCATCAGTCGCGACTCTAAGTAGAAATACTTGGTCTTTGGTGACACTGTTTTGTGAAACGCTCGCTACGGCAGTAGCCGCCAATGCAGAAAAGGACGAGAAAGCTCCTAACGCCAGCGTTAGGAGTATGGATAAAAATGGCTTGTTAAGAAATCGCATGGTTACCACTTTTTGTTCTGGTTGTTAGGAGCACTTTTTTGTCGTGCTTGTAAAATCATTTGCGCTTTAAGCAGCTGGCTTGGGTCTCGTGCACTCTCGACTTGCTCAAGCTTTCGCATATCAGGATCGCTCGACATAGGTTGACCTGATACTTGTGCTGCAGCTTGTTGAGTGTTGTTATCACTGTCTTCCTTAGCAGCCTCTTGAGCAGTCTGAGATGCAGAGTCATCTTTGTCCTGTGACGGCCTACCTGCTTGATCCGCTTTGTTTTGTTGCACAGCTTGCTTGTCGTTTTCTTCATCCATCTTGGAATCAGAGCGGTTATCAGCTTGGCTTTGGTCAGTATTCTGATCTTGGTTTTCACTTTGATCTTGGCTGCCGCTTTGACTTTGCGACTTGCCATTGTCAGCAGAGCTTTGTTGTTGATCCTGCGAGCTTTGCGAAGAATCATTTTGCTGACCTTGCTGACCTTGCTGACCTTGCTGACCTTGCTGACCTTGCTGACCTTGCTGGTTTTGGTCTTTCTGGTCTTTGGATTCAGAATCGCCTTGCTGTTGCTGTTGCTGTTGCTGTTGCTGTTGCTTCTGGGCTTGTTCGACGACCTCTAAGTTCTTCTTAGCATAAGTATGTTCAGGGTTGCTTTCGAGAATACGTTGATACTCTTCAATTGCTTGGTCGTACTTGCCTTGCTTTGCTTGTGCATTGGCGAGGTTGTAGCGAGCATTTTCGTCAGTCAAACCTTGTAGTGTTTGTTCCGCAGCTTCGAAGTCACCCGCTTTGTATTGTGAGATGCCTTTCCACTCTTGTTGTTTGAATTGTTCAGCTGCCTGCTGGAAGTTCTCATCTTGATATAATTGATAACCCACCTGATCATCGGTTTTCCAAGGATTCGCAAACGCAGTATTCGGCTGGCTGAACGATACAAGCACAGCTAGGCCACACCAAATAACCCCTTTTCGAAATAGCCCAAGGACAGGAAGTAACAAAAATGGCAATAACCAGAAACCATTGTTCACTCTGGTATTGAGCGAGTTATCGGTTTTAGTCACTTCTGATGTTGTAGCAATTCGGTCGAGATAACTTGCGATGTGTTCAACGTCTGAGTTATCAAATTGTACCTCAGTGAATGTGCCTCCAGAGCGACGAGTCAGGTCGCGCATATTGTCTACGTTGGTTTTCGCAACCACGGTTTGTCCTGCGTCGGTTTGTAACATCGAACCTGTAGGTAACGAGATCGGCGCGCCGCTTTCCGTACCTACAGCCAAGACTGACAACGTCCAATTACTACCAGAGAGTAGCGAGTCGATATCTTTCTTCTCTTGACCATCAATATCATCAGCAATCAGTACCAGATCGCCTTGGTAGATATGAGCGCGAGTCATCATCTCAATCGCAAGCTTAACTGCCGATGCTGCATTGCCGCCTTGGAAGGGCATGATATCTGGTGATAGGTTGGGTACGAGGTTCTTGATGGTGTTGATGTCAGACGTTAGCGGACTAATGGTGTAAGCATCTCCGGCGTATGCCACCATTCCAGTTAGGCCTTCTTTCCATAAAGAAAGCAGATCCAGAGCCTTGTATCGCGCCTGTGTTAAGCGGTTTGGTTTAATGTCAGTGGCATACATAGACATCGACATATCCATGATCACAACTCGCGCCTGTGTTTTTTCAAAGCTTGGCTGTTCATTGTTTTCAAAGCTGGGACCGGCTAGTGCAATAACACCAACTAACCACCAGATACCAAAGTAAGTGCTGCGGTTTTTTGATGGCTTGCTTGATTCTGGTGCCAAGTAGCGAGCGATATGAGAGGCCAGTAACCCTTGTTTCGATTGTCTCTTGCTGAGCCACCAAATTGCGGGCAGCACGGCAAGCGCTAAGAACCAATATGGGTAGATAAAAGTAAAGTTAGACATTGTTTCTCCTAATGGCTAACAGCATAAATGCGAAGAACATTGCCGCCGACAGTGGCCAGACAAACCACTCTTGTTGTGGTCGCCAGATCTTAGTGGCGTTCGTCACGGGTTCTAATTGGTTGATGGTGTCGTAAATCGTTGCCAGCTCTTTGCTGTCACGCGCTCGGAAGTACTGACCACCAGTGCGTTTGGCGATTTCCATTAGAGTACGCTCATCCAAGTCTTGAGCAGTATTGACCTTACGAGTCATGAAGAACTCTTTGACCATCATTTCGCCCGCACCGACACCCACGGTGTAAATCGTCGCGTTGTACTTCTTAGCAATATCTGTGGCTTCTAGTGGATCTAATACGCCCGCGGTATTGCTGCCGTCACTGAGTAGAATCATCACACGCTGAGGGGCATCGCTGTCGACGAAGGTTTTGGTGGCAAGGCCAATACCATCACCGATCGCAGTTTGAGTACCGATAAGCTTTAACACCGCTTGATTGAGTTGTTGTGATAGCGTGTCTCTGTCTAACGTCAGGGGAGTTTGCAAATACGCATGATCGGCAAAGAGCACCAACCCAACTCGGTCGCCTTTGCGGCGTTCAATAAAGTCACTCAACACATGTTTGACCGCCGATAATCGGTCGATGTATTCACCATTGAACTGCATGTCCTCTTGGCTCATCGAGTAGGAGAGGTCGACTACCAACATCAAATCACGGTGCTTCGGCTGAAACTCCACCGGTTCGCCATACCAGACTGGACGCGCGCTCGCCGTTACTAGCAGAAGCCAAATAATGACTGACAACGCCTTTGGTATGCGAGTGCTCGGAGTTTTGGTGTTACTGTCCTCTGGCAGAAATGGAAGCTTAAGGGCGCTGTTTGATTTCGCCTTTGGTGACAATAAGTAAATGACAAACGGCAGTGGCACGAGGAAAAGCATCCACCACCAAACGAATTCAATGTTTAGCAAGTTAGTGCTTAGAAGATTAGTCATTATTACCTCGCTTTGGAGGAAGGGCTTTACGAAGCCAAGTTTCGCAGTCATTAACCAATTGCTGTTGAGCCTTTTTCTGTTCGTCGGTCATCAAGGATGCATCTTGGTATAGCGCTTGTTGCCATTGTGATTGCTTTACGGAAAATAACGGCTTCGCTAATTGTGCATCCAAGAACGCCAACCAATTATCACCAGACAAGCCTGCCACTTTTTCGCGTGGGAAATAACTCAGCGCTGCTTGACGAAGGATGCGTTGTGCTTCGCTCGGAGACAAGCGATTTGAAGACTGACGATTGCTGAAATAAGACAGCGCTTCTTGCTTCGGTAGTTGGTTGTTTTTTCTGCGCTTTACAATAAAGAACACCAAGGCAATCAGGGTAATGGCTATGACAATCACAGCCCACCAACCCCATGCTAGAGGCCACCATGTCGGTGCGTCTGGCGCAATAGCCGGGCTTAAATCTAAGGGCTGCTTCATGACTGAGATCCTGATATCTGACTCATCAATGGTTGTGCACTCGACAGCGAGCTATAGGGTATCGCGAGAGATAAGCCCAACTGTTGTAGCTGCTGCTTCTTTAGTGAAAAAGCGTGGTTGAGTTTTTGCTTCTCTTTATTGGAGGAGAAATTAAACCATTGGGTTTTATTGCCATCGGTGATCTGTTTTGAACCTTTGAATGCAGTAACACCTTGTTCTAATGGATCGTAAAAATGAACCAAGCGAACTCGATTATGTCGACGTATTTGATTGATAAGTGAGTAATTACTTTCGTTATAACGGACGAAATCACTGAGCATAATGATATCGCTTCCTTTCGGGCAAAGCTGGTGAAGAGATTTCAGCCCATGCTCTAAGGTTGTGTCGCTGTTATTGCCTGGGTTGGTCAGCGCTGCGTTATTGATTTCTATGACTTTTTGTAAAATACGTAGCGGAGCATGGTTGCTAGCACTGGGTTTAATCTCAATGATCTCTTGGCCAGTATCTATCACTGCGCCAATACGGTCTTTTTGAGCGACGGTTAACCAGCAAAGTTGGCTGGCAAAGTGCGCGAGTTGAACCGATTTAAGTAACAAGGTTGAGCCGAAAATCATACTGCTCGACAGATCTAAGAACAAAATCACAGGCTGTTCTCTTTCTTCAGAAAACAGTTTGGTATGCGCCTTGCCTGTTCTCGCCGTGACGCGCCAATCAATGCTGCGGATGTCGTCGCCCGCCTGATATTGACGAACCTCAGAGAAATTCATTCCGCGACCTTTACGATTGCTCTCGTGTTGACCGTTTAGTTGCGACCACAGGCTCTTGGCTGGAGGCAACCAGCGAACAGACTGCGCTTTGTATTGCAGCAGTTCGTCTAGATTTAACGTGACACCGTCACTATGGTTGGGTAATTGATTATTCATGCGCTTATCCCTATGCGCTACCAACCAGTGATATAAGGTGTGCGATCACTTGGTTTGCAGTGACCCCTTCAGCTTGTGCGTGGTAGCTACGAAGCAGGCGGTGGCGCAATACAGGGAATGCCATCGCTTGAACATCTTGTGGAGTAACATAGTCGCGGCCAGCAAGCCAAGCGTGAGCGCGGGCACAACGGTCTAACGCGATGGTTGCACGCGGGCTAACACCCATGTCTAACCATTGATCAAGTTGGTCGCTGTATTGTTTAGGTTGGCGAGTCGCCATTACTAGTCTGATTATGTACTGCTCAATGGTGTCTGCCATGTGAATGCTGAGCACTTCTTGGCGAGCTTCGAAGATAGTTTGTTGAGAAATAGGCTCTGGTTGAACAGGTTGATTGCCTTGCGCTTCGCCTCTGTTTAGGCGCAAGATCTCCAGCTCACTTTCCATGTCTGGATAAGCCACTTCTAAATGCAGCAAGAAACGGTCTAATTGAGCTTCCGGCAGCGGGTAAGTGCCTTCTTGCTCAATCGGGTTTTGCGTTGCCATCACCAAAAAAGATCAGGCAGAGCATAGGTTTTTCGACCAGCGGTCACCTGCTTCTCAGCCATAGCTTCTAGCATTGCGGCTTGCACTTTCGCCGGAGCACGGTTGATCTCATCCGCTAGAATAAGCGAGTTAAAAATCGGGCCCGATTGGAAAGTGAACTCTCCGGTTTCTGGACGGAAAATATCGGTACCAGTTAGGTCGGCAGGCAATAGGTCAGGGGTAAATTGAATACGGTGAAAATCTCCCTCGACACAGTCAGCCAGCGACTTTACTGCGCGGGTTTTTGCCAACCCCGGAGGCCCTTCAACAAGGATATGACCATCTGCCAGTAAGGCGATCATCAATTGTTTTACGAGCTCTTGCTGACCAATGATTTGAGACTCTAGGTAGTTTTGAAGGATTTCGAAGTTATTTTTATGCATTTTTGGACTCTCTGGGGGCCATTTGATTCTTATTTTGAGTATTGGTCACTTATTAATAGGAAAAAGTTCCAGTACATCTACGTAATTTATTTTTCCAAAAATGGAATGATTTACAAGTGTTTAGCCAAAGTACAGTTAAGCCCAACGGTTTACCATAGTCAGACTTAAAAGGCGTGCTTTAGTGTTAACCAAAAGTTGTCGTCTTCATCGGTATTTATCGCCATGCTCGTTTCCTTAGTAATGTTGTGGCCAACTTGGGTGACGAGTTCAAACAAGCGAATCTTTCGTCCATTTACGCTGTAGGTATATTGAGGTACCAAATTGACGAACCAGTCGTCGGCGACTTGCCAGCGAATAAAGGTATACAAGGTCACGATCGACGTATCTGGAAATAGTGTTTTTTGAGCTTTCTTATCGTCTGTCCAGGTTTCGCCGTATAAAAGGGCTGGGTTGATCCTAAGGTTATCTGAGATAGGGATTATCTGGATGGCGCCAACAGAAGCTCGGTTAACGGGAATCGCATTGGCGTTGTTGCGCTGCATATCGACAAACAACCCTGTTCCACTTTGTTTATAGATAGAAAAATGGCGTAGATGTACGGTTTCAAAATCGTCTTTAAATTGAATGAAGCTGTTGTGACCCAATACACTGTCGGGGCTGTTGAATCCAAATTGCGCGATGGCACCATATCCGTTGGTCCCTGTTCGTATTCCCAGAAACGAGCTCAGCGTGGTAGGATCGTCTAGGTCTTCTATTTGTTCTTGTTCTTGCTCTGGTTTTAGTTCTGGTTTGAGTTCTTCTGTTTGCGCTGCTTGTGCCAGTATAAGAAAAGACATGAGCGACAACAATGATAGTAGTTTAAGTAGCATGGCAACCTCAGAAAATGGATGGTATTCGGTCATAGATGGCAGGCGGGGAACCTGCCATTTCATAGTTTTATTAATTGGTTATTCAGCTGGAAAGGACTATCCCGAGCAAGGGATCATCAGCTCGAAGTTGTTGGTCGTCGTGTAGAAAGTTCTTGGGTAGTATTCCCCCATCACCGGGGCGATATCTTTGTCTTGCTGGATGTTTTGGATGGCGTGGCTAAACTCCGGCGCTGCGAGCATGTGACGGATTTGAACAATCGATGCATCTTCATCAATAATGCCATCACCATCGTCTGCCATTGGTAACCAACCTACACCACATTGGGCAAAAGCGTTACGTGGCCTGTCGGCGGCGCGACTCACGGCGACAGTGTAATACCCGTCTTTGTCCACCGGAATAGCTTCATCGTAAAGGCAGTCGTTGACTTTGGTTACAGCGAAGCCTTTATTCGAGCAGACCGACCAATAACGAAGGTCACCTTTGGTCATCTTTTTAACGCCATGGAAAGTTTTTGGCGTCACAGGTGCTTTCGCTCTGAGGACAAATACAGGGCCATGTTTGCGATTGACGACGGTTCTAATGTAATTGTTATCAAGATTGGGGTAGAAGCCACCCGTGCTACGGCGAGCTTCAGGATTGACTTTCCCAGTGTAGATACCTAACAAGCTTTCTCGGTCGAGTTGAATGTGCCAAGTCGATGGGTTGGTCGCGGGGAAGCCTGCTGGCTTGTTGGGTTGTGACACCAGTTCTCGATATTTCTCTACAGGGATCCCCAAAGCATTCAATTGAGCTTTTAACGGTTGTGTACTTTGCAGAGAATCACACGCTTCTTGCCCGCGAAGTTCCTTTCCTGAAGCTAGAGTGACGATTGGCTGAGGTAATGCTGTATTCCCTGTGCCATCACTGTTTTCGTCTTTTGCGTAGATACGGTAAATGATCACTTGCTGATTAGCTGAAGATTTCGGCGTGTGCAGTTCATCCATTTCAGCACCGTCACGTATTTGGCCTGCGGTGTAATCAGTTTTTGGTTGAGAGTCGAGAATATTGACTTGATAGCTTCTAAGAACGCTGTCGCGCTGGCTGCCTTCTCTGAAAGGGTTCACGCTGCTTTGGCTGGGTTTTATCATATAGTCGGGTAAAGATTGCACCGGTCTTCCACGGTCATCATAGCTAATGAACGACATGTAGCGAGAATGTGGGAATTGCCCTTCTAACCTGAGCTTGGCACCATCAGGTACAGTAAAAGCTGATCCCCAATACTTAACTGCTGCATCGGGGTAGGCAACGTTGATATACGGGTCAGCAGAGACGGGACCATAACGGAAGAAACACGTTCTTTCTCCTGGGATCCCTTCAAATTTATCATTGGCTGCTGAGACAGAACTCCAGCTAGCGCAGGTAATTAAAACTGTTGCTACAGAGCCTTTAAAGAGCCAACGACTCAATGTATTTACGCATGGCATTTGCATTTTTTAATCCTCTTTTCACGACCTTGTGGTGTTTCCTAATACTTATATTTGATTAATTGTTAATTTATCTGTAACAATTAATTAACAAGCTATCAGGAGCGAGTTGAGAACAATGTGTAAAATCTTACATTCTAGTTTCGTGCCTACGATGAGTAGTGAAGAACAACATTCGATGCTGGAGACGGTGTTAAGAAATGATCCCACGCTAAATCAGTTAGACCCGAAGGCTATTGAGGAAATAGTTGGAGCCGCAAAAATAGAAACCTATAAGGTTCCAACATTGCTCAATTCCGCCTATACCGCTGTCGATACCATGCGACTTGTCGTTAAGGGACACATTGAACTGATGAGTTACAGTGAAAGTGGCGATGAGGCGTGCATTGCCATGCTAGGTTCGAGCAGTTGGCTGACATGGATAGGGTGTTTTGAAGACCAACCGACGAATCTCAATTTTTACTCTTCATCTGATGCGATTGTCGTCGCCATTCCGGTCAAAAAAATGAGAGCTATCGCTGACCGTTACCCTCAACTTTATAAGATTGCGATTCGAGAAATCAGTTTTCGATTCCGGCTCTTGATGGAGTGGACGACAGAATCTGTGCTTCTCAAAAATGACTATCGCGTAGCTAAATTACTTCTATTGGTAAGCCGTTTGAATGGGGCTCCTAATGAGTTAAATCCAATCTTGTATACCCAAGACAAACTTGCCCATCTATCTCGATGTACCCGTCAGACACTGAGCCGTTCGCTCCAGTTGCTAGCGAAGGAAGGCATGATTGAAATAGGTTATCGCCGTATTGATATCATCAATCAAGACAAGCTAAATACATTCATTCTGGAAGGGTTAGCTAGGTAAATATGGCGTCACGCATAATGAATTTGAATAAAGCTAAATAATCATATTTCCTGATGGATGATACTCCAAGGTTAAATAATTTAGTTGTTACATCATATTTGCAATTTTTTGAGAGAAAAGTCTCTAGTTTTATTGGTTGTGGCCGATACATCACTCAGATTGTGCATTGCTGTTGGCGTGCACTAAAAAGTCCTGTTCAGGGTATACCGATAACGAGCTATTCTTTTTAAAGGTCCCAATATGTTTAAAACTAACTCTCTGAGTATCAAGCAAAAAGTTGTACTTGGAATTACCTTCGCGGTTCTTGCATCAACAGTTATTGTCGGCGCGATGGCGCAACAGCAAGCAAGAGATGTACTAAGTCATCGATTGATCGATATTGAACTTCCAGGAATGCTGGAGCGAATCAATGGTGAAATTGACCGAGAAGTCTCTCAGCTATTACTAGCGGCGGAGCAAATTGCTTCAAATGAATTTATTTCTGATGCTATCCAATCGACGGATCGCGATCCGGCACTAGAAAATAAACTGGTTAAACAGCTGAACAATGTTCGCAACCAATATCAGTTGAATGATGCCTCAGTGGCGAACCGTCAAACTGCATATTACTGGAACCAAAACGGATTCTTGCGTCAGCTAAACCAACAACAAGATGGTTGGTTCTTTGGCTTTACTCAATCTGGTCAGCCAACCATGGTGAGCATGTTCCAAGAAGCTAATGGCGAAGTGAAGATGTTTGCTAACTACCAACAGCCTTCTGGTTTGGCGATGTCAGGTCTATCAAAGTCGATGGATGACATGGTTAACCTACTCAATGGTTTTAAGATTGAAAATACAGGCTTCGTATTCTTAACCGATAGCCAAGGTGATGTTCAAATTCACCGTGAACGCTCACGCAGCGATTCTTCACTTCAACAACTTTACGGCCCTCAAGCAAGCCAGTTACTGAACAAGTCAGGCTTTAACCTAATTACTACTGAAAGCCAAGGCCAAGAGCTGTTTGTAGCGAGCTTGTATGTGTCCTCAATGGACTGGTTTGTTATTGGTGTTGTTCCAACTAATGAAGTATTTGCAGAGCTAGATGAGACAGCGCAAAAGATGCTGATCATGACTGCGGTTGTGGCGTTAGTCTTTATCCTAATGGGCGTAGTGCTAGCAAATAGCATCACCCAGCCGATTAAGCTGTTGGCTAAGCGTTTCGGTGACCTTGGCGAAGGTGATGGCGATCTAGCACAGCGTATCGAAGTGAAAGGCAACGATGAAATTGCACAGCTTTCAAAGGGCTTCAACGGATTCATTGAAAAGATTCACGAGTCGATGAAAGAGGTGTGTTCGACAAGCCAGGCGCTTCAAGTGGCAGCAGAGAGTGTTTCTAATAAAGCGCATATTACTCACGACAACAGCCAAGAACAGCGTGACCAAACGCTTCAAGTAGTTGCTGCAATCAACCAAATGGGTATGACAATCAGCGAGATTGCATCGAACGCGGCAACCGCAGCAGAAACGGCAACTCAAGCTTCAGGTAATACGGAAGTAGGCCGTTCTGTGGTGAACAAAGCAAAAGACGCGATCAGTCGTTTGGCGCAAGATATTGAAAGCACGGGTCAGGTAGTAGAGCAACTGGCTTCTACAACTCAAGACATCGGTTCTATTCTGGGTGTTATTCGTGATATTTCAGAGCAAACTAACTTACTCGCATTGAACGCAGCGATTGAAGCAGCCCGAGCCGGTGAGCAAGGTCGTGGTTTTGCGGTTGTAGCTGATGAAGTACGTAACTTAGCAAGCCGTACTGCAGATTCAACGGAAGAAATTCAGAAGATGATCAACCAACTACAAAGCGATGCGAAAGATGCGGTAACGGCAATGAGTGCAGGTAAAGTGATTACTCTTGAAGGTGTATCAGCATCGGATGAAGCGGTAGACGTGCTGGGGGGTATTTCAGATCGTATCGTTGATATCACTGACCGTAACACACAAGTGGCAACGGCAACGGAAGAGCAATCAACCGTTGTTCACACCATCAACCAGAACATTGAAGAGATCAACGCGATTAATGAAGTGACAACGGGCACGGCTGAGCAACTTGCAGAGGCGAGCCAAGAGCTTCGAGACCTTTCTTCTCGCCTAGATAAGATGGTTGGTTCATTTAAGCTGTAGCATGGCTTAGAAAGGGACACAGACGAAGAGCTGGATTCATTTAATCGTGAATCCAGCTCTTTTTATTTAGGGGCTTGTTTTCTTCTAACTGGCCTTAGCTTGATCTGGTTTCGGGCTTTGCACTTAATCGCTCTAGCATCACAGAGCGTAAATGAGTAAAATCTGGTTAGGTTTAATATTTAGGTAAGTATCATGAGCGATTTTGAAAAAGAACTAGAGCAGATGACTCAAGAGATGGGCGATGAGCCTGAGGTGAAACTGCCATCACTTGAAGAGCAAAAAGCAATTGTTGCTGAGTTCAAGCGACTAGAAGCGGAAGGCAAACTAACACCAGAAGTGTTAGAAAAGCATTTTGGCCAGTTCAACAAAACAAGTGATACGCCAATCCATTAAGTTGATTTAGGCAGGTCTTTTGTCTGAAAGAAGTGATATTAGCGGTTGGGTTTATTGCCTGACTAACAGATAAAGGTCTAGCAGTTGCTAGGCCTTTTTTATTGCAGCTAGCTCAAGAAAAATGGTTGATTCACGAACGATTCAATGTAAGTAAAATTGTCTCCAACACATAAAAAATCCCCCTTACTGAGTAAGAGGGATTCGATATGGGCAAGTTATATCCTAAAAGGCTAAGCGATTAGTCTGTGCCATACTCTTTGTACAAACGACGACATGCGCGGCCATCGCTGTGGAATAGGTGACAACGGTGCGCTGGAATACCAATCGCCAACTTGTCACCAGATTCGATTGTTAACGTGTCTGGCTGGCGATAGATAACGTCAGCATCGGCACTTTCAAGGTTTAGGTAAACCTGAGTTTCGTTACCTAGCTTCTCAACCATCATCACTTCAGCTTCAATTGTCGCGTCACCTGCTTCAGCAGACATCAAGTGTTCAGGGCGAATACCCAGCGACATACGATCGCCAGCATTAACCGTCGTCCCGTCAACAGGAATCCAGAAAGTCATACCGTTAGAAAGCTGTACCAATACGCGCTCTGCTTCAGCTTGCTCAATGTGTACCGACATGAAGTTCATCTTCGGTGAACCAATAAAGCCAGCAACGAAACGGTTTTGAGGGTAGTGGTAAAGGTCAAGCGGCTTACCGACTTGAGATACATAACCACCATCAAGAACAACGATCTTATCCGCCATTGTCATCGCTTCCACTTGGTCGTGGGTAACGTAGATCATGGTACAACCCAGTTGACGCTGTAGCTTGGTGATTTGCGAACGCATTTGAACACGTAGTGCAGCATCTAGGTTTGATAGAGGCTCATCAAGTAGGAATACGTTTGGTTGAGAAACCAGAGTACGACCAATCGCAACACGTTGACGCTGACCACCAGAAAGCGCTTTAGGTTGGCGCTCAAGAAGGTGACCAAGCTGAAGGATTTCTGCAGCATGTTCAACGCGTTTGTCGATCTCAGCTTTATTTGCGTTTGCTAGCTTCAGACCGAAAGACATGTTGTCGTATAGGTTAAGGTGAGGGTAAAGCGCGTATGATTGGAATACCATACCCACACCACGCTTTGACGGTTCAACGTCATTCATGCGCTGGTCGCCAATGTACAAATCACCAGACGTAATGTCTTCTAGACCTGCGATACAACGTAATAGCGTCGATTTACCACAACCTGATGGTCCTACGAATACTACGAATTCACCTTCGTTGATGTCTAAGGTTACGTCCTTAGAAATCTGTACATCACCATATGATTTATAAACGTTTTTTAACGTGACACTCGCCATCTAGCTTGTCCTCGATCGATCAAATTTTAAGTTTTACTGCTTATCATTATAAGAAATTTTTGGGTCAGCAGTAACTGTAGGAATTGGTAAGTATTGAGTGAGTAAGAAAAAAGTGGGTGAGACTTGGCTTCTTTAACCAAGCCCACCCGTCATAGCCAAACTGATGCCCATTTCCCCCACATCCAGCTAAACCTCCCCCGTGATTCAATCACAGATTTAGCTCGATGCTAATAATAAGACACCAGCGGGCAGTGAAGCCAACTAAATGAATAATGCGTCAACGCATAACACTTGCCGGTAAAGGGTTCTTACTATCCACTCTTGGATGAATGCAGTTTCGGTGAAATGGCGTAAGGGTACATCCTCCTAATGGAAAATTAACTAGGGGGAGTAGGAGGGGAGGAGTAGATATACAGGGTTATTAATAATTGGCGATCCAGTTCAAATAAATCCACCACATAACGGTGATGTTGATCACGATGACTATGCGTTTTGTGATTGCAGTCTCTAATCTGACCGGATGGCGATCACGAATTTAAGCCATAATAGCTAGGGCGTAGTGGCTAGGATGATGAGCTAGGGTCTGTTTTCTCAGATCATAACCTCCGAAAACTGGCTCGTCTTGGTAGATGTGCCCTACGTATAAATATAAAAAGGATATTCACATGAAAAACGCTCTAAGCGCTGTAGCTCTAGGTACAATAGTTGCTCTGGGTTCTTTTGGTGCAAATGCTGCTATCGAAGAAGGACAACTAACAATCTGGGTAGGTGGTGACAAAGCTTATGAAGGCATGGCTGAAGTAGGTAAACGCTTCGAAGAAGATACTGGTGTTAAAGTAACCGTCGCTTTCCCTGACAAGCTAGAAGAGAAATTCCCTCAAGTAGCAGCAGCTGGCGATGGCCCAGATATGATCTTCTACGCACATGACCGTTTTGGCGGCTATGCAGAAGCGGGACTTCTTGTTGATATCAAACCTTCTAAAGAAACTAAAGAAGGTATCGTAGACTTCGCATGGGACGCTGTTTCATACGAAGGTAAAACAATCGCATACCCTGTAGCGGTTGAGTCAGTTTCTCTAATTTATAACAAAGCGCTTGTTCCTAACCCGCCTAAGTCTTGGGAAGAAATCCCAGCACTTGATGCTGAACTTAAAAAAGATGGCAAAAAAGCGATCATGTGGCCTCTACGTGGCGGCGCTTACTTCACATGGCCTCTACTTGCAGCTGACGGCGGTTACGCATTCAAACAAACTGCAGAAGGTTACGACATTAAAGATGCGGGCGTAGCGACTGACGGTGTTCAGAAGTCTCTAGGTTTCATCGAGAAGATGGTACAAGACAAAGTTATCTCTGCAGACATGGATTACTCAGTTGCTGAGTCTGAATTTGTTGCGGGTAACGTTGCAATGACAATTAATGGTCCTTGGGGTTGGGAAAACATCAAGAAAGCCGGCGTAGATTACGGTGTAACAACTTTACCTAAGTTCAACGGCAAAGCGTCTAAACCTTTCGTTGGTGTATGGGCGGGTGGTATCAGCACTGCGTCTCCAAACCGCGACCTAGCTGTTGAGTTCATGGAAAACTACTTACTAACAGATGAAGGTATGAAGAGCCTGAACGACGACAAGCCACTAGGCGCTGTTGCTCTTAACTCTTTCCAACGTCAACTAGACAGCGATACTCGTATTGCAGCAACAATGGACAACGCGATGAACGGTGAAATCATGCCTAACATCCCTCAGTTCACAACATTCTGGTACAGCATGGAAGAAGCGATCGGCAACGTAGTTGACGGCCGTCAATCAGTAGACCAAGCACTAAAAGCTGCTGAAGGTCGTATGGTTAAGTAACACCCAGGCACTACCTTTTAAGGAGGGGGTAACCTCTCCTTACTTTTCTATTTTTTATCTATATCGCTAGCAGGTTCCTCTATGCAGTCAGTTCAAGGTACAGATGCTATCCCAGCACCATCAAGCCTTCCAGGCAGTAAAAGCGTCTTCATCAAATGGGGGTTGCTTGGTAGCGTTGGCTTAATAAACGGCTACGCTACAATTCTAATGTATTCTCGCGGTGAGCTCGCTTTTGCGCTGCTTACAGTGATCTTAACGGCTTTGGCACTTTACATTTTTGGTAGTAAAAAAACTTACGCCCACCGTTATATTTACCCAGGTATTGCCGGAATGATCTTGTTCATTCTTTTCCCATTGGCATACACCGTAGGGCTTGCGTTTACTAACTACAGCGCGAAAAACCAGCTTTCTCTAGAGCGTACTCAAACCGTTCTTTTAGACCGTTCTTTCCAAAGCGGTGAGAGCTACCCATTTACTTTGTACAAGACAGATGACGGTCACCAGATCGTAGTAAAAGATGGCGACCAACTGTTAGCAACTGACGTATTTTCTCTAGACAATATGACAGCAACAGAGATGGACCTATCTGTCATCGAGTCTGCGCAAGGTGAAAAAGAGAAGATCAAAGCGATCATCCAAAACCGAGCAGCGATCAGTGGTGTTGATTTCAATCTACCGGACGGTGGTGACATCCGCATGAGTGGCTTACGTAAGTTTGCTTCTGTTGCTCCGCTTTACACGCTACAAGACGATGAAGAAACGTTAATCAACAATGAAACGGGTGAAGTTCTCAAGCCAAACATGGATGTGGGTTTCTACCAGCCTGTTGATGCAAACGGTGAGTTTACGGGTAATACCATCTCTCCAGGTTTCGTGGTTAGTATTGGTACGAATAACTTTGAGCGTGTATGGAAAGATGACGGCATTAAAGAACCGTTTATCAGCATCTTTATTTGGACGGTTATCTTCTCGGTATGTACTGTCGCGTTCACACTGGTTATCGGCCTTGTGCTTGCAAACATCGTACAGTGGGAAGAGCTGAAAGGTCGTTCTATCTATCGTGTTCTACTGATTCTGCCTTACGCCGTACCAGCATTCATCTCGATTCTTATCTTTAAGGGTCTATTCAACCAAAGCTTTGGTGAGATCAACATGGTGCTCGAGAATATCTTCGGCTTAAGCCCAAACTGGTTCTCAGACCCGATTCTTGCGAAAACCATGGTGTTGATGGTTAACACATGGCTAGGTTTCCCTTACATGATGATTCTGTGTATGGGCCTGCTTAAAGCGATTCCTGATGATTTATACGAAGCGTCAGCAATCGATGGTGCGAACTTCCTTGATAACTTTAAGCGCATTACGTTCCCATTGATGATTAAACCGCTTACACCGCTATTGATTGCAGCGTTTGCCTTTAACTTCAACAACTTCGTAATGATTCAACTATTGACGAACGGTGGCCCGAACATGATTGGTACTTCTGAACCAGCGGGTTACACAGACTTGCTTGTAAGCTACACGTACCGAATTGCATTCGAAGGCGGCGGCGGTCAAGACTTCGGTCTAGCAAGTGCTATCGCAACGCTTATCTTCCTATTGGTTGGTGCACTAGCGTTACTAAACCTTCGTTTCACTAAACTGTCTCAAGATTAAGGAGCACGACAATGGCTATGGTACAAGGTAAAGGCCTTAAATACCGAGTGTGGGCAACGCATGCAGTGTTGTGGTGCTTTTTGGCAATGATTATCTTCCCACTACTGATGATTATCGCGATCTCATTCCGTGAAGGTAACTTCGCAACCGGTAGCTTGATTCCAGACAATCCATCACTGGAGCACTGGAAGCTAGCATTGGGAATTTCAGTAACGAACGCAGATGGCTCGGTAACGCCACCTCCATTCCCTGTTCTAACTTGGTTATGGAACTCGGTTAAAGTAGCGGGTGTTACGTCTATTTTGATTGTGGCGTTGTCTACAACATCGGCTTACGCATTTGCTCGTATGCGCTTCAAAGGTAAAGAAACTATCTTGAAAGCGATGATGATTTTCCAAATGTTTCCAGCGGTACTTGCTCTAGTGGCTATCTACGCGCTGTTCGATAAACTTGGTCAATACATCCCGTTCTTAGGCTTGAACACGCATGGCGGTCTGATCTTCTCTTACCTGGGTGGTATTGCACTGCACGTTTGGACTATTAAAGGCTACTTTGAGACGATTGATAACTCTTTGGAAGAGGCGGCAGCACTGGATGGTGCAACGCCTTGGCAAGCATTCAGACTGGTTCTACTGCCATTGTCTGTGCCAATCCTAGCGGTTGTGTTTATCCTCTCTTTCATCGCGACAGTTGGTGAAGTGCCAGTAGCGTCTATCCTACTTACAGATGTGAACTCTTACACACTAGCAGTAGGTATGCAGCAATACCTATACCCTCAGAACTACCTATGGGGTGACTTTGCGGCAGCGGCTGTACTATCAGCACTTCCGATTACTATCGTGTTCTTACTTGCTCAACGTTGGTTAGTTGGCGGTTTGACGGCAGGTGGTGTAAAAGGATAAGCTATACCCTATAAGAAAGAAAAAGAGCGACCGTTAGGTCGCTCTATATTGGCATTTTTATTACATCATTTGGTTTGGCCGCCGATCAGTAATAAAAATAACCCTCAGGTTACGCATAGCTGGCTACTAATCAGGTTCCTTACGCTATTAATGATTAGTGGTTTTTGTAACTCTAACCCAGGTATTTACTTGGGTTTTTTTATGCCTACTACTTTTTGTTTTTTGTGTCAGCGTTACTCGTCAACTCTTGTATTCATCACCGTTATTGTGCTGATAAGCGCTTTAGTATTAAAAGCTTCGAGTCACTTCTCTTCTACGCTTTTCTTGACTCATTCCTCTTACTTGAAGGCATGAACGAGTCTCACAAATCAGACACTCAGTATAAGGGGCTGTCGATCTATTGATATATTGCTAATAATCCAATGCGTGATACTTCAATGATTTGTATGCAACGATTAGCCAGATTACACAGGAAATGTCTATAACGGCAGGCGACTGTTGATGTATCGCGAGTAATCATCACTGCCGGTTATTGATTTGCTTGGAAGCATGTTTCGATTTAAAGCTAAGAGGGAATCAGATGTTGGGATTAGAATTCTCTACTAGAAGGAGCACAACCAAGATGCTGCAACAGCACATAGATGCTTTCTTGATCGAGTGCCACACGGCGAAATAGATCCGCAAACGTCTGGTCACCGCCAAAACAAGTTTGGATGTAGTGGTTGATTTCATTGCTGTCGTAGCCTTCGACGTACAAAGTTCTAACCCATTGGTACTCAACAGCCTTTAAATTGTTCAGTGTAGATTCGCTAAGAGTGGGGCGTGTGACGCTCAAGAGTGGCTCCGGGAAATTCAAATACATCCATTATGATTGGCGGTATTTAAACAGAGCAAAATGACGACTTTATTACAGTTAAAATAAATCCGAGAGACAGCTTCGATTCATTTCAACCTTTGGCTGGCTATCACGCTTTCATAGGCGTGCCTTGTATAGATACATAGAGCTAAGGGGTTAGATAAGCAAATGCCAAGCAGGTACTTGGCATAGTAATAAGGTTTTGTAAGGTAGAGCGGTTGGTGGGCTTTACTTAAGGTACTTCACGTGCGCTTCCATCTCTTCACCAATCTGTTTTCGCATGTTCATTAGACGAATAGCCGAATCTCGTAATTCGATGTCTTCTGGCGTCTCTGGGATCCACTCTGGAACTTTAGTCGGATTACCATTCTCATCGACAGCGACCATAATAACGATACAGTGAGTTGTTAGGCGGTTATTGAGCTCTTTAGGGTCGCTGGCTTGAACGTCGATAGCGATATGCATTGAAGATGAACCTGTGTATATGACCTTTGCACTTACCTCCACAAGGTTGCCTACGTGAATTGGGGCAACGAATCTAATTCCGCCTGCATAGGCTGTTATACAGTATTTACCGCTCCAACCTGCGGAACAAGCGTAGGCTGCTAAATCGATCCACTTCATTGCTGCACCACCATGAACTTTACCACCAAAGTTCACATCCCCGGGTTCAGCTAAAAAACGCAGAGTAACGTCTCGTTTACCATCTTGTCGGCTATTGCTACTGCTCATTTATTTTCCTTCATTATTATCGCACTGCATAACATGCTTGTTACTTGCTAATAACAATATACTTAAGATGACATAAATTAAAGCGGATAATCTCACGATTAAGACTATTTTTTCGAACAGGTGATAAGTTGGTGAATATTGGCGTTTAAAGGCGTTAAAGGTGATGCATCAACAGAGGTGTACTTTATCGAGTAAGTTGCTCGAAAGGTTGATTGCAAAAAAAACACCTAGCGTAATGCTAGGTGTTTCTAAGCCGTGTGGTACTCATTACGGTACCTTATTTTGTTTTAGCCAACTAACCGCTGTTTATCTGGTTTAGTTAAATGATTCTAGCCTCTTTACCACTAAAGTGGTAGTTAAAAATATTTGTTATTCAGCTCATTTTTACTCTTGGATAAAGTATAGATCCTTCGCGTAGATATTTCCTTTCGGATTATTATTGGGGAAACCTTTTAGTGTATTTCGCACTAATCGAGTGTGATTGTAATGATATAAAGGCATAACTGCTGCTGATTCGTTAAGTATCGACTCTGCGTGCTGGTATAGAGCGAAGCGTTTAGATTGTTCTTCCGTTTTACTTGCTTGCTGTAAGAGCTCATCATAATCGGTGTTACAGTAACCACTCTCATTTGCAGTGTGGTCACAAGTGAAGGCTTCTAGCAATGCAGAAGGTTCTGGGTAGTCACCAAACGCCCATGAGCGCGCAATCTGATAATCACCAGCCCCTTTCGCTGCAACATACGCTTTCCATTCCATGTTCTCTAACTCAACTTTTACGCCAAGTGGTTTCCACATTGATGCAATCGCAATAGCTATTTTCTTGTGGTTCTCACTGGTGTTGTATGTCAGTGTGAATTTAAGTGGGTTGTTCTCGTTATATCCAGCTGCTTCCAGTAGCATTTTGGCTTTTGTTAAACGCTGAGCGCTGTCTAAAGAGTTGAATTCGGATAAAGGCGCTATGTAATCAGGAATATTATTCGGCGTCACGCTGTAGGCTTCAGGCTCACCTTGACCTGTAACTTTCTCGACCAGAATCTCACGATTGACGGCCATGCTCAGTGCTTGACGAACTCTGACGTCATCAAAGGGCGCTTGGCGCGTATTGAATGAATAAACATATGAGCCCAATAGAGCTTGCGCTTTGATTTGCTCAGGACTTTCTTGGATTAATTTCTGGTAGTACTCAAGCTGAACGCGATTGGTCATATCGATCTCACCAGCTTGGTAGCGGATAAGCTCGGCATTTTGAGATGATAAGCCTAAATAGGTCACCTTGTTAATGACTGTCGATGTGTCATCCCAATAATTTGGGTTCCTCTCGACCTCAACGTATTCGTTGGGTACCCATTTACTCAAAGTGTAAGCACCGTTGGTTGCGATATTTTCTGCGCGAGTCCATTGGTCACCTTTCTCTTGAACCAACTTAGCAGGCAAAGGGAAGAAGGTCTTGATGCTCATTAAACTCATAAAGTAGGGCGTAGGTTTTGAAAGTGAAATTTCAACCGTGCGCTGATCTAATGCTTTGATGCCAAGCTCAGAGGGATCTTTGTCTCCTGATAGAATCTCGCTAGCGTTCACGATGTTAGCCGTTGAAAAAACAAAACCCGTGTTGTTACCTGTTTTAGGAGACACAGCTCGCTGCCAACCAAAGACAAAATCGGATGCTGTGACTGGCTCGCCATTCGACCACTTGAGGCTCTCTTTCAACACAAACGTCACGGTTTTACCGTCTTTGCTGATAGACCATTCTTTGGCTTGCCCTGGGATGATCTGCCCGTCACTGTTCTCAATCACAAAGCCTTCAAACATATCATTGACGATAATGTCACCGGGCATGCCTGAATTTACGAAGCTAGGATCCAGTGTATTGGGCTCTGCACCGTTGCCACGTACAAAATGTTGTTCCTCAGCTAACGGTGTATCAGCAGGAACAGTGGCAGCAAAGCTTGAAGCAGATGACAAAGCAAGCAGGGACGAGATGATCACAGGGATCGTTGGTTGAGTCATTGTAATTCCTTTTACAACTTAAACGGTACTCAATGCATTAAACCTGACTCGCTAACATGTTGCAACCACAATGAACGCTTATTAAAAGCATTTTAAAGACTTGTAAATAAAACAACAGTGCCTACTTTAGGAGTAGGCACTGTGAAAATAGTGAGTTTGAGTATTTGCCCTAATATGAGCGTTGTCCCATGCGTTTAGTTTTGCTGAGGGAGAGGTGCCTCAAGCCTTGGCTTCCTTTTGATTTGAGCAAGGATGACGCCTGAAATCACCATCACACCACCAATGATGTGGAACTGGTTAATCTCTTCACCAAGCCATGTAGCGGCTAATACGATCGCAACAACCGGAAGTAAGTTCATGAACATCGCGCTTGAGTCAGCACCAATGGTGTCAATCGCCTTCACCCACATCCAAGGTGCTAAAATCGAAGCGGCAACCGCGGCGTAAGCAATCAATGGGATCGCTTGTTGCGGTGGTAAAAGTTGTTCGCTGGTAAGCCAAAGTGGCGTAAGCATCGCGACAGCAAACAGACCCTGGATGTAAATCACCACCCAGCTACTGATTGGCATTTTCCAGCGTTTCAAGAGCACACAGTAAGAAGCATAAACAAAGGCCGCAATCAGCATATAGCCATCGCCTTGAGTCAATTCTTGATGGATGAAGAACAAAGGATCGCCTTTACCTAACATCAGAGCTAAGCCTGACAGTGACAACACACCACCCACGATACTCAAACTAGAAATGGACTTATGCAACAAAGGAACGCTTAGAAACACACTGATCAACGGGACTAAAGACGTGATCAATGCCATGTTGGAAGCGGTTGTGGTTAAGCCTGCGTAGTAACCTAGAGATTGGTTCAACACCATGCCCAAAAAGCCGAGGAACGCTAATTTCGATAGGTTTGGCTTAATGACAGCCCACTGCTTCATCACCGGGCGAATACAGAAAGGCGTGAGAATTAACATCGCAAAAAACCAGCGGTAAAAACTCATCGCGCTAGGCTCTATGGTGCTTGCAGCAAGCTTGTTGACGATTGCATTGGCGCCCCAGATACAGACTGTAAAAAATGGTAAGAGATAATGCATGTGAATTCCGTCGCAAATGAGTTGATGCGGCTAGTTTGACAGGTCGTTATACTTACAAGTATCTTTAGAAAGACATCAGGCGCGATAGGAAGACAAGTTTGAAAAAACACTCCAGAAACCTTCACCCATCCTTATCAATTGATAAGGCACCATCCAACGTATTTATGAATTTTGAAGCGTTTCTTTCGAACACTGAAACCCGAGTTCATAGCCACTCATGGGGACAGGTTCAATTGATCAGTGGTGGTATATTAGAGATGGAAGCGGAAAGCACCCGATTTCTAGCACCACCGCATTTGGCGATTTGGGTACCAGCCGGGGTGATGCATTGCAGTTATAACCGTAAGCCTCTGGACTACTGCTCGCTAAATATCGCGCCAGAACTCACGCAACACCTGCCAGAAAAAACCAGTCTTATAAAGATCACGCCCATTGTGTCTTCGATCATCGAGGACTTTCGCGAGCGTGGAATAAATGTTGCGGAAACAGAGCAAGATCAAAGGCTCGTTCAGGTACTGCTTGACCAACTTGCGCAGCGTGAGGTTGAACACCACTTCTTGCCTTCAACAGACAATAAGTACCTAGCACCAATATTGGCTTCTGTTGAAGAAAACCCAACCGATGAAGTGACACTGAAAGACTGGGCTGAACGTGTCCACACCACGGAAAGAACTCTTTCTCGCCACTGCCAGACGGAGCTTGGAATGAGCTTTACCGAGTGGCGACTGCGAGTGCGCTACCTATACTCAATGGATTTGTTAAGAAACGGGCAATCGGTCAAGGAAGTCGCTCTCACATTGGGTTACAACCAAGCAAGCCCTTTTATCACCATGTTCAAACGTTACGCGAACCAAACGCCAGAACAGTATAAGAACCGTTTGTTGTAACCCGTGCTGCTCTCGCGTGGCTAACATGACAAGCCTCCCCCTTGACACAATTATAACGTAGTCAAAGCAACGCACCTGTTACCTAACAGGGTCGACAACGTTGCGATCATTGGTTTGTTAATGTAATCGCTTTCTACTGCTACGTCGTCAAGCCAGTAAATATCTGCAAGTAGGTGAAGATCTTCAATCAATGCTTGGCAATTTGCCTCAGTCACTTTTGAAATATCACTAGGGAAATCATCACTGAGATCGACAATGATCACTCGTTGATGCTTTTTTAGCTTCAATCTTACAATATCTTCTAAATCGGCCATGCTTTTCTCTCTGTGGAAAATAAACATCACACTTTGGCCCTCTCCGATATCGTAGATCTTATAGCGTCGATCATTGAGATAAATAATATTGAATTTCATGCTATCGATTCCTCGGGATTTAAATAATCAGCCAAAATGAAAATGTTGAGTTGGCATTAGACGTTAATTTTTAACTCAATGTCGTTTGAATTGAGTTTGCTTAACTTCACTTAAAGACTCAAAGAATTAGAGAAATTCAAATGTGAATCTCTCAAGTCATATTTGAATTTCTGTAAACCATATTCAGGACACTGTTGGTTATTTATGATCACTGCATTCATGGTTTTCTAGGAAAGGAAACCTAATGCAGCAAAGGAGATAGGTTCAAAAAAGAATCTAAGTAGCATCAATCAACAGTTGTCAACCCAATGAAAAATATCAATAAATATCTTTTGTTATTCTCTCTTCTTGTAAGCGGCTTTTTCTCAAGTTTTGCATGGTCTTCGAGCTCAATGTTGGAGGACGTGTCTGCAATCGCCAAGCTCATTTATGACAGTGAACCTCAAATTGAAGCGACGAGTGATGTCAAACAAATCAGTAATAACCAATCTCTGACGTATCGAATTACAAAGGAAGAAGCCGAAAGCGATTTGTGGTCGATTGTTATCATGGATGGGCAAAGTGACGAGGTAGCAGATGGTGGTCAGCAATTGATTACCAATATCGACAACATGAATTTTCATCGAGAACTCGATGGCAGCTTACTGATCAAAATATCGAAGTACCGACCTGGTGATGTGAACGCTACTAACTGGTTACAAGCCCCAGAAGGTAGCTTTTATCTCGTGAAGTATGTGTATTTATAGGGTAGATAACATGAAAAAAATATTTGCCTATTTCCTGCTAATTCTCTTATTGATTAGCGCCATACCGAGCTTTTTTGGCGAAAAGCCTGCATTGGTTCTTAATCACGCTGATAGCTCATTACCCATTGAGCCTTTGCTAAGCACATTAGTTAAAAATCAGATAACTCCGTTAGGTGTTGAGAACCAACAAGACGAAACTACATTAATCTTTGAAAGTAAAAAAGAACAGCGAGAAGCACAACAGGTATTGTCATTGGCGTTTCCGTTAGCTCATTCTCATTTTTCATTCGTCAGTGCAGCACCTCAGCTATTTAGCCAAGTAGGGCTAACACCCATTAACCTTGGATTAGATCTTCGTGGTGGCGTGCAGTTCATGCTGCAAGTTGAAATAGATGATAGCGTGAGAAGTTTGGTAGAAGCGACATCGACTAATGCTCGCCACGTGGCTCATGCAGAAGGGGTTCGCAGTCGAATTGCTGACATAGATAACAATGGATTCTCGATCATTATTACTAATTTAAGTAGTCGTGATTCAAACAGTATTCAAAGCGTAACCGACCACATGCGTTCACAGTTTTCTGAATGGAAAATCAGTGTAAACGGCAACGTATTACGTTTTACGCTTGATGAAAGCATTAAAGAAGAGCAGGCAAGCCTCGCTATGCAGCAAACCCTAAATATTATGCGCCAGCGTATTGAAAGTTTAGGTATCACTGAGGCCGTCACCCAGCGTCAGGGGGCTGACCGTATATTGATAGAGCTTCCGGGCGTTCAAGATCCTCAAGTTGCGAAGCGTGTTATTGGTGCGACGGCGACGATCTCTTTTCATACGGTTGTTGATTCAAGCCAAGCTGCACAGACTCATACTACGCGTGATGGGGAATCTGTACGCTTGTCTAGGCAACCGGTGTTAACGGGAGAGTACATTATTGGTGCATCCGCATCGGTTGGTGAGTTTGGACAACCTGAAGTGAACCTAGTGTTGAGCAGTGCGGGAGGCAGCAAAATGTCTGACTTCTCACGTAGTAACATCGGTAAGCCTATGGCGACCTTATACAGCGAATATCATCAAGATCATAACAACCAACTTGTTCAACGCCATGAAGTGATCAACATTGCTACGATCCAAAGCCAATTAGGAAGTCGTTTTAGAATAACGGGTATCGGGCAAATTTCCGATGCACAAGACCTTGCGCTAATTCTACGCTCTGGGTCATTGACCGTACCTGTGACCATTATTGATGAGCAAGTGATTGGTCCAAGCCTAGGTGAAGAAAATATCCAAAAGGGTTTGCTCGCGGTGATGGTAGGTTTAGCTCTGACATTTGTGTCGATGCTGGTTTTGTACCGAAAGTTCGGTGTTATAGCTTGTGCCGCGCTTATCACCAACATTGTCATGATTGTGGGTTTCTTATCATTGATACCGGGAGCAACGCTTACTTTGCCGGGTATTGCGGGCCTTGTACTCACCATGGGCATGGCGGTTGATACTAACGTTCTAGTGTTTGAACGAATCAAAGAAGAAATGCGTTCAGGAAGATCGCTAGCGAGTGCGATACCGAGAGGTTATAAAGAGGCCAGAAGTACGATTATTGACGCAAACCTTACGTCGTTGATCACTGCGATTATTCTGTTTGCGATTGGTTATGGTGCCGTGAAGGGCTTTGCAATAACGCTAGGGATTGGACTTTTAACCAGTATGTTTACGGGATTACTCTATAGCCAAATGTGGATGACAAAACTTTGGGGGCATGACAATGACAAAGCTTAACCAACGAGTCGCTGATATCCAGTGGTCAAAAGTAAGGTGGAACGGTTTATTGGTTTCACTTGGGTTGATGTTTATATCAATTGTCCTGATATCGACCAAAGGGTTTACACTTGGGCTTGAGTTTACCGGTGGTATCTCTCATGTCGTCAATGCTGATGTCCCGGTGAGCTTGGAAGCGATGCAATCAGCTTTGAATACGGTATTTGATGAATTACCCAATCTAGTGCCCGATGTTACCTACCAAACTTGGCAGTTACAGTTTCCTATTGGCGGAACGGGTGAATTGGAGTTGTTGCAGTGGTTAAGAGCTGTAGAGTTGGAGCTAGGCCATCCGCTTAATCTAGTGTCGAGCTCAGTTGTTGGCGCGCAGGTGGGTGAGCAATTATTTGAGCAAGGTGGTTTAGCCCTGATTGTTGCGTCTATCGCCATTATGTTTTACTTAACTGTGCGTTTTGAATGGCGATTAGCTCTGGGCGCGATTGTTGCTCTACTGCATGATGTGCTGGTGGTTTTAGCATTGTTTGTGGTGTTTTCGATTGAATTTAATCTCACCGCTCTTGCTGCATTGCTTGCTGTTGTGGGTTACTCGCTCAATGACTCTATTGTTATCGGAGACCGAATTCGTGAGTACCTGACCCGTAGACCGAATCAGAGTACCAGTGAATCTACGGATCAAGCGATACGATCGTCATTGTTTAGGACTCTAGTAACGTCTGGAACCACGTTATTGACGGTAAGCAGTATTGGCCTTATCGCAGGCGGTACATTAAGTGGGTTTGCGTTTGCATTGTTCGCTGGGATTATTGTGGGCACTTGGTCTTCATTAGTGATCGGTACAGCAATACCGGAAAGGATCGGTTTGTCTTCTGAGCATTATAAGCCCAAAGCTCCTTTGTTAGATGAAGGCGGTAATCCTATTCATAGTTAATATCTCATCGTTTATAGCTAATAGCTAATAGCTAATAGCTAATTGAAAACTTATGGCTCCTATATTGGAGCCTTTTTTGTGCCAAAGGAATTATTCATCATCGTTCGTCTAATGTACCAAATATGATCTTAGATCTTAGATCTTAGATCTTAGATTTTCTATTGGTGACCATTTGGGATGTTATTGAAAATTTAAAATAGTAGTGTGCTCATTTTATCGAATGTATGTTTATTAATAATTTACAGTGAGCTCTATTTTGAATTTCTGTAATTCGTCGTAAACAATAGCTGGTTAGGTACAATTTACTCGACATTAAATATTAAGGAACAAATTATGAAAAAAATTGTATTAACTATCTCTGCTATTTTACCTTTAACTTTTTCAGCTGTTGCGAATGCAAACCAGAATATCGACTTTTCAAACCCAGTGTCGACTTACTCTTATGCGAACCTAGGTTATGATAGTGATGGTTTTACAGCGGGCATTGCTGCAAGCCAGGATCTAAACAATGGTTCAACCATGTTTGAATACATTGGTTCTAATGATTTCTACCAACATAATTTTATTGCGACATTAGCGAATAGTGATAGCGATGCCGCTCTTCAGTTGGATTACCTATGGGATACCGATTACAAGGATACAAGCAAAAACTCACATACGGTGTTTTTTAATGCCATAAAAACAACCTCTATTGACTCTAACTTCAGCCTTTCTCCATCAATGGGGCTAGGCTTTAATACCAATGATTTGTCGACAAACACAAGTTATTTAGCTAATGCAGCACTGACCATGACCTACGCATTCACTAGTGTCGTTTGGCTTGATGTCACACCAGAATACACTTATAGCTTTAATGATCAAAAACAGAAAGTCGGCGGTAAAGAGAGTTACCGTGATTTATCTATTGAAACCAATTTAGGTTTCAAATTAGCGCCAAATCAGTTTGTTGAAGCGACATATCGTTACGATGAAAACAATGATCACCATACTGGTATCAGTTACAACATGAGCTTTTAATCCACAATATTACCCTTTGTTAAGTGACTGTATTTACCTTAAATTTGAAGTGTACAGTTACTTAATGAATAATATGTTATAGCTAATAACCAGTAACTAAAAAATGATAGTTCAATTGATTACTAGCTAAGCGTAACGTTTAATTAAAATGTTAAATAATAGGTATGACCATATATGGAAAATATAACTGCTCAACCATTAATTCTTTATGGGAAAGTTCCCTTTAAATACATCTATTTTGGTTTTTCTTCTTATGTAATTGTTATGTGTGGTTTTTTGTCTTTGATAGGAGGGATGGGTTAAAGGAAATGATCTTTATAGAGAAAATTAATCGCAAAGGGAAGTGTAATCGCATAGTGATGTAATTTGCTATGCGATAGCTAAAGATAAAATATATTTATGATGATATTCGTAACGTTAGAAATGACATGAAAATTAAGTAACCAAGAATAACGGTAATAAGTGGGAAGTATTTCATGGTTTATCTCCATCGATTATTGATGATTATTTATCGCATAACTACTTCACAAATCCCATGAATTAGAGAAATTCATTATTGCTCGAACTGATAGTGAACCATTCTTGAGTTATTCCACTTTTTATTCTTACTAATCATATTGATGGTAAGAATCGTATGCTCTCTGAGAGGGTATCTCTACTAAATCAAAGGTCAATTATGGTCGCTCGACTTTTAACACTTTTCTTTTCAATCCAAATTGTTTGGTTTAGTTCATTCGCTCACGGGCAAGACAAGCCCGGTTTTGTGGATACCTCAACGCCCAATAGCACTCTGTCTGGTTTTATTAAGTATTCTGAGCACGTGATCCATTATTGGCAGCTTGAGCAGCTCGATTTACCTGAAGCCCAACATGCTTATGCCCAAGTAACGCGTACCATGGATCTGTCAAACCTTCCCAATCGCAGTCGAACCGTGGTTGTGATGGAAAGAATCATTTTGCTGCACGAAATTCTAAATAGGTTAGGCCAAGACGTTCAATTACATCCTTCAGAAATGGCATCACTAGCGGGTGACACTGGTCACCAATGGCGTCTCGCTAATACAGACATTTTGATTGCTAGGCAGACGAATGGTGAGAAGGTTGGCCAATATCTATTTACGACCACTTCCATTAATAGCTTATCGAAATGGTATCGCCTGATCTCAGCGTCTACGAAGAAAAGTGAACATGACGTTGATTTGTACCATGAGTTTTTAATTCTCCCAGGCCCGCTATTTTCAATATCATTGATCAAATCTTTACCAGAAAGCTTTAATACCTTATACGCATCGATTCCTCTTTGGCAGTGGTTCGCTTTAGTGGGCGTCTTTTTGTTATGTCGATTTATGATTAAGTTAAGCTTCTCGCTTGGCGAACGTTGGAACTTACATTGGTATCGAAATGGACTGAAATGGCAAGTTGGCCGCCAGTTATCTTTGGTTGGGGTCGTCTTTATCCTGTTTATTACCCGAAAAGTGATTGATGACGGAATATGGATCACTGGAGGTATCTACCAGTTTTTGTCTACCTCTTTTTTGATTGGCCAGTTTTTCTTCGTTGCGTGGTTGATCATGACCATCTTCAATTACTTTGCTGAGCTGTATGTATTTAATAAACACGAAGGTAAGTATGTTGACTCCTCTTTAATTACGGTACTCGCGCGTATTTTTGGTGGCCTCACGATTGCCATCTTGGGCATTTATGTGGTCGATTTTATGGGCTTCTCTATCTCCCCGATCGTGACGGGTTTAGGGGTTGGTGGTTTGGCGGTAGCACTCGCCATTCGTCCTGTACTGGAAAACGTGATTAATGGACTGACTTTGTATGCTGATGGTGGAATTAAAATTGGCGAGCTTTGTCGTTATGGCGACAATCTAGGGACGATTGAGAGCATAGGGTTACGGTCTACGAGAATTAGAACGCTAGAACGTTCATTAATTACTATTCCTAATTCCGAGTTTGCCAACATGGAAATTGATAATCTAGAGCGTCGTGATAAGCGTAGAATGAGCCACCGCTTGAGGTTGCGGTCAGAGCTAACTCAAGACCAACTCAAACTTCTGGTTGTTGGTATTAGGCGGCTGTTATTACAACATCCTAGACTCGATGAAGAGCCAGTTAGAGCAAGGTTTGTGGGTGTTGGTGAGTTTGCGATACACATCGATATACTCGCTTATATTATATGCAAAGATCATGAAGAGTTTCTTGCTGTGCAAGAAGATGTGATGTTTTCGGTGATGCAGCAAGTTGAAGCGGTAGGTGCCCAGTTGGCATTCTCTAATCAATACCAACTGACGCAGGCACTTAACCCTATTGATGATGAACTCAAAGAGAAAGCGACCGAAACGGTAAATCAGTGGCTAGATAATAATAACTACCCATTCCCAGACTTTAGCTATGAATTTAAAGATGGAATCAAAGACAGCATTATGTACCCAGCCAAAAGTTCAGCGGTTCGCGCAAATGGAAATGGTTAAAATTAAAAGTTTTACCTTAAGGTGATTTCCGCTAATTTGAATTTCTCTAATTCATCGTGTTTGCCTTCAGTTTACTCCAAAGTAGCGTCAAATATTTAAGCTACTTTGGAGATATCCATGCCTCGTATTCGTCCTTCACGCATACTTCTTTCTTTTTCTGTTTTACTTATGTCGACGGGGTGTTCGACCGAAGACTCACCACTGATAGGTGACACTCCTCGCCCTGTTCGTTTGACTGAAGTTCAAACCGTGGGTCATCAAGATATACGCCGTTTCCCTGCCCAAGTTTCTGCGTCTAAGGAAGTTGAACTTGCCTTCAGGGTGGGTGGTGAAGTGGTGGAATTTAACTTAAAGCCATCGCAAAGAGTGACAAAAGGCGAAGTCATTGCTCGGCTTGATCAGCGAGATTTTAAAACTGAAGTCGCATTGAAAAAATCGGAGTTTGATTTAGTCAAAAGGGAATTAGATCGAGCGACCCAAATGATGAAAAAGAACCTATTGGCTCAAGCGGAGTTTGATGGCATTCAAGCTCGTCTTCAAGTTGCACAGGGAGCTTTACAGCTTGCACAAGACAGGTTGAAAGATACCGTCATTACTGCGCCTTACAGTGGTCGAATTGCAACAACTCACATTGAAAACCATCAACAAGTGCAAGCTCACCAAGGTATCGTCCTTTTACAAGATCATGAAATGATAGATGTCACGATCCAGTTACCTGAGAGCGTACTTAGCCAGATGGATGCTAAGAGAATTGACCCATCTTATCAGCCCTTAGCGACCTTTAATGGGTCGTCGGTTTCCTACCCTGTGACTTATAAACAGCATAAAACGCAAGCAACAGCAGGAACACAAAGCTATGAAGTGACCTTTACTCTGGTCGCGCCAAAAGATAACCATACGGTGTATCCAGGTATGGGAGCAACGCTACACCTTGATATCGATAAAATCATTGCCGATAAGCAAAGTGCTCAACGTTTTGTCGTTCCTGCTAGCGCCATTTTAGACAATGATCTGATTGGTCAACCTCAAGTCTGGGTATTTCAAAACGGGCTAGTTTCTTCGTTAGATATCACCATTCAAGGAGTGTCGGCGCGTGGTGCGATTGTTTCTGGAGATCTCTCTCAGAATAGCTATGTGGTGAGTGCTGGTGTCAGTCAATTGTCAGAGGGGATGAGAGTTACACCCATCGTTCGTGAGCGAGGTTTATAATGAACCTAACTAATTACGCAATTAAAAACAAAGTCATAAGCTGGCTCGTCGTTGCCATTTTATTGGTGGGCGGTGTGCTTTCTTTTCGTGGTTTAGGGCAATTGGAATTTCCAGCATTCCCTATTCCACAAGCCATGGTTAACACCACGTATCCTGGTGCTTCTGCAATGCAAGTTGAGGAGGAGGTCACCTTACCGCTTGAGCGTGCGATTTCTCAGCTCGAAGATGTCAAAGATGTCGAATCTTTTACCAGTGCTGGGCTGTCTCAGATTGCGGTGATATTAAAAGAGACCATACAAGCAGAACAACAACCTCAGGTATGGGATGAATTACGTCGTAAGGTGAATGATATTCAGCCGAGAATGCCACCGGGAGTGAATCCATCGCAAGTCATTGATGATTTTAGCGATGTGTATGGCATTCTCTACAACATTACGAGTAATGAATACACTTATCGCGAACTACAAAATTACGGTGAATACCTTCAGCGTGAGCTTCTTGCCATTAAAGGGGTAAAGAAAGTTAACTTGGCCGGGCTAGTCTCTGAACACATTGTGATTGAAATTGCTCAGCAAGATCTTAATACGTTGAATCTTGATCCTGCTTGGCTTTCTCGTTTGATTCAAAATCAGAATATGGTGTCTAACGGTGGTGATTTGCTACTTGATGGACAATCGATCCGAATCCATTCTTCTGGTGAGTTTAATGAAATTGAAGCGTTAAAGTCATTTAAATTTAGCCCGCCGGGAAGCAATGACCTGATCCAATTAGGTGATATCGCAGAGGTAAGCCGCCAGTTTCAGGATAAAGCTTATACCTTGTATCGTAGCAATGGTGAACAAGCCATTTCTCTTGGGATCTCGTTTGCGAACAGCGTCAATGTGGTTGATGTGAGTGAACGTGTCAGTAATAAATTGTCTGAACTCGATTTTGCTCGCCCAATCGGGATTGAATTAAACAAGGTGTACGACCAAGGCGATGCGGTTGATAAATCGGTATCTGACTTTGTGATGAGCCTAGTCGAAGCGGTATTGATTGTTATTGTCGTGCTGTTATTTACGATGGGCTTGCGTTCTGGCATTTTAATGGGGGCTATTTTATTACTGACTATCCTCGGTACCTTCATTGGAATGAGTCTTCTAGGCGTTGAGATTCAAATTATTTCACTTGGTGCGTTGATCATTGCACTCGGGATGCTGGTTGATAATGCGATAGTGATAACTGAAGGTGTCTTAATCGGCCTGAAACGTGGATTGACCAAACGTAAAGCCATTGAATCCGTTGTTAAACAGACCCAGTGGCCGCTGCTTGGTGCAACACTGATTGGTATTATTGCATTTGCCCCGATTGGCTTGTCTGCCGATGCAACGGGGGATTTCTTAGGGTCTTTATTCCAAGTATTAGCGATTTCTTTATTACTAAGTTGGGTGCTTGCTATCACGTTAACGCCGTTCTTCTGCGAACTGATGTTTAAAGAAGAAATAGCCAAAGGTGAGTCAGAGCATATCGATCCTTATCGAGGGTTGATATTTACCCTGTATCGCACGGTTCTTAATACCGCACTAAAAAACCGTGTCGCGACTATGGTCATCACTCTGGTCTTACTTATTTCTGCTGTGATCGGGTTTGGCTCTGTAAAACAAGCTTTTTTCCCGCCATCGAATACGCCAATTTTTTATGTGGATGTATGGCTGCAACAAGGCACAGACGTTCGTGAAACAGAACGACGCTTAAAGCAAATTGAACGTACCGTGAGCGGCTTTAATGATGTTCATAATGTTACAACCGTCGTAGGTGCGGGTGCTCAGCGATTTATTCTGACTTATGCACCTGAAAAATCATATAGCAGTTACGGGCAATTGATTGTTGAAGCGAAAGACTTAGCCGCGATCGAAACGATGTTACCCCAGATGAAAGCAAGGCTTGAAAGTTTACATCCAGATATTGATTTCAAGTTTAAGTTAATGGACTTAGGTCCAGCCCCCGCCGCTAAAGTCGAAGCGCGCTTTTATGGTGCGGACCCACAGGTGTTGAGACAACTTGCTGCTCAAGCGAATGAGATCATGCGTAATGAGCCAAAAGCAACTGCAGTTCGTCACTCATGGCGAGAGAAAACTCAAGTGCTTGAACCGCAACTCGATGGTGCAGCAGCAAGGCGAGTTGGGATAACCAAAAGTGATCTTGATAGAACCTTGTTACGCAATTTAAATGGTGAGCAGATTGGCTTGTTCAGAGATGGTAGTCATATCATGCCGATTGTGATGCGCGCGCCAGATGAAGAACGTTTTGATATCGATAGATTACCTGAGTTACAAGTGTGGAGCCAAGACCAAAGCCGTTATATCCCAATAACACAGGTTGTTTCCGACTTTAATTTGACGACGGAAGACTCTCTAATTGTTCGTCGTAACTTTAAACGCGTGATTTCCGTTATGGCCGATGTGACGCCATTTGGTGATGATACGGCTGAATCTTTGCGCCGTTTGGTTGCTCCTAAAATCGAAGCGATTGAACTCCCTCAGGGCTATCATTTTGAGTGGGGCGGTGAATATGAAAGTCAGCAAAAGGCGACCAACAACCTAATGGGTTCATTGCCAATGGGCTATCTGATCATGTTCTTGATTACGGTCTTGTTGTTTAACACCATTCGTCAGCCTTTGGCGATTTGGTTAACCGTACCATTAGCATTAATTGGTGTGACTGCGGGCTTACTATTAATGAATATTCCGTTCTCGTTCACGGCACTGCTAGGGCTATTGAGCTTATCAGGCATGATTGTGAAGAATGGTATTGTGCTGGTGGAGCAAATCAATATCGAAACCGACCAAGGTTCAAATCTTAACCGTGCAATTGTGGATGCGAGTGTGAGTCGTGTTCGACCTGTGTGCATGGCGGCAATTACTACCATGTTGGGTATGATCCCGCTGGTGTTTGATGCCTTCTTCCAGTCGATGGCGGTGACCATCATATTCGGACTTGGGTTTGCTACACTACTAACTTTAGTGGTATTGCCTGTGATTTATGCCTTGTTGTACCGAATAAGCTATCGTTAACATCTACATGTTCAATACCTTTTATTAGGATAAGAAAGAACGTCCCGGAGTGTGTAGGATTAAGCTGATACCAATAATGTTGGTATCAGCTTTTTTATTCGTATTAGCCTGGAGGAAGTGAACGATTTAGTACTCAAGTTTGATGAAAGATACGTGCTGTTATCAATGTATAAACAGTACTATTTAGCTAGAAAACCACCAGTGTGACCGCCTTAAAACGTTCATACATTGCTATCGAATCTCTGTGATGAAAACTCGGGAAGATGTTCGTTAAAGGTGCCAATGTTTACTGGTCCGTCAATATATACTGGTTCAATGTTTACTGGATCAGTGGAACACTTACATAGAAGAACGAAGAACGAAGAACGAAGAACGAAGAACGAAGAACAAGTCGAGCGATTAGAGTTAGAGTGGGTATTTTGAGGGGGATAGTATTGTGGGCTGTTGGAGTGGAAACTGGGTGCCTACATTTAAACAGAAAAACCCACACAATAAGCAATCTACAGTGCGGGTTTTGATACGAAAAATTACAGCAATGCGCTGATGTCTTGTACGATTTCTGTAATACCGATAGTAAAGAACTGCACACCCATACAGATAAGCAGAAAACCCATTATTCGGGTAAACGCGTTAATACCATTTTGGCCCAAAGCTTTAAGTAATGGGTAAGCCATGCTCAGAATAAAAGCGGCGACTAAGCTCACGACACCAAAACCACCAATCACTCCTGTATAAATACTTATTTTTTCTAACTCTTCTTCACTAGAAGCAATTTCAGCGGCAAGGCTAATGATCAGTGCCATTGTTCCGGGACCGCACAGTGATGGAATCGTAAGGGGCACTAAAGCAATAGAATCTTGTCCGACACTGCCATCCATACTTTCTGGTTTTGGAAACAGCATGTTGAAACCAATCGCACAAATGATAATTCCGCCACCCAAGCGTAAGCTCGGAATTGAAATACTAAACAACTCTAAAACAGAAGCACCAATGAAAAAAGTAATGCACATGGCGATGAATAGGTAAAGCCCAACGGTTTTCGCTTGTGAAACGATATAACTCTTGTCTCGGCCCTTACTTAAACCAAGAAGAACGGTTGCAGCGGCTGGTGGGTTCATCATTGGCAACAAGCCGAGAACGGTGAGAGTTAAATAAGTGAATAACGTTTCTAGGTGCATACGGTTTCCTTTAAATATGGGTGGTTTTTTGTGTCATTGGGTGATGGTTAAATTATTAGGTGTCGGTTTAATCTCGAATCAAATTAATGACTAAATGGCTGACTAACTAAATGATTGACTAGCTAACTAAATTAAAGAAGCATTAACTGAGCAAGGTACAGAACACTAAAGAATGAAATCGCATCGGTTAATGTGGTGAGCAGTGGGCTAGATAACATGGCCGGGTCGAGGTTTACGCGTTTGAGAAGCAGAGGTAACGCGCCACCGATCATGACTGCGAAAGTGGACGATATCGTGTAGGCCGAAGCAACAAGTACTGGTAATAAATGACTTTGCTGACCATGGGTAATCAACATGAGTAGAGCAATAACCAGACCAATAGCAAGACCATTGATAGCACCAATCGGGAACTCTTTGGCGACAACAAATAACCAGTCTCTAGCGGAAATATGCTTTGTTGATAATTCTCGAATAGAAACGGCAACAGATTGGTTACCCGCGGCACCGGATAAGTTAGCCACTAAAGGTAAAATTGCGGCTAATAAGGCAACTTGTCCGATAATATGTTCAAAGGAAGCGATGATCGATACCGCGGCATAGCTCAAGATGACCGATGGCAGCAAAAATGTGAGGCGTCGGATATTACGCTTGAGTAGTGGCATGGTACGAAACTCGTCGCCGCCAAATATACCGCTGCTCTCACGTTGTTGTTGTTCGGATTTTTCATATAACGCCTGGTTTAATTGGGTGTGACCAACAATGCCAATTTGAAAGCCGTGTTCATCGATGACAGGAACGGTAGAGTGTGAGGTAGAGTCGAGCACACTTTTTAATGATTGGAGATCAAAATCTGCAGGTACGGTGGGGACACTTGTATCAATATGATCGAGCAATCTATCCCAAGATTGAGCGAGAAACAGTTCTCTAGTTTTGACCGTACCTAAGTAGTTACCGTGTTTGTCGTGTAAATAAATGTAGCGCCACTCAATTCGTTCAGAGCTTTGCTCGCCTTCACGTAAGACGTTCTCTAAGTCTGAAATGGTTGCCCAGCTTTCTAGTTTGATTATCTCATTCTTGCAAATTCGCCCCACGGAACCATTAGGAAAAGACATCGCGGATTTTTCTTCGTTTTCCCAAGTTTCGGGTAGTGAGGATTCAAGGGCTTTGTGAAGTGGTTTAGGTAAGCTACGTAATAGAGAGCGGCGAACGTCTGAACGCATATGTAAAAGAATGTCTTTCGCACTGTCGATAGGAAGGTTTGAAAATAAGAGTGCACGCTCTGGCTCTGTTAGGTAATCCAGAAAGTCAGCAGCCAGATTAGGCTGCTGATTACAAAGCAACACCCAAAACTGTTCACACTGTGCGTTGGTGAATTTTCTAATCACGAATGGAAAATCGGTTAGGTTAGCACTTTCTATATGTTTGATAATGCTATCACTAGTCCCGGACTGCATTGCTGAAATTAACTCGGAGTACAGCAGCTCGGCGTCAGTGTTAGGTAATGGAACGGTTATTAAGGTCATATAATGGGCTACACTGCAATGTGATTACGTTTGCGGATAATTCGGACAAACAGCGTGATAAAAGCAATGGCCATCAGCGTTAAGCTAGTGAAGAGAAACCATTTGGTGATGAGCTCTTGGTGTTGGGCTAAAAATGGGTGACGCATAATGTATTTTCCAGCATAAAGCAGCGTTAACACCCACACGATAGAGCTGGTCATGCTGATCATGACTGTGCGGATAAAGCTGAGACGTGCAATACCCATAAGCATTGGGGTTAAAACACGAACGAATGGGATAAAGCGAGATATGAACAACGATAGGAACCCGAATTTATTGAGAAGGCGCCTTGCTCTAGGTAATGAATCGTCAGGCAGCACGACTTCAATTTTGTTCATTAAGCGTGAACCTTCTAACCAGCGTCCTTGCAGATAACCGACAATCGTGCCTAAACAAGCCGATACGCTGAGAGCAGTCAGGGCGATATAAAAGTCCAAAGCACCTAATCCCACCAGTCCTCCTACAAACAATACCAGTCCGTCTCCGGGGAGAGGCAAAAACACAAAACTCGACTCTAGAAATAACACAACAGCGAGCAGTAGCAGCAAGATATGGAGTGAGTTGATCTCAAGTAGCGTGTCAAAATCTTGCACCCAAATGGCGGCTAATATCTCATTCATACTTTTTCCTTAATGGTATAAAACGACGTGACAACCAGATCGAATGATCTGGCTGTTGTGCGTGGTGTTAGTCGAACATCAAAATCAAATAAGCGAAGAAGAGAATAAGGTGGGTCGCACCATTCAGCGAGTTGGTTCTACCGCTGCTAAAGCTAACGCTGGTCATGAGAAGCGTCGCGGCCAGCAACACCATTTCTGCGGGTTCTAGGCCTAACTTCAAGGGCTGGTCCATTACGCCAGAGATGAGTAAAACGGCCGGTACGGTCAGTGCAATCGTTGCTAATACCGAACCAAAAAATAGGTTGATAGCACGCTGCAGTTGGTTTGTGAGAGCGGCTTTCACGGCACCAACGGCTTCTGGAGCAAGAATAATAAGGGCAACGATAAGGCCACCAAGGGCTGCTGGAGCGCCCATAACGCTAATGCTGTCGTTAATTGGAATAGCTAGCCCTTTTGCTAGAAGTATCACGATGAGCAAGTAGCTAATGAGCATGACAGTGTGAAATAGATTGCTGCTTACAGGACCGTGGTGGTCGTGTTCACTTTTATTGTCGGCATCAATGAAGAAGTGAGTATGGCTACGTGTTTGTACGAACAGGAATACGCCATATAACGCAATGGATGCGAGAACCAGTGTGCCCATCAAGCTGAATGACATGTTTCCGTTATCACTGCTGCTGGTAAAATTTGGCAAGATCAGACAAAGCATTGCGAGAGGGATAATGGCAACCAAATACGCCTTAATACCATCCAAATTATACGACTGAGTGTGATACTTCATCCCACCGACTAATAAAGTAATACCGACAAAACCATTCAATACCGCCATGACCACTGCGAACATCGTATCTCGGGCAAGAACGGGGTTCGGATCTCCGGTCAACATGACAGAGGAGATCATGATCACTTCTAATGAGATGACTGACAGTGTAAGAATGAGTGTGCCAAACGGGTCTCCCAACTTGATTGCTAAGGAATCTGAGTGGCGAACCACCGCGAAAATGGCGGTCATGGCGACATAAAAGAGTACAGAGGTAGTGATGACATAAGAGAGGGTTGAGAGACTTGAGGTCAGTATGTTTTCGCCTAAAGTCTTGAAAAATATAACAGTCAAAATACCGAGGAGCAGCGTTTTCTCTTGTTTTAAAATCTTATACATTTGAGCTTCTCGTTGATATCAACATCGTAAGGTCCTAGTAACGTTGTTGATTCGCGAATGTTCACTACATCCTCCATAAGGTAGTGATTTGCTCATAGTCTATGGTTGTGGGGAGAGGTTGAATATGAATTAGAGAAATTCATAAATGCTTCAATTGTTGCCCCAATTCTGAATTTCTCTAATTCGTCGATTTTAAGTTCATTGAATTCAATAATGGCGTAAATAAACTGCAAACCACAGTTCATAAGTCGCCTTTGGAGTCACAATGAGAACATTACACAAATTTATACCGACTAATTTAATGCCTACTACTCTTGTCTCTGCGCTTGTACTTAGTCTTTCAAGTACTACGGCAATCGCTGATATCAACTTGGCTGAGCGCACAATTCCAACGCCTGTGGGGATATCGACAACGCTTGCTGAAATGATCGAAGGTAGAGGCAGCATTCCAGAGATTCCTGTCCCTGAAAGTACAGAGGCGTGGCTTGAATTTCAGTCCATGTTTGATGCGCACGGAGTTGAACTCGCTAAATCGGTAGCGGAACGTTTTGAAGTAACGTATGAAGCAAAACAATTTGCAGGAGTAGACACTTTTTTTGTGACACCAAAAGTGATCTCATCTGAATATAAAGACAAGTGGTTAGTACACATTCATGGTGGTGCATTTGTATTTGGTGGTGGCGAATCTGCGTTACGAGAAGCTATCTGGGTCGCTGACGGTCTTGGTGCAAAAGTGATTTCAGTTGATTATCGTCAACCGCCATTACACCCATTTCCAGCTGCAATTGATGATGCCGTTGCCGTTTGGAAAGAGTTAATGAAAACCCAAACAGCAGAGTCGAGTGCAATTTTTGGCACATCTGCGGGCGGTAATTTAACGTTAGCAACGACACTGAAAATACAAGAGATGAATTTGCCTGCTCCGGGAGCTCTTTTTGTTGGTACACCCGCGGTTGATCTTAATGAAACATCAGATACTTGGCATACATTAAAGGGACTTGATTCATTAGGTCAGCGTGAAGGATTAATTCAAGCGACATTTGATTTATATGCTGATGGTGAGGCGTTGGATAACCCGCTAATTTCACCTATTTACGCAAATATAGATTCTTTTCCACCCACTGTTTTTATTTCAGGAACTCGTGATTTATTACTGAGTGACACGGTTCGAATGCACCGATTACTGCGCAGCGCTGATGTTGAGACTGAGCTTCATGTTTATGATGGTCAGTCTCATGGTGACTATATGAATGGACTTGTTGCGGACATGCCTGAATCGGAAGATGCGCTTAAAGAGATTGGTTTATTCTTCAGTAAGCATATCAATTAGTTTTAGTTTGCCAGAGGCTCCAAAATAAGTGACCAATATGAAGTAACTTGATGTTAAAGAGTTACTTCTCAGGCTGAATCACCTTATCGAAGAAATTTTGTATTGTTTGGTGCAGCAGTTGGTTTAGTGGAAAACCACGTTTAGATTGCAGGTATCCACCGTTAATTTGAATCGATCTCATCTCTTTTGGAATAGACGGAAGAGGGTAGCAACTTAGTTCGGGCTCATTCTCAGTCACTAACGTACTACCAAAAGACAAGGCGTCAGAATGTTTTAATTTATTGAGTAAAACTCGAATACTGTGAGTCGTTAAAACGATATTTGCTTTATACCCTCTTGCTAAATAAAAGTCTTCAACCGGGGCGCGTTTTGAGTTAATCCCGTCAGCGAGTATCCGAGTGATAGGAAGGTGATGGATGTCTTCTAGGGCGGTACTCTTACTAAGTACTGGGTGATCTTTACGAGCAATGAGGCTGAGTTTTATTTCTTTTAAACGGTGCTGATAAATCTCTTGTGGCAATTGGAACTGAGAAAAAAGGAGCAAGTAATCTATTTGGCCATTAAGCATTTCATTTAAGCTTTGTTCTTGCCAATAAACTAATTTAAAACTGGCAGCAGGTAGTGCTTCTCTTAGAGCACTAAAAATACCATCTCCCCATTGCTCAAGCATGAAGATGTTCATTGCGATCGACACTTCACCTTTAAATTGCAGAGGGTCGAAATTTTGATAAGACTCGACGACTTTTAGTAGAGGTGTGAACATTTCATCGGCGGCTTCTGCAAGTTTTTCAGCTAGCTCAGAAGGCTCGACACCATGAGCTTTACGAATAAACAGTTGATCACCAAACGTTTCTCTCAGCTTAGCTAGACCACGACTGACGCTAGTTTGTGATATCCCCAATTTGTCTGCGGCCTGATGTGTGTTTCGTGTTTCTACAACCGCTTGCAATAGTTTCAGTAGGTTTAAATCTAAATCGCGAAGTTCTTTCATCGTTAGCCCTTAACTATTGAGAGTCTTCCATTGTAGTGTTGAACGCGGATGACGCAAACTCATTTTTCCCGCAGGTGTGTCAGTCTGTGTCAAACCGACTTAAACATAAATATAAGTATGGTTTACAGAAAGTTGCATATGTCACCGTTACTTGAGGTTTGGAACATATTTGCACCCTAATAGGATTATCGGAACGACCTTGATATTGTGTAATTGATAGTATCTAGGTTGCTATAGGTGATATTGGAGAGTCACCCAGCCATTTACAAAGTCCGTATATTGCTGTTCCTGCATTTAATCTTATTGTTAATGAGCCCAAATGATTAGCTCTGAACGTGTTGGGACAGTTTATTGTGCCAATGGTTTTACTAGAATCTATTTAAGTCTTCAGTGGTGGTAGTTCAATTCAGCCCTCGCTCTCTTAATGACTCAATATGTGTTAGGTAGTATTTTTCAATTAATACCCCGTAAGCTCCATATAACCAGAACCGGAGTGTGTTCCTTCAATTGAGATAGGCCCTTCCCAATAGGGAACTGACAGTGGCATTTTGGCATTTGGATTGAGTGCTGAGACGGTCAGTTCGATTTGTTGAGTTGGAATCGAAATTTGCCACTCTGTTGGGTAGTCACGCCCATCGATTTCAGTCTGTTTGGTGGCGATTAGGGTGATGTCTTGCTGTGAAATCGCGATGCCAGAACCATCTTGCTGCATCAATCTTGCGTGAGCATAACTGGCTTCGCCTGTTGTTGAGTTTCGAAGTTGAAATACCACCAAACTGGTTTCATCACCTAGCCTTAGCGCAAACCAATCCCAGCCTTGTTGCGAGTCGAGTAAAAACTGCGAGCTCCATTCTCTGTCTATCCAACCTTTGCCAGAAACTTGATGCGTGACTCCATCGATGATTACCTCGCCCGATACATTAATGAATGGTTGGCTGTAGTAATAGGAAGCTACTTTGCCATCGCTACTTTTGGTGCTGTAGCCTTGTTCGCCTTGCTTTTGATAAGGGGCGTTGTTGGTTAACTTAAGCGAGTAGCCAAACTGACCGGAATTAGCGTTCAAGGTTGCGGGGAACAGATCATCGCTTGACGATGTCCATTGCCAGTCATCGAGATAGACCCGAAATGGTGAAGCGCTTACACCTGCGAGTTCAGCTTGGTCGCGTGACCACTTCTCATCGGCGTAGTGTTTGTCTTTTGTGGTGACGGCGCTGTGTGCCATGTAGATTTGCTGACTTTGCCACGTAGTTTCCTTAGTGCCATTGCCACTTTCCTGTGGTGCAGCCGCGAAGCGGAACTGTGTCCACTGCAGGCCTAACGCATTGCCGTCTTCATCAATTAAGTTTGCGGTTAAATACCACCATTCATGACGAAAATCTGGGTGTGCTTGATGGTCGGCAGGGAAGGTGATGTCGATACCTTTTACTACCGGCGTGAATTGCTCAGCCTCTTTTTGTGTTTTATCGTCGGTTTGTGTTTCTGCGCCAAGTATCGAACCCATATTTTGAGCTGATGGTTGAGTGGACTCCTCACACCCTAAAAGGAGCAAGATGCCAAGTGTGAGAACGAAAACTCTCATTGATCGATTCATCACAACACCTCACTCTGCAAACTGGATACCACGGGTTTACTGACCAAACGCCACAGTGGAATCAAGGTCGCAATCACAGCCACTAAAATGGTGATGGTTGCGATGCTGGCTGCGTCACTCCAATTCCATACATAATTTAAACTCCAACCAAAGGCGCGCAGGGTAACGATGTCCGTTAACACATAACCGACCATAGCGCCGAGTGGTAAGGCGATAACCAGAGTGAAGGTGACCAGAACAACGATTTGCGTGACTACCATCACCATCAATTTTCTCTGACTAACACCGAGCGCATACAACCTTGCAATAGAGGCTTTGCGCGCATCGAGCAACATGAAACAGGCGCAGAACAACCCAATCACCGCCACCATTAAGGTGACGCCATTAAGCGCCCGAGTGATGGCAAAGGTTTGTGAGAATATATCTAAAGCGATCGATTTGATCTGCGCTTGATCGTAAAGCTGGCTAGGGTGCAAATTGAGTTGTTGGCGTAGTTGTTCGTGCATCACTTGTGGGTCGCCAGAGACTTTGATTCCCAAGCTGGTGGGTAGGTCAGTAAAGCCGCTTTCAAGCCATAAATCAGGTGCAAGCAACACTTCGCCATTCGGTGAGCCGTAATCGTGGAAAATCGCCCCGACGATGAGTGTTTTGTCTTGGATCGCGTCGAGCTTTAGTTGGCTTCCAAGGGACAAGCCGAGCTTCACCGCTGTAGGTTCGCTGATCGCCACGAATTCACCTTGGTAAAAGCGCGTCCAGAAATCATCAACGTGGGATTGGAACACCATGGTTTGCTCAAGTGTGTCTTTGTCTTTGGTGCCGAGCAAAATCGGTAAGCCCTGTAAGTTATCATCGACGTAGTATTGCTTATAGACGGTTTCAACGTTATCAAACTGGGCTAAGGCACGTTCAACATTGGCAATTTCACCTTGGGCCGGGCTAACGTAAATGTCGGCATGCAATCGCTGTTCAAGCCATTGCTTTAGAGTGGACTCAAAACTGCCAACTAAGGTATTCATTCCCATATTGGCGGTAACAGCAAGAAGCAGCGCCATCATGGCAAGGGAAAGAGGGGAGATCAGCTCACGCAGTTCAGCAAACAGATATTGTATTAAGCCCGATTGGGTGCGTTTTTCGCTCCAATTCGCTAGCACGCTGAGCGTTTTGGGGAGATACAAGGGAATCGACACCACTAACACACCGAGCCATGCCATGGTGAAGCTGTGGTGTTCGCTCAGCCATAACCCTGCTAACGCGACAATGGTTAATACTGACCCGATAACAAACAGCTGATTTTCGTTAGACGCTTCTGGCGCTTGATAGAAACCGCCATGGGAAGAGAGGGGTTGTCGCACCCGCTGTTTAAAGTGTTGCCAACACGCGACAAGCGTTGCGGCCAGCGTGAGTAGCAGTGCCTGCACTAACCATTGCCACTGCCATGTACCGGGAAGCAGTGTTGCACCATAAAGTTGCTCAAGCGTTATCGCGACGGTGGGATGTAGCCAATGGCTGAGTTGAATGCCGAGAATGAAACCAAGCGACGCGCCCAGTGTGACTAAAACAGTCAGCTCGACTAACAGAGCTGAAAACACGATGCTTGGCGCAATGCCGGCTTGTTGAATTTGCACCAACAGCCGATTACGTTTCAGCAAACTGTACTTCACAGCGTTGTAAGCGATGAATAGGCCAACCAAAAACGCCAACAAACTCATGGCGGTGAGGTTAAGGTGAAAGCTATCGGTAATTGAACCGAGATCCGTGCTTTGGTTGTTGGAAATCCATTGCCCTTGCTCACCTATGAGGCTCTGCCATTTATCCTGAGTATTACTATTAGTGTCGCTCTTAGTGTCAAAAATAGCGATATAGCTCAGTTGCCCTTGCTTGTTAAGCAATTGCTGAGCGAATCCAATGTCCATCAACATTCGGCTACCCAGTTGCCATTCATCTGGCAGTACCACAACCTTGGTGAGTACTTCATCCAAAGTGAGCGTGTCCACTTCGTCCAAACTCTGGTGCTGAGATTGACTCATCATCACAATGGGCTCACCCGCTAAGAGTTGCGGCAAAGGTAAGGCATTGTCGAACAGGGAAATGTTTGGCTCTTTGGTTTGAGTATTGCTTTTATCGTCGACGCGAGAGTGACGAGTTCTTGAAGTGAGGGCGGCGATCAACTCACTGCCTTGAACTGACCAACGTCGACCTTGTTCGTCTCTTACTCGCCCTTCTATAACGGGTAGCGCTGCGCTTAATCCACTTTGTCTTAAGTTGAAGTAGAGCGATTCCGGCAAATAGTTTTGCCCTGCTGGTGGAATGATAAGGTTGTGCGCTTGAGCGCTAAGTTGCTCGGTCGATTCTGCATAACTGCGCTTGGCATTGAGGTTGATGGCTTGCACTGCGACAAACAAGGTGACCGCTAACACAATGCCGATCAGAATCGCTGCGGCTTGTAGTGGTGATTGACGATAGTGCGCTGCGAATAGATTCAGAGTCAGTTTGGTATGGGTGAGCTGGTTCTGAACGAAGCCAGTTTGCTTCATTGGATTACTCACAACGCTGCTGCTCTTAGGGTTAGATCCGCGTTCTTTAAACAACCATCATCTAACACCAATTTTGTCTGCATAAAGCTGGCGCATTCTGGGCTGTGCGTAACCAAAAGCACGGCAGTGTTGCCTTGCGTGGTAATTTCACTGAGCAGCTTCATTACCTCAATACCTGCTTTGTGGTCGAGGTTGCCTGTGGGTTCGTCGGCAAGCAGTAGTTTGGGTTTGTGTGCTAGTGCACGCGCTATTGCGACTCGTTGTTGCTGACCGCCAGAGAGTGCGGATACATGTCTTTCGAGTAGCTCGCTGATACCCAATGCATCAACTAAATAGTCGCACCAGTCGCTCCATTTCTGTTGATTTAAATGAAGAGGGAAGGCGATGTTTTGTTTTACGTTGAGTGGGGTTAACAAGTTGAACTGTTGAAAGATAACGCCTAATTTTTGATGGCGGAATCGGCTCCACTGTGGATCTTTCCAATTTAATGTATTTTCGCCATCGAGCCACAACTCGCCACCAGATAGAGGTTCAAAGCCCGCAATGATGTTCAGCAGAGTACTCTTCCCACTGCCACTCGCCCCTGTTAAAGCCACGCTTGCCCTTGTCGCCAAAGCGAAGTCGACATTGTCCAACACGTGATGGATATCTTTACCATCAACAAAGCTTTTGCTGGCATGTGTGAGTGTGACAATTGGGCTTTCCATTTCCTTTCCTTATAACCAAAAATTACCATCAAAAGGTGTCGTTACTTGTGGCAATTACCAAAACGGCAAGCTCTATAAAACTGTAGACAACAATTTCAAACAATAGAGCGATTTATATCGAATTATTAATAACTTGTACTTCAAAAAGAGGGAAATAGATCAGTGAGAGGGAGAATACAGTTGGTGGTGGGAGCTTAGAGTCACTATGGAGGCTTTTGGATTTATCGTTAGATGGTTCGTGATCTCGTTTAAGTGCAATAAATCGTAGCTCAACTTATTAAACGTTTTATTTATGAAAGCGGAGTGGGTTGGTGCTGTTTCCTAGCTTGTTTTGTCCCAAAGCTAGTTAACGTTATTACTCATTTACAAGCTGTTAATGTCAACTCGTGATACGTTGGCTAATGATATGGCTGTAACTATATTAATGTAAATTAGCTTATAATATTAACTAGTTTCTATGAATAACTTTGACTATTGTGATTTATAGATACTACTGCCTCTACTTCCAGACCATCGTATAAGGCTACTTTTTTTGAATTCTTCCCCATCAACAAGCTTTCTCCAAACTCCAGACTCTCTAATAACTATTATTCCATTACATTTAACTAAATAACTCATCTCCCTCTCTTCCATAATCATATAAATACATTCAATTTTTGATTTGCATATTTCTCTTTCAAATAATTGAGTAGCATTTATTTCTTGGGAGAAATTATCATCAAGCTCTACAGCATCAGTCCGTGAAAATGGCTTAAATATTGATTGAAGAACATAGAAATCAGTAATGGTGTCATCGTTTATATATTTTGATTTGTGTAACAGTTTTACTATTTCCAAGAACAAGGATAGCTTTGTCCTGACTGTCATAGATAGTGAAACATCATGTTCAATCAATTTATAGCAATGTAGAACCATATGTTCAATTATTGATGACAATGTCTTGTAATCACTATTATAAGGATGCTCTCTAAGAGTGATTATCAAATCACTCTCACTTTCTTCATTTAGCATTTCTTTTAGGTAAATCATTCGATTAGACCAAGGAACAACCGTTCTACATTATTTCGGTGTTTAAGTTTGATTATTTTATTGTCAAAATCATGAACCCAAGATTGTATGTCGTCATTCAGGCGAAATCCTACATTAACATCTGGAACAGGCTTAATGTCTGTCATTATTTCAAATGCAAGATCAGACATATGATTTAGTGATTGAGTTGTATTATCAATATCTCTAGTTTGTTGCAAAAATCTAATTTGCTCATTTGTTGATTCCCGAGAGATATTTATCTGCTGGATTATTAATATGATAGTGAAAAATGCAAGAAACGGCCCGACAACCCCACCTAAATAAGTACCAAAGTTGGCCCAATCTTGAGTATCGCCAGACAGTCCAAATTTGATAAACTTGTATGAGTATGGTAACAACGCCAATATTAAAACAATGGCTATCATTAACGAAGCTGTTTTGATTGATATGTTGGAAAGTTTCACTAGCAAATAATCTCTATAATCACCTTAAACAATTCTCCATTATATGAAATTATCACATCGGTTAAAACACACTCAGTGATATTTACACTTTCATCAATAACACCTTAAGCCATATCAATTATCAACAGTATCTGATTGTTCATGTACCTGTAGAATTAAACTTTCATACTTTACCTAATCTGATTCTACTGGGGGGAGTGCAATTTCAAACTTGGTTCTGTCCAACTACGAGTTAGCCTTTGCAGCTCATTCATCCAATATCAACCGCTTTACTCAGTACAGATGTAATGTTGGAAGATGGAAACGACAACGACTTAACCACGCTCTAAGCGTCGTTAAGTCGTTATTGGTTTGAGGTCAGAGCTTAATTGAGCGCTTTGATCAGAGTGATTTCGCGTTTGATCTGCTTACTCTCTTGCTCAGTTGCTTGCGCCAGTTTCTTTTCGCGTGTGGTTATGGCTGCTTGTTTGGCTTCGTCAGATGTGAACATCAGTTCTTTCACGTTAATAGAAGCGATGTTTGTGTAGCGGCCATCGTCACTGGTTGGGATTGATATGGTTTCATCATTAATCAATGATTTTACGATTTCACGCTGTTCATTGTAACGGCTCTCTAAACCAGAAAGTGCCCAACGCTGCTGAGGCTTTCCTTCATACTGACCGTTCTTTTCTTCTTTAAGATACTTGATGGTCATATTACGGATTGTGCCTGCTTCTTCTCCATACTCGGCTTCAGTATCAAAGAGTACAGGGAACGATTCACCCTCTAGCACGCCGCCTTGCTTGGTTAGATGACCCATTCGATAGCTATTCATACCAATGCGGATTTCTGTTTCATCTTTTACCGGTGTGCCATCAGCAAACGCGAGGTTGGTGATGCGTGTACCTGCAGGCTGAGTGAGGTCGATGGTATAAGTTACGCCCGCGAAGAAGTCATTGGTCGAATATTTTGAAGCTCTACGTTCAGGGTTAAAGCTGTAGGTCACATCGCCGGGTTGTACTGAGTTGAAGTAGCCCGCAGACCATTCCATGTAGGTTCTTAACTCTTTGCCTGTCATCTGGTAGACAGTGATTTCGCCACCAGCATATTGGTAGTTGTACGCGATGTCTTTGGCTTTGATTGGGCCAACATCGAGCTCTGCATTGTCATTGTCTATTTGAAGTGCGATGACATTGGCTTTAGGTGCATAGAAGAAGCTCGCTTCTTGGTATAGCGCACTGATGCCTGTGTCTTGAACATGGACTTGAGGGATACCGCGGATTTCGTTTTCAGGGACTAAATCAACGCCGGTAAGCTGAGCGACAGGTCGATTCGCCATTTCTCGGAGTTGTTTATGATAAGGCTGGTATAGCTCGTCCATATTCTCATCAGAATCGATACCTTTGATTTTATAAGTGAAGCTGTCTTTGTTGACGAGAGTGAATGTGCCATCGCGCTCTTCAAATTGAAGATCGATACGAGATAGGGCTCGGCCATATTTGTCGGGCTCAGTAATGATAACGCCATTCACAACGGCCTTATCGATGCGAGTGTGCATGTGACCAGCGACGATGGCATCAAGCTCTGGGTTTGCATTGGCAATGTCGGTGACACCGGTGTCGGCAATGTCATTCTCGTTCTCAATCCCCATATGGGCAACCAATACGATAGCATCCACTTTATCATCAATCTCTTTGACGATTTTCTTCACTTCCAAGGTTGGATTAGTGAAAGTGACGCCTTCTAAACGGTTTGTACCTTGCGCAAAGACCTCCGTCATTGGGGTATCCATTCCGATCACGCCGATCTTAATGCCACCGCGTTCTAGAATGGTGTAACCCGGTAAGAATGGATTTCCGTTTTTGTTCTTGATGTTGCCGCCGAGAGACTGCCCTTTAAATTGGGTAACGGCTCTGTTGAGCGTTTTAAGGCCAAAGTCGAATTCGTGGTTACCTAAAACCCATACATCGTATTTCATGTGATTAAAGCCAAGCATCATTGGATCAACGGGCTCGTCTTTGAAGGTTTCTACGAAGTTGCCTTGGATGGTGTCGCCAGCGTCGACAAGGATAATGTTAGATTGCTCTTTGCGGATCTCACCAACCTTGGTCGCGATTTGGCTCAAGCTACCACGAGTGTTGAGTTTATCTGCCGCGTAATCCCACGCCATAAAATGACCGTGGATATCTGAAGTACCCAGTATCGTGACATCGTGTATGTCGCCATCAGCTGCAAAGGTGGGAAAGGCTAGAGAGAGTAGGATGGCGCTTGATAGTATGTGTCTTTTCATAAGTATGTTCACATCGTGGTTTTAAGTATGACGCTACCATATAGAATCGAGATTACCTTATGGGTGATCAGTGTCATATTTATAGTGATGTAACTTACTGATGTTTCAAATAAATGTGATTCATGACCATCTCGTAACCACTTAAGTTACGATGAAACTCACTACAACTCTTCGCTATCTTTTAATACTCCGAATTCTTTGATCAAATTTTCTATGCGTTGGTGTATTAATAAGCACGTTTGTAAGCTGTTGAACGTCTTGCCTGTTGAGGTAAAAAAGGTATATCGTCCAACTTTCACTTACTGTGGCTGTAATATGATCTTGCCGTTCAAGCGTGTGGTTTTCGATTCAATGAGATCAATCGCGGTTTGCACTTCATCGAATGGCAGATAGCGGTCGACGTCGAGCTGAATGTCGTTTGTGATGAAGTGATCTAGCATGGTCGTGAACTTTTCACGGCGAACATCTTTACCTTCCGCTTCTTCCCAATAACGTAAGAAGAAGGTGCTGAAATCGATGTGTTGGCTTTTCGCGTATTCAAAGAAGCGTGGTTCGTAAAAATCCAGCGACAGCGTCCCATAGTTGATAAAGCGCCCATTGTTGCCAAGGGTGTGAATAAGATCGGTTCCGGGTGAACCGCCAATCGCATCAAAGGCAACGGTTGGCATAGGCAAGCCTAACTCCTTGATTTGAGAAACTAGATCAGCGTTCGCATCTAACACCCAACTGGAAGTGGTTGGGTATTGTGTCGGCTGTGATGTAACGACAATGATTTTGAAGCCGAGTGATGCTGATAACTGGGAAAAGATCTTACCGATGGCAGAGCTGCCTGCGTTGATGATCAACACATCTTCTTGGGTTAGCTTCGCTACTTCTGTCGTCAATACCCATGCGGTTAGCGCATTAATGTACAACTGACAGGCGTAGCCATTATCTAGATGCTGAGGAATTTGGAACAGGTCATCTGGTGATACATCGACGTAGTTCTGCCATGTTCCACTGGTTGCCACAAGCACTCGCTGATCCATTGCAAACTCAGCATTGCAGGACTCTACAACCCTTCCTACCGCTTCAAATCCCGGTACTCTCGGCGGCTGGTGGCTATGTTTGTATTGGCCCACACCATAAATCGACAACAGATCACTAGGATTAATGTTAGTGGCTTCAATTTGTACTCGAACTTTATCTTTGTCTAGTGCCCCTAAAGCGACATGTTCTAACTTGAGAGATTCTTTTGGCTGACCGAAACGGAACTGGCTAATTCGGGTATTTTGCTTAGTGTCAGTCATAGTTCGGGTACCTTTATGGATTATGAGTACTGCATTGATTTTAAGTGTAGCGTGTTCATAAACAATCTTGGGTCGCTAATATTGCTCAACATAGCTGGTGTTGGTAAACAGTCGTCATCAACGTAGTCGACATAGTCTGCCGCCGAATCGAAGATCAAAATATCCAAAGCTAAACGATCCAAGCCATAACGGCCTCGGTGGATCATATCCGCTGAAAACACCAATAAGTCCCCGGCTGCTAATGGTATTTGCTTACCGCCAGATATGTCATCGCTGCTCACTTTGCCGTTTTCTTCTTGGCGAACATTGTACTCTTCTTCGTTGTCCCAGCGCTTATGTGTTCCGGGGATAAGCTCCATACCTGGCTCATCAAAAAGGGGCACTCGCAGATGCAATACCTGGGTTTCCATGATGACTTTCATCTGGTCATCAATGTCGTAGTCGTATTGACAGTCACGATGCCAGAAGTCTTTTTGCTGCGGGTTTACTGGGTTGAAGAACAGCTGTGTATTCATGAATGCCGGTTTGTTCGGAATCACCGCATCGACCACTTCCATGACTTTTTTTGAGCTGATGAAGTTGAAAAGTACGCGTCTATCTTCGGTTGGCAAATACTCACTTCCCGTAATCAAAGACGAGTTAAATGCTTCTTCTTGATAGAATTCTTCGTTGTCTGCTTTCCATGATTCATGGAATTTCAGCACGACTTTTCTTAGCGATGCAATTTGAGCTTCATTGAAATAATTTCTGATAACAAAGTAACCATGTTCGTCGTATTGGCTACTTAATTGTTGGCTGTTTTCTACCACTGACTACCTTCATTCATTCTGTACCGCGTAATAACTACAGATTTCTTGAGCGCATAATGCCAGACAGTCGTCATTCAACCAAGTAACGAGTGAAGAAGCGTGTAGATTCAGTGATGTTATAAAGCCATATGGGGCGAGTTTTACATACCTATCCATATCATGGACTCATGCGATACCGATCTCCCCATATGTGACACATCCCCTATTTTACAAAGTGCAATGATTCATATAGTGAATAAATTTATGATTTCGATAACTATTGACCATGTTATAATTTAATTGGCTTAGGGAAGAGAGTAAATCATGGATGGTTTTTCGCTGGATATGAGAACACTTAATTTTATTATTATTTTGTTCTCTTTCATTTACTGCATTGGCTTGTTGCTGTTCCAATTTACCCAACAGTCCATTAAAGGGCTTTCAATTTTTTCCATTTCAATATTTGTTATCGGAAGTGGGCCGTTGATGTTGAGCCTAAGAGGGGAACTCCCTGATTGGATCACTGTTATTGGCGCCAACATGGTCATTGCGCTTGGCTTTCATCTCGCTTTGTATAGCTTATGCCTGTTTCGAGAATATTCCCTAAAATGCACCTACCTAAGTAGTCTGATGATGTTGGCTCTTTTGCCATGTTTTATTTATTTTACGTACTACGAACCTTCCATCAAGGCTCGAATCATCCTCATTAGTTTCTATTTGGCCTTTGTGACTGTTTGTACTGCCTTTGCGGTATTGAAGGGTCAACGCGATGACTTAACCTTAGCAACTCGGATGATGGCCTTGTCATTTTTGATATATGGCGGGTTTATGGTTTTCCGAGTAACGGTGACGTTATTTTCAGCTGAGCTGGAGGATTTCATGGCGGCCGCACTTATTCATCAACTTGCCTTTTTAGTCAGTATTGTTCTTATCGTATCGATGAGCTTCACGATGCTCTGGTTGATTAATGCAAGGTTACTTAGGTCTATTCATGACCTGTCTTACAGTGATCCTTTAACGGCACTTGGAAACCGCAGAGCATTAGATGAAATGGTTCCAGTCATCATGAAGCAGGCGGGTACTGCGCCTGTCAGTGCCATTATGATGGATATTGATAATTTTAAGTCGATCAATGATCAACACGGACACATTGTGGGTGATCTCGTGATCAAGTCTTTTGCTGAAATGGTTCAAAGTGCGATAAAAACATCGCCAACAGCCAGCGCGTTCCGTTTTGGCGGAGACGAGATAATGATTTTATTACCCAATGTCAATTTCCTACAAGCACAGGCTATTGCTTGTAAGTTGCGATTGTCTATTTCAGAGATCTCAGCCGTGCAAGGAAAAGAGATGTTTCTGACGTCGAGTTTCGGTGTCGCTCAGCTTCACCCACATGAGAATTGGGATGGGTTTATTAGTCGAGCCGACAAAGCGTTGTATCAAGCGAAAACAAACGGTCGCAATATGACTTCAATTTGTCCTAGCCATATTAACGAGCTCGTCACTGCCTGATGATGACAGGTCTTTATACGTTAGTTTGCCCCGCCACTATTTTGATACAGCCATTATATTGTTGGCTGTGGCGCTGAGTCTGTTTTTTGGCTTTGCGTTAAAGTCTGTGAGGCAGTGGCTTCAGTTTCTTCTGCAGACGTAAAATGTTTATCAGTTAACGTTACAGTCATTGCTTCATGTTTCACAGTTGTGGTTGCCGTTTTTGATTGGGATTGGTTTATCGTCGCGGGTTCAGCGAATACCATCATTGAGGTTGTAAAAAAGATCGTTGCTAGTGCGATTTGAGCGAGCGTTTTCATTGGGCTGTATCCTATTGGGTTATGATTAATAGCTGATACGAGCACTATAAAAATTATGTGGCGGTCGTTCTTATCATTTTATGCCACGGTAAGATTTATACTGTGGATGAATGTTCTGTTCGGGTAGTATTTGCCAACGCCCAAGCATTGAGAAACTTACTCATTGCCACATCACTAATACTGCTGCGATCGAGAGTAAGATGAGCGCAACAATGTCTTTGCGCGCGATGCTTTGCCCCAACCAGAAGTAAGATATCAACACCATAAAGACCACCTCAACTTGTCCCAACGTTTTCACATAAGGCACGGCTTGAAGTGACATCGCACTAAACCAGCCAAGAGAACCAATCACACTGGCTAAGCTTGTCATCACCACCAATCTCGACTTCTTGAATATCTGGTGTAACGTGTCGCGTTCTCTGAAAAAGAGGTACGTACAGATAATCACTGTTTGAAGGGAAATAACTAGGAACAGCACCCACGCTGCGCTGTGAGGGAAGGGTAAGCCAATGCTCAAGCTAGCTTCACGTACCCAAAGAGACGTTAAAGCAAAGGCGGTGCTACACGCCATACCTAACAAGAACACTTTCGGGGACAAGCTTCGCCAGCCAGAAGCGCTACTCATGATTAGCACGCCTAAAGTACCAATAAGTACGCCGACCCAACCTGTCACTGTTAATGCGGTGCCAAAAAACAACACGGAGAGCACCGCAGAAACAGGAGCTTCACACTTGGCTAACCCAGCGCCTATCGCATAGTTTTCTAGCTTGAACAGCATCACCATTAAGCCGGTCGCGAGGATCTGCATAATGGCGGCAGCAACAATATAGAAAACAAATTCACCCGAAAAGTCGGGGATAGCTACAGGCTGCCATTGATAGAGGGTGTAGAGGTAAATAAGGGCTATTGGGCCAGCCCAAATAAAACGCGCCAACGTCACGCCAGCCACGCTCATGGTGCCACTGAGTTTGCTTTGAAAGGCATTGCGCCAAGATTGGCTAAAGGCTGCGAGAAGAGTAAAGGCGATCCAACTAAAAGACATGACGCTTCCATGTGTGATGTAATTTGATGATGATACTAACAAAAAATCACATGATAAGAAGCGACATGGTCTGATTATAGCCAGAGGCTCGCCTTTATTCTCAATTCAGTATTAGATCGCTCTTCAGAAGATCGGCTGTTTCTTGTTCTTGAAGTAGAACAGCGCGCTGATCGAAACGAACAGTAAGGTGAAGTAATAGAAAAACGAAGATAGTGAGGCCAAGAAGGCAAGGTTTTGTTCTATTTCTTGTTCGGTGTAGCCCTGAGACACCAACTTATAGTAGTAAGCGTACAAGATACCGATCAGGCCGTATCCGAGGTTAAACATCAGCCCTTTAAAGCTGAGGACCGTGGCTCTGTTGTGCGATTCGGTCTTTTTATTCAGGTGGTAGCTGATGAAAATATTCATCGTCATGATGATAAAGATTAACACCAATGCCGGAATGACTCCGTAGATCGACCAACCTAAACTGATCCAGTAATAAGTCGCCGTGCTCGCCAATCCCATAACCACGATGAAGGTTTTAGGCTCAATGCTCTCTGCTAATCTTCGGCTTTGCCCAGCTAAGATGATCTTAAGTAAGCTTATACCCGTGCCAATAAAACCGAAGTAGATAATAGGAATATCAATGGCCAGATAGTATTGGCTGTTCATGGTGAGGAACATGCGTGAGGTGTGTTCGAATAGGCTGTAGTAGAGCAAGATGAACAGCACGTAAGGCGTAGCAAATACCCATTTACCCGCATCGATCGTTAATTTAAGACTTGTGATGGTGGTTGCTAATTTAGTTTGGTCGCTTGGCATCACCTTTTTCTCTTCGCGCATATTAATCGCTGCATAGATAGCGAGCATCGCAACAAATAGGGTGGCAAATACGGGAATACGCATCAGGTCTTTAGTGCTTTCTGGCTCGGCTAGTCCAAGGAAATGAAAGATGTTCGTCATAAAGTTCACATCGTACATCGCCGCACCAATCAGCGTGACAAAGATCCCGATTGTTGAGGCGACACGAAGCTGGATTTGCAGCACTCGAGGCCATAACTCTTCATTGCCTTGCTCTTTTAAGGTGTCGTAAGCCAATGCCTCGTCGGCGCCGCTGGCCAGTGCCATCGCTAAGCCACTGAGAATCCGGTTAATCAGAAAGACTATGAACACCAAGTCAGGGTTTCCGGTTGGCACTAGCGCGATCATCGCGATCTCAACAAACATCACGATCGAAGACAGCACCACTAGTTTCTTGCGGCCTAAGGTATCAGCGAATGCACCCGACGGTACTTCAGCAAGCACAATGGTGGCCGCCCAAACTACATTGAGCATCGCGAATTGAGAAAGGGTTAGCCCGTAATCTAAGTAGAGTAGAGTGAATACTGGGTAATAAAAACGCGCAAAGTAGCTGCTTCTAAACATCAAGAAGTAGCGGACATTGGGAATTTTAAGGATCTCTTTGAGCGTCATGATAATTTCAGTAATTTAGATAATACATCATTATGTATACCTCTTTTCTCTATTTAAATCATGGGATTGTTGTAAGAATCGGAAAACTTTTGATGAGCTTGTCTCTCTGTACATGTAAAGGCTAAAAATATAAAGGAGCTAACAAGAGGAGGAGCAACTAGGCTCCTCTTCTTGTTTTTATTACTTCATCTAACTTGATAATTGTTCCTGATGAAATTTTCTTATAGGCGATTAATCCACACGCTTGAAGTTAGGCAATAAGGTTTCTGGCTGCTGCGCTACAAATGCTTTACTTGGTGAGTATGCACGGAAGTAAACAAACCAGTTTTCGTCTTCTCGTGTTTGCACCCAGTTAGCTTCATTCAGACCTGCTGGCTTAGTTGGCGAGAAGTGGAAGGTGTAATTGCCTTGTGCGTCTTTGACCGTTCCCTCGATGTTTGAACCTACATCTGCACGCTCAATGTCGTTGTCGATAATGGCGCGGTTCTCAACGTTATAAATAGTGATTGTCCAGAACAGATCCGCGAAGTTTACATCACCATCCAGAGTCAGAGTGTAGTGGTTGCTGCCATTAAGCCCCTTACCACTGTCATCGCGGTAGTTGTCTAGATAGATCTGGCCCCAACCGCCATTCTCAAAACCGTGCATTGCTACGTCGTTAGTTACAGCTTCGTAGAACCATGCTGCGCGTCCATCGAGATCCATACCGTAGTAACGATCTTGGTTTGGTGTTGAAGCCGTCGCTACTTCCCAAAAGTTGCCTTCCTTACCGTAAGCTGCGTGTGGCAAGCGTTCTGTTTTGTTGAAGTCGATATTCTTAACCATAGCTTCCCCCATCACTACAGCTTGTTCTAAAATCTCACGCTGCTGACCTGATGGTTCAAACGTCTTACCTTTCTCAATACCCAAGGGACGTAGCATGTCGTGCATCATGCGATCACGCTCTGCTACTGGCTCAGCTTGAATGGCTTCATTCAACGTATTCCAAAATGCCATGCCTCTTGGGTGTTTGGCATCTTCACCACGCTCAGGGAAGTTTACGCCGTTATCACTCAGTGGCTTTCCGTTGAGGTTGGTAATTTTCAGGGCCTCTAAGTCTTTCATACGTTGCTGGTCTGACTCTGCCATTAAGCGAACGCCGAAGAAAACATAGTTGGTGTCTGACTCAAAAACCTGAGCGCCTTTTGGCAGATTACTCGGTGTCTCAGACCCTTTGGCTTTTACCACGTAGACGCCCGGCTCGGTCATCTGAGAAATTCCGATCTGCCACATGGTGTGTACTGCGCCGCGCAGTTCATCTGTGGGGATTTCTATAACAACGGGCTCTTTTTCTACGTTAAACCAAGTAATCGCGTAAGGCGTAGAGGTGTTGTAAGTTAAGCCGCCTAGCTTAGATTCATGAGACTCAACATAAGTAATTTGACCATCTTCTGCCCCCATGTCTGCATAGGCTTGTTTCCATGCGTAGTTTGACACCAAAGGCACTGACCAAATGTAAGCTTGTGACGCGCGTTGATAGTCCATTAGTTCGAACAGTTTTGCTGAGCTTTCTTGTGTTGGAATACCATGAAGAAAGTCGGTTTCGAAGGTGAAGTCTCCCGCACGTGTTTGAAGGGTTTCTGTTGGGTTATCGTTTCCAGCAATCGCCGTTGCTGAAAACAAGGCTGTTATAGAAACGAGCATCGCTGTTGATCGCAGTGGATGTGTGAAAGTACTGGCAAGGGCTTTAGATATCATGTTCATAATGTGTCCTCAAAACTTAAACTTATTCGTTCAAGCGAAACCAGCTCGTTAAAGCCGAAATCACTACTTAAAATTGGTAGTTAAATTCGATACGGTGATCGCCGTCTTCGATACTTGTGTTTTCTGTCCAGTTTGCGAAATAACGAACGTTGGCTCTTGGATTGATTTGATAGCTCGCTGCAAATTCATGTGCGAGTACAGAATCATTGCCCTCAAAGCCAAAATCTTTGAACGTTGATGACCCTGACATTGTGCCTAAATACATAGGGTTGTAGTTCAACCAAACCTTATCGGTAAGTTGCATCTTGGCGTACATACCTGCGACGTAGAAAGTACCGTGCATGTTGTAGCGGTCGCGAAGTTGATCGGCATCGAGAGCGCCACCAGTGCCTTCAACCAACTCTTCACCTGCAGCGATACCGACACCCGCGAGCGGGTAGAAGTTAAACATGCCCATTTGCGGTAAAGCTTGAATAAAGCTGTAAGACGCGCTGCCTTGGTTGTTATCGAAATCCCAAGACATATCAACTTGCGATCCTCGGCCATTAGTTAGATCTACACCGAAGTTTCTAAAGCGGAAGGAATCAATACTGTCGTCTGCACCTCGACCGCTCCAACCAATCGTCTCACCAGCGATACCTTTGATTTCGAGCACATTCATGCCCATGGTGGTATCACTGCCCGTGTCGTAGGTTTGCCCAACTTTTAGGTTTAAGCCCTTGTCGGTGTAGCCGAAGCCTGCTTGTGTGTAGACCGCTAATGGGTCGGACATATCTTGAACTTCTGTTTCTTCAGCGATAGCACCGCTAGCTAACAAAAGAGGGGTTAGAGAAAGGATCGAACGTTGTAATAACATAGCTGCCTCATAGAGTTATCTCACTACATCCGTGTACTTCGTGAAGGTGGGATAACTATACAAAGTGGACTTTGTTAAGTTAATTCATATAAACTTAACCATTCGTTAAGCAATGCTTTATGGTGTCTCATGAAACTTAACAATGTCGATCTGAACTTATTGAAAGTGTTTGTGGTGGTGTATCAGGAGAAGAGCTTGAGAAGTTGTTTGTCTCGACACCAGCGGTTAGCCAAAGCATCAAGAAGCTTAAGGAATCCTTAGGTGAAGAATTGTTTGTCCTGTCTCATCAGCAGTTTTTGCCAACACCTTATTCAGACGACCTGTATCGACGCGTTTTCCCGCTATTAGATGGATTGGTTACGGCGATAGAAGAAGGAAAACAGTTTATTCCCGCGGACCTCAGTGAAGATTTTAAGATAGAGGCGAATCCTCATGTCTTGCCTTGGTTGACTCCCGCTCTGTTTCATCAGCTATCAGTAGAAAGTCCACTTTCAAGACTGATCAGTCACACGAGTTCCCAAAATTCATTAGAAAGACTTAAGAGTGACGAGATTGATTTTGTCATTCACTTCGAAGCTAAGAATTTGCCTGCTGAGATCATTGCCGTACCTCTGGTGACCTTAAAGTTTGTATTGGCAGTAAGAGAAGATCATCCTTTCGAGGAATCCATCGCGACGATTGATGATTTGTTGTCGTTCCCATTTGCTCATGTTGACCTTGCTTATTTCGACCAAAACAAACATTCTCGATTGGAAGAGGAAGTCTTAAGCCAAGGTAAATCGATTAACATGGCACTGCGAACGACTTCCATCGTTGGGTTAATTGAAACGATCAAGTACTCCAACATTATCGCACCTTGCATGCCTCCGGTGATTGAACAACATAAAGGTGTCTTGCGCTCAATCGCAATTGAGGGATTGGAAGAGGGAACCGAGGAGATGGAGGTGTTCGCTTATTTTCATAAGAAAAACCAGCACTCAGCTAAATATAAATGGTTGCTGGATTTGATTGAAACGGCGATGACAGAGGCCAATCACCAGTAAGGGTCATGCTTGTTTGTTTCTACTTTTCAGAACTACATATAACTACTCTTTGAACACCTCTTCGATACACGATTCCAACCAGCGCATCTTCGGTTGATTGCGATGTTTACGCCCGATAGTCATGCCAATATCGCCATTTGGCATGTTGGGCATGTGAGGAAACTGCACAAAAGAAAATTCATTTGAAAGCGAATTGGCCAGTAGCTTTGAGCATGGGAATAATACGTCGCTCTGCTTCACTATAGATAATAAGCTGTGTAAGTAAGTCGAACGTATTTTTACCTCAGTATTGATGCCAACATCGGCTAACACGTTCGGTGCTAACGCAATATTGTCGTTCCAATCACTGACCACCAAGCTCGCTAATTGCAAGGTTTCTTGCTGGTCACTTTGCAAAAGCGTGTTGGCAAGTGGATGCCCAGTGCGGCATACCAAGACAAAATCATCGCTTGCGATACGTTTCTGGTATACCTGTTTGGATAATTCTAATGGGTAATAATTGACACCTAAATCAACCTCACCAGAGGTGAGTAAATCCAGAGTATTCGCGCCCCAATCCACAATATTCACTTTGACCTTAGGAGCTTGCGCTAACAATATCTGAGTTAGCTTTGCCGAGATGCTGTTAGCAATAAAGCCATTAATGGCGATGTTCACAGTGCCATCAAACTGAGCAACATCAAACTCAGACTTTGGTTCAAGTACTTGTTCTAACTGCAACAACACCGGTAACAAGGTCTGCTTAATTTCAAGCAATTTAGAAGTGGGTTCTAAGCCGTGTTGGGAGCGAATAAACAACTCATCGTCAAAGTACTCACGTAGCTTTTGTAGTGACCGACTGATAGAGGGTTGGCTTGTAAACAGAAGCTCTGAAGCCTTTCGAGTATTTTTTACCTCAATTAATACTTTCAATACCTTAAGTAAATTAAGGTCTAATCGTTTAAAGCGGTTACTCATCATGATTACTGCACTCCAGAATTGAGAAGCCGTTTAGATATACCCAAACTGTATATCTTGATTTCATATAATCGATTGGAGTATATCATGAAGTGTCTACATACTGAGCTCATCGAAACAGACATGAGTAATCATTATGAAGAAAACGACGTTAGTGACGCTATTAGCATTAACTGCATTTGGCGCAACAGCTGCGGATAACAACAGTTCATCTGTTTATGATCATACTGCTGTTGGTGGTGTTAATTGGGATAACTACCCAGAAGCGGAGTCAGATTGGAACTTTCTTGGTCTCCAAAATAAGGTCGGTGTAAACCATTGGTTGCACGCCGAACCAGTCTCAAAAGATACACAAACTGTGATTCGTTCAAATCGTGATGTTGTTTACTCGACGATGGTTGTTGATGTATCAGAAGGTGCAACGTTCCATGTGCCCGCAGAAGACAACGACTATTTCCAAATCATCCATATCATGGACGAAAATCATCTGGTGCATAAGGTGGTTCGTCGTGGTGAAACACTTAACCTAACAGCTAGTGACTTGACGACAGGTACACATGTTCATGTACTAGCCAGAACACGTATCGCAGATTCTATCGAAGATACCAAACGTCGCCAAAGTCTGCTTTCTATCAAAGCGAATTCAGATAAGCCTTATCAAGGTAAAGGCTATAACCCTAGTGATGTTGAAAATTACCGTTTAAAACTGATCAACAATGTAATGAAACACGGCGCGCCTATTGAAGGGTTAAAGGGATTTGGTGCGACTTTGGATGACGTAGAAGACCACCACTTCAAATACGTGACGGCATTTGGTTACGCAGGGCTACCAGCCGATACAGCGCAATACCTAGAGCGCGTGCCAGGTCAAGGTAAGACGACCTGCCAAGAGTGGACGATTCCAACGCCAAATCTGGACTTTGAGGGGCGCGGTGGTTACTACTCTCTAACCACTTATGGAGCGGATGGTTGGATCGACTCTGAGCACTTCTATGCTTCTGGCGAATCCATGCGTGATAACGGTGATGGCACAGTGTCTGTCACATTCAACTGTGGTACCGGTGCAGCTTATGATTTTGAAGTGTCTGAAGGTTGGGCTGGCGTATTACGTTTGTACGAGCCAGTCGATGTGGATGAAACTTTAGAGTATATGGAAACGTTGCGTCAAATTGAGATTAAAGAGCTTTAGTATCTCTTCGAATAGCTGAAATATCCCAAAATAAAAACCCCCTCAAGAACCTTTCTTGAGGGGGTTTTTATTCAGTCGTTAATTTACTTGTTAGCCATCTACTCTTCACCTTCGGCTTCTTTGGAAGCATTTGACGCCCAGTCTTTCTCAAGCCAGTTATCGAGTACGTGCTGCAATGCATTCAAAGACGTTGGCTTTTCAAGTCGACCATCCATTAACTGATTGATCATGTCTAATTCACGTTGTCCTGATTCGCCGGACAAAGCAATGATTGGCGTTTGAGGAGAGCGTGCCTTGATGATTTGGCTTGCGTCAAAACCATTCATTATCGGCATTTGCACGTCCATTAAGATCAAATCAACTTTGTGTGTTCTGAACAACTCAACAGCATTTTCGCCATTTTTGGCTTGTAAACTGTTAACGCCAAGTCGGCTCAAATACATCTGAACAAGTGTGCGTTGCACCTCTTTGTCATCAACGATGAGCACGGTAGGTGCTAAATGGCTCTCAGATTCTCGCGAACTTGTTGGTTGGGTATCAGCGCAGGTTTTATCTTGAGTAGTCGTTTGGTTGTGTTTCCAATCATTGAAATAAGGTGTACGAAGCGCATCTGCTTTGGGAGCATTCGGTACCACAGGGAAGTACAGGTGGAACTCAGTAAACTCACCAAGTTTAGAATGGCACTCAACTCTGCCACCAAATGAACGCATTACACGTTGGCAATAGCCTAGCCCTAAGCCGCTACCACCACTTTTTTGGTAAGAGAAGAAGTCATCAAAGATCTTGTGAGCAATCGCTTCATCTATGCCGGGGCCGGTATCTCGGAATATTAAAACGTTCTCGTAAGAGTCTATTTTGGTGCTGATTTCGATCTGGCTATCTGGATACGAATCAAAGTAATAAATCGCATTGCGTATTAGGTTGAAAATAACGAAGTTGAATAGGGTTTCATTTAGCTTTACAACAAAATCAGCATGTTGTGGTAAGCGAATACGTTCGATTATCTTCTCGTTTTCAAAGCCATAGTGGCTTACTGCTTGATCGACAACTTTGTGGATAGAGGTCATTGTCACCGGACCATGCTCAGGTGAACTATCACTGACCTCACGCAAGATGATATCAATCAGCTGTCGGCCGCGTTGAGTTGCAGCTTGGCCGTTTTCGATATCAAGTAGGATCTGTTTTGCTGGCGCTTGGTTGTCGATGTGCTGCTTTAGTACTTCGAAGTGCAGTTGCACTTGAGCAAGCGGGTTACGCATCTCATGGGCAATGGAGTTAGCCAGAGCACGACTTTGGCGAATGCGTCTATCCGCTTCGATGGTACTTTGCACACGAGTTAACAAGCTTTGCAGTGCAGAAATCTCTTCGTTAGAGAACATCTGATCGTTGCTCTTGTGCGATGACACCAACAAGTGCGTGACCGACTTTCCCTGACCAAACAGAGGCATTACCAAGGCCGTGTTGTTAGAACTCATCTTTTCATAGAGCGCCTTGATAGAACGTTTTGCTGGCGCAGTGTAATCGAGCTCTTCAGACAGTTCGTCGAACACTAAAACAGACTTGTTGGTCGACAGGTAGTCTTCGTAGAAAGTCTCGTTGTAGTTGCTGTTAACAAGGCGCAGTTTGTCTTCTGGGATTTGAAGTAGGCTACTCAAACGACGCATCGCATCATCAATTGACAGCTTGAAATCTTCTTCTAAAGCAAGGATTTGCTGTACTGGTGTTTTCTTGTTCCCGTAGACAAAGAAGGAGGCATAACGGCTCACACGTTTATAAAGTACATGCCAAGTAATGCCTATTAGCGCGCAGATTGGAATGGCGATTAGCCATTGATTATCTTCGGTCAGCGGGATGAATATCGCACCAAACGGTATCACTAAAATAGCACACACTAACAGGGCGTTCAGGCTCATGTACGCAAGGTATTTCACGCTGTAGAAACGAGATGTCAGCAGGGCATACCCAACGAACAACATCTCACTAATAGACAAGGCTGGTGGTAGCCAAGTCAGTGAGAAATCACGCAAGAAGTAAGTCATACCTAGGTGGATCGTTGCTGTGGACAACATGAACACTAAGATACCTGCAATCATATAGCTGGTTTTGGTCAGCGTGAGCTTGCTGCTGTTGGCGCGCATTGCCACTAGGTTACCCAGTGTCAGTACCACAAAGCTGATCATGCCGATGAAGAAGTACGAAGTGTGCGGGCCAAATTCAATCACGAACTGACTTGGACCAACAATGATAACGTCTTCAACGGTTAAGCCCGGACTTAAATTAATAAACAAGGAGTAGACGGTTAGAGTGACGAAAATCGCTTGTTGCCATAGGTGCACCTTACCGTTGCGTTGCTCGGCGGCAAGCTGACACGAGAAGTAATACGCGAAGGCAAACGCAAAGAAGGAGGCGAGGTTGGCAAATTTGGCTGCAAACACAGCTGCTGACGGCCCAAGCTCTGATAATAAGTCGGTATGGAAATACGCATTACTGCTGATCCACGCCACAATACAGACCGAATAGGCGATGTAGGCAACGTGGTGTGTACCTGCGATCGCTTCGCTCTTTAGTTTCAGACGGTAGCAATAGTAGAGTAACCACATCACGACTACAACAACCGTCGCAAGAAGCGTTATCGCTTTGGCGTGGATGATGGCTTCTAAGCCGAAATCAAACATGTTCGTCCTTATTTACCGAGCTTGGCTGTTGCAGAGAATCTGGTTGTTGAACAGAGCTTAATTTTTCTGCTGAGCCAAACTTTCTGCTGTTACGCACGGCGCGTTTGTAGCCTTTAAAGTCGGTGTCATTAAATACGTTGACCATCAATTCGAAATTCCAAAAGCCACGGTAAATGGTGGTGCCGTCATCGTTCAATTCGCAATATCCCGAATGGAAATACGCTTTTGGGTCAATAGCTTGATAAAACTGAAGCATGAAAGGTTGTTCAATGATGGTGAAGCCAATTTTGTAGCCAACTTGATGTAAGACGCTCATCAGCTCTTTTTGAGCGAGATAGAGGAAGTAGAGTTTTTGTTGGGTATTTCCACTGACGGTTAAGCGCAGAACTTCACATATGGCTCGAGTTTCGGATAGTTGTAACTGAAACTGATTATCGAGTTTTGGCAGAGAGTCACATTTTGACAATATCGGTGGCGTGAATAGCTGTAACCCTGAAAGTGAATCGTAACCATGATTTGGTAAGCAGTATTGCCAGTGATCATTGCTGAATGGCGGCGCATAGCTTAGCCAGGTTTCATTTTTTGACCAATCTTGAATCAAGGCGGAAGAAACTAATGTTGGGAAGGCTTCATCGTCTGGGTGTTTGAGCAGGATAAAGTGCTTACCCGTTTGTGACAGGTGTAATAAAGGCAGCATCTCAAACCATTTTTCACCCTTGATGAAAACCTCAAGGTTGCTTAAAGCGATGGCATCACTGATAGGCATTCCTTGTGGGTGACTGGGTGTTTGTACCACAAGTTGATCATCTTCTATCTGATCGATGATCGCACTGTAATAAGCGCTGTCTTTAATGGGAAGATCGATACCAGATGGTGAACGACTATCGAGCGGCGACTTTGCCTTAATGGCAGCAATTTCGCATTCGCACCAAAAGTCTAACCAATGCATGTAACACTGACCTGCCGCTTCCTCTAACAATGCCATCTCGGTCGATAAACTGCTTGGATAGCGTTGAATGAGATCGCGATAGTCCATCAATTCAAATAAAACGGAGAGGCTTTTGTGTTGATGTTCTGGGAAGAACGATTCCAATAGTCGTCTACGGTAGTCTGTGACGGTTTGGAAAAGTGCAGTGCGATCTTGTGGCTGATAAGTGTTGATCACGAGCTCGATCAGCGCGTGTTGTTTCTTTTCGATAGCCAGACTGCTAGCCAACAGTGAGACTAAAGACGACGTTAATTCCATGGTGTTAACCTAGCCTAGGTTTATATAATTATTTTTATTTGATTTGCACTCGTTAACCAGACACGAATTGTTATTAAGTTATTTGATATAAAGTTACTTTGTTGAGATTGAGTAACTCTAATTGTGTCTATAGTTTTTAAAAACAAGTTGCATAATCGAGCTTAAGTTTACTACTTGCGCTACCCCTTAACAACAGAACATTTACTAGTTTATAAGTTGCTAAATTAGAATATTCTCAATCACTTAGAGCTTAACCTTGCTCCGATTCTGACCTGTATCAATTGAGCATAATCCTTTGAATTTATAAATTAACGTAAAATATCTATTTTTTGAACCAAGCTCATAAATCATACGCAACTGAATTCACCTTGTTAATCGTAAGGAATATAACGGCGAGCCAAAATATATATTTAACTAATGAGTGTTGTATGTCTCATAACCGTTTATTTCCACGTCACCGTTTGGCTCTCGCTTGCATGCTGGCCAGTGTTTCCAGTTTCTCCTTTGCTCAAAGTCAGTGTGAGGTGCTTGATCTTCAGCAGGCGTCTGACCTTGCTTTCGCTGTCTCAGCAGCAGACAACAGTTGCTATGGCGCTTGGTTCTCTGCTCAAGAGAGTTCGTTAAACAATATCTATAGCGAAGCGAGCCTAAGCCGTGTTCAAGTAGCTCTGAATTTAGAAATTACCCGTTACCGAGGTGATGCTGAACAGGCTCGTAAACTTGAAAACCTTGGCGAATTTGTTCGCGCCGCTTATTACGTTCGCTATAACGCGCGAGCGCAGGATTTCTCCGAGGCGTTAAGCCAGCGCTTCGCTCTATCTGTTAATGCTTTTCTGGCGAACCCTAATGCTCTCGATCAAGGCCGTGAGCAAGTTGGGGCGATGAAAAGTCTGACGCTGATGGTCGATAATGTTAAGCAACTTCCACTGACCATGGATGCGCAACTTGCGGCATTGAATCACTTTAACCATGAAACAGCGCAGGATTCACAATGGGTCGATGGTCTCAACAATCTCTTTCGAGCAATGGCAGGGCATGCCGCTCGAGATGACTTCTACGATTACATGGCAAACCACACCCAACATATCGATACGCTGGCGACTTTTGCTCGTGATAACAGGTGGGCGTTGGATATTGATGCGAGCTTTCTGGTTTATAACGCCGTACGTGAAACAGGCCGCTTGTTAGCCAGTCCGGATAAAGCAACCAAAGTCAAAGCGATGCGGGTTATGCAGCAAGTGGTGGCGCAAAACCCACTGGGCAGCGAGCACGATAAGCTATGGCTAGCGGCCGTCGAAATGATGAGTTACTTCGCACCAGAAGGCTTGAATGGGTTAGATCTAGAGCAAGCGAAACGCGACTTGGCAACGCGTGTACTTCCTCATCGTTATGAGTGCCAAGGACCTGCGATTATTCGCTCTCAAGATCTAACGGAGTCACAAGCGATAGAGGCGTGTGATGTGTTGGCTGCTAAAGAGGCCGACTTCCACCAAGTTGCGAATACGGGTCAGCAACCTGTCGCTGATGATAACAACGAGCGAGTTGAAGTCGCAGTGTTTGGCAGCAAAGGCAGTTACATTGATTATTCATCGTTCTTGTTTGGCAATACCACAGACAATGGCGGTCAGTATTTAGAGGGTAATCCTGCAGAAGTCGGTAACGTCGCTCGCTTTGTGGCTTATCGCTATGCCAATGGTGATGACCTTTCTATTCTCAATTTAGAGCATGAATACACTCACTATCTCGATGCTCGCTTTAACCAATATGGCTCATTCAACGACAACCTAGCACATGGCTATGTAGTGTGGTGGTTAGAGGGCTTTGCCGAATTTATGCATTACAAGCAACGCTATGATGCAGCGATTAGTTTGATCAGCAGCGGGAAGATGAGTCTGTCGGATGTGCTTGCGACTACTTACTCCCATGACTCCAATCGTATATATCGTTGGGGATACTTGGCGGTACGCTTCATGCTGGAAGAGCATCCTCAAGAGGTGCAAGGTTTATTGGCATTGTCTCGTACTGGTCAATTCTCCGAATGGGCACAACAAATAAAAGTGCTAGGGCAGCAATACAATGGCGAGTTTGAGCGCTGGTTAGACTCGGTTTCAAGTGATCCCACAGAACCTACAGAACCTACAGAACCAACTGATCCCACTGAGCCGACAGATCCAACGCAACCAACAGATCAAGCCATAGTACTTACAGCAAACCAAAGTGTGTTGTTGAGTGGCGAGGCGTATAGCGAGCAGTTGTTCTATGTTGATATTCCAGAGAACACTACGCATTTTGAAGTGTCTATTGAGGGGCAAACTCAAGGTGATGCTGACCTCTACATGAGCTACAACAAACCAGCGCATTACTACGACTTTGAATTCAGCGAATACGGCAATGGCAGCAATGAAGTGGTGACGTTTGAACAAGAACCTTCGGGCTACATTAAGTCGGGTCGCTACTACATGAGTGTTACGGGTCGTACCAAATTTAATGAGGTGTCGCTAACCGCATCGGTAGCCACAGAAACGCCAACGCCTCCAACTCAACAGCAAGATGATTTAACGCCTGTGGTATTGGAGGCCGGTCAGGCTCAAGTGCTTACCGTGCACCAACGACGTTATGCCGCTGTCTATGTACCAGAAGGTGTACAAGAGGTGCGAGTGTGGCTCAACGATAAGAGCGACAAAGCGGAAAACGAACAGTCGAATGCGGGTAACGTTGATCTGTTCGCTAGCCACTCATACTGGCCAACGGCAGGGCAACATGACTATGCGTCTGATTACCGTGGAAGCAATGAGTACCTGCAAATACCTGTAACAGAAGAAGGCTATATACACTTCTTATTGAGTGCAGAGCAGCAAGGGGATGATGTCGTGATGTTGGTGTATTTTCACTAACAGAACAGGCATTAGGTAATTGGCATTAAAAAAGGGGTATCCCTCAAGCTGTATTAACGAGAACGTCACTAAACTAAATGTTTAAATATTAATAAAGTAGACGGATAAAATCCGGGCATCAGTGCCCGGCTTTGTTTTTCTGACAATCTTCTGTGTTTATAGAGTAGTTATACCATAATCTCTGATGAAGTGATGACATTAGAAGTTTAAGCTTGTCTGCATATGAAATATCGTTGCGAGTGGTCACTCGTTAATGATTTATTTAGTGAGGGTTTATGAAGAAAGTACTATTGGCAACCTTGTTTAGTGTTGCTGCGTTAGCAGGATGCAGCCAGAAGGCTGAGGTTTTAGCTCAATCACAAGAAAATGCGAACCCTATCTGTAGCACTCAAAACCTAACTGGTGGTTGGTCGCAAAGCGATATCACACCAGAAGCTAAGCAAGCTCTAGACGCGGTTCTTGGCCAAATGAATACTTCAGCTGAGCTCAAGCAGATCTTGAGTGTTAGAACTCAGGTCGTCGCGGGTTTGAACTATGCTATCGAATTTGAAATGGATAATGGTGAAGTGTGGAATACCATCGTATATCGATCTCTACAGGGTGACATCGAAATGACGCAACCGGCACAGAAAGGTCGTTTGTGTTCATAGTCTAGATGCGTCTGTACTTTGTTAGATAGACTGCAAATAAAAATAGCTCCTTATTGGGAGCCATTTTTGTTTTTAAGAAGACTGATTATTGAACGTTTTTAGTTGGCCAGCTCGGGGACAGCTAACTCTTGAATACAAGCTCGGCTGATGTCTTCATCAATGTAAGCCATACCCAGCTTGTTCAAGTAATCCATACGATCAGCAGTGCGAAGTTCAATATCAGGGCCTGCGATGTTGTTCTCTTGATAAACCTTAGCCATGTGAGCCATGAATTGCTCGCCCACACTCATCATTAACAGGCTCATCGCACCCACGTCCGGTCTTACTTTGGCACGTTGCTTTTCAGACAGGTTTACCGCTAACACGATAGGCTGTTCTTCACCTTCGAAGCGAACACTGCGCTCACGAACGGTTTGTTGCGCCCAGTAATACGCCAGTTCTTTACTCTGAGTCAGGAACACTGGTTCAACCGACTCGGTGTAGTTATTGCCAATCGTTGCCATGGTTTTTGAAGCGGCTTCATTGAGTGCTTTGTCTCCAGAACGTTTCAGTCCTTGGCCTTTAATTGAAGCAAGCAAGGCTGAAGACGTGCCGTGATACCAAGTATCACCCGTTGCGAAACCAGTTTCCGATAGCAGCGTTTTTGCATCTTGTAGGTGTTTAGGTATTGAAGTCATAGGCACTCTCGATCAAAAGAAATATCAACAAACAGGAATCTCAACAACATGAATACAGTTAGCTTAAACAGATGTTGCTTAGCTGACCGTAGTGTAGAACACAATTCTTAGACTTTGAGATAAAGCCGGCAGTACAAGCTTTATCTCAAAGCCTTCCCCGGATCTTACCGAAGTAAGAGAGAAGGGCGGGGGAGGCTTTAGTTTTAGCGATTAATCAAATTGGTTAGACGTATTCGCTTCGCCCGCTGCTTTCAGTGCATTCTCACCAGCAAAGTACTCTTTGTGGTCATCACCGATGTCTGAACCAGACATGTTTTGGTGTTTAACACATGCGATACCTTGGCGGATCTCTTTACGTTGAACATTTGCAACGTAACCTAACATGCCTTGGTCGCCGAAGTACTCTTTCGCAAGGTTGTCGGTAGACAGCGCTGCAGTGTGGTAAGTCGGTAGCGTAATCAAGTGGTGGAAGATACCCGCTTCACGAGATGCGTCCGCTTGGAATGTACGAATCTTCTCGTCAGCACTTGCAGACAGTTCAGTTTCGTCGTATTCCGCGCTCATTAGGTTTGCACGGTCGTAAGCTGATACATCCTTACCTTCAGCAACCAATGCATCATATGCTTGCTGACGGAAGTTTAGCGTCCAGTTGAATGATGGAGAGTTGTTGTAAACCAGTTTCGCGTTAGGGTGAACTTCACGAACGCCGTCCATCATCTCTTTGATTTGACCGATATGTGGCTTCTCAGTCTCAATCCAAAGTAGGTCAGCACCTGCGTTGATTGCTTCAATACAGTCGAATACACAACGGTCTTCACCAGTACCTTGGCGGAATTGGTATAAGCCTGAAGGTAGACGCTTAGGTCGAACTAGTTTGCCGTCACGGTTAAAGCAAACATCGCCTTCTGCCATATCTGCAACATCGATCTCTTCAACATCTAGGTATGAGTTGTAGATATCACCTTGGTCGCCCGGCTCTTTCACTACTGCGATTTCTTTTGTTAGACCTGCACCTTGAGAATCGGTACGAGCAACAATAACGCCGTTGTCGATGCCTAGTTCAAGGAAAGCGTAACGAAGTGCGCGAAGTTTTGCGTGGAAGTCAGCGTGTGGAACCGTTACTTTGCCGTCTTGGTGACCACATTGCTTCTCATCGGCAACTTGGTTTTCAATTTGTAGACAACATGCGCCCGCTTCAATCATCTGCTTAGCCATTAGGTAAGTCGCTTCTGCGTTACCGAAACCTGCATCGATATCCGCGATGATTGGCACCACGTGTGTTACGTGATTGTCGATTTTGTCTTGAATACGATCTTGTAGGTTAACGTCGCCCGCTTCACGTGCAGCGTCTAGCTCACGGAATAAACCACCCAGTTCACGTGCATCAGCTTGGCGCAGGAATGTATATAGTTCTTCTACTAGGCCTGCAACCGATGTTTTCTCATGCATTGATTGGTCTGGAAGTGGACCAAAGTCTGAGCGAAGTGCAGCAACCATCCAACCTGAAAGGTATAGGTAGCGTCGGTCTGTTTTACCATCAAAGTGCTTCTTAATAGAAATCAGCTTTTGTTGACCGATAAAACCATGCCAGCAACCTAAAGACTGAGTGTATTGAGAGCTGTCTTTATCGTAAGCCTCCATATCCGCACGCATGATATCTGCCGTGTATTGCGCGATATCTAGACCTGTTTTGAATTTGTTTTGAGCTCGCATACGAGCAGCAGATTCAGCATTGATTGCATCCCATGGAGCACCTGCAGCGCTTTTTGCAACTTCTATCATTTCGATATCTTGTGTAATTTGCGACATAACTATTCCTTAGTTTCACGTGGGGTATGGTTGCCAAATTGGCTTGGATTAAAACTTTGCTATGGACAAAGAATAACCACGCATGTGATAATTTTGTTAATTTATAGTTATTATATTCGGTATTTTTCTTATGAATATTGCTCGTATAGACCTTAATTTGCTTGTGTATTTAGACATGTTGCTGCGTGAAAGAAACGTTACACGAGCGGCAAATCAATTAGGAATAACTCAACCAGCCATGAGTAATGGACTGCGCCGACTGCGTGATCTGTTTGAAGACCCACTATTGGTGAGAACCAGTGAAGGGATGGTGCCGACCGAGCGCGCGCAAAAGTTGCAACCACTGATTCGCAACATCTTGGCGAATGTAGAAAAGACACTCCAGCCGACCACAGAGTTTAATGCAGAAGACAGTGAACGCGTGTTTCGTATCATGGCGAGTGACTATGCTGAGTCGACCATTATTCAACCGCTATTGAAAAAACTGAGCGAGATAGCGCCGAAAATACGACTGGATATAATGACGCCAAGTGATGTGAGCTATCAGGATGTTGAGCAAGGCACAGTGGATATTATCATCAACCGTTTTGATGACATTCCACAGTCCTTTCACCAGATGAGCCTTTGGCACGACGGGTTCTCTTGCCTATTTAGCTGTGATAATCCAATAGCCGATAACTTTGATATTTTGTCTTATTTAAAGGCGCAACATATCTGGGTAAGTAAGACAGGTATGGGAACCGGAGTGGGAATCAACCCAAGTGAAGCGCAAAAGCTCGGTTGGATTGACGAAGCATTAATGCGCATTGGTAAAACCCGAAATATCACGGTATTTACCCGACATTACCTATCTGCGATTCTCTTCGCTCAGCAGAAAAACCTTATCCTTACTATTCCAACCAAAGCCGCGCAATTGCAGCGCAACAACCCTAATTTGTTAATCAAACCAGCTCCATTTGCGATTGAACCCTTTGAGGTGAAGATGGCGTGGAGCCCATTGTTACAAACCAATCCAGACCACCAGTGGATGCGTCGCTTAATCAAAAGTGTCGCCAATGAAATCGAAAGTGGTGTGACGGGATAACACAGTTTTTGTGGTATTTCTTTTGTGAATATCCAATATAAACGGCATAAATTAGCTAAATTTTCGTCAGTTACGTAAATTTATTTAGTAGTCAGCGGTTAATTTGAGAGAGATTTTATGAGCAGTCGTATTCAACAGGGAAGCTTGAGCATTGATAGCACCCTCTACCAATTAATTAATGAGCAGGTCATTCCTGGAACAGGCATTGTCGCAGAGGACTTTTGGCAATCTTTCGCAGCCATCCTTAAAGACCTGGCACCAAAGAACCGTGCTTTGCTTATCAAGCGTGAAGATCTTCAACATCAGATTGATGTTTGGCACCAAGAGCGTGCTGGTCAAACACTGGATGCAGCAGAGTATAAACAGTTCTTACAGCAGATTGGCTACCTTGTACCAGAGGGCGAAGACTTCCAAGTGACCACCGCAAGCGTAGAGCCTGAAATCGCAACACAAGCTGGGCCGCAGCTTGTGGTGCCTATCATGAACGCGCGATTTGCACTTAACGCAGCAAACGCGCGCTGGGGCAGTTTATACGATGCGCTCTACGGCACTGATGTGATCAGCGAAAGCGACGGCGCAGAGAAAGGTGGAAGCTTTAACCCTGTTCGTGGCGCTAAAGTAGTGAGCTATGCTCGCGGGTTCCTTGATGACGCCGCACCGCTGAATGGTGTTTCTCATAAAGACGTGACCAAATACAGCATCAGCAATGTGAGCATTGGCAACACGCTGACAGCGACGTTAGATAATGGCGAAGAAGTCACTCTCATTGATCGCAACCAATTTATTGGTTATCAAGGAGACGCAAGCGCGCCTTCTTGCATCCTGCTTAAACACAACAATCTCCATATCGAAATTCAAATCGATCCGAGCGCGCCAATTGGTAGCGTTGATGTGGCGGGCATTAAAGATGTGCTGGTGGAATCGGCACTGACCACGATTATGGATTGCGAAGATTCTGTCGCTGCGGTTGACGGTGAAGATAAAGCATTGGCTTATCGCAACTGGTTAGGCTTAATGAAGGGCGACCTGCAAGAGTCGCTAGAGAAAAACGGTAAAACCATCGTTCGTAACCTAAACCCCGATCGTCAATACACCAGTGTGACGGGTGGTGAAATCTCGCTTAAAGGTCGCAGCATGTTGTTCATACGCAATGTGGGCCACTTAATGACAAACCCTGCGATTATTGATGCCGATGGTAATGAAGTGCCTGAAGGTATCATGGATGGCATGGTGACATCGCTCATCGCAATGCACGATTTAAAGGGTAATAGCCCTTACCAAAACTCGACCGCGAACAGCATCAATATAGTAAAACCTAAGATGCATGGCCCTGAAGAAGTGGCTTTCACCAATGAACTGTTTGGTCGCATTGAAGATGCATTAGGTTTAGATCGCTTCACGATTAAAGTCGGTATCATGGACGAAGAGCGTCGTACCTCTGTGAACTTGAAAGAGTGTATTCGCGCAGCCAAAGACCGTGTCGTATTTATCAACACAGGTTTCCTAGACCGCACGGGTGATGAGATCCATACCAGTATGGAGGCGGGTCCTTTTGCTCCTAAAACACAGCTTAAAACCATGACATGGATTGGCGCATACGAAGATCAAAACGTTGATCTTGGCTTAGCTTGTGGCCTGCAAGGTAAAGCCCAGATTGGTAAAGGTATGTGGCCAGAGCCAGATAACATGGCCAAGATGATGGACGCGAAAATTGGACACCCACAAGCTGGTGCCAATACCGCTTGGGTTCCTTCTCCAACTGCGGCTACTCTGCATGCCTTGCACTATCACAAGGTGAGTGTTCCTAGCCGTCAGAAAGAGCTTCGTGAGCGTGTGAGAGCAAATGTTGACGATATTCTTACTATCCCGCTGCTAGGCAATCAAAAGCTGACTGCTCAAGATATCCAAAATGAACTGGACAACAATACGCAAGGCATTCTTGGTTACGTAGTTCGTTGGATTGACCAAGGCGTAGGTTGTTCGAAAGTGCCTGATATCAACGATGTAGGACTAATGGAAGACCGTGCGACGCTGCGTATTTCAAGCCAACACATCGCTAACTGGCTACGTCACGGTATTTGCGAGGAAGCCCAAGTAATGAAAACCATGAAGCGCATGGCAGCTGTGGTTGATGAGCAAAATGTTGGGGATCCAAGCTACCAAAACATGGCACCTGATTTCGAAAACAGCATTGCGTTTTCAGCAGCGTGTCAGTTGGTATTTGAAGGCTGTGCTCAGCCGAGTGGTTATACCGAGCCAGTGTTACACGCGATGCGCCTAAAGCTGAAAGCGCAGAGTGCTTGAGTCGGAAAGTGCTGAGTCGCAGATAAGCGAAAGCACAAAAAAGCCTAAATCACTGAAATAGCAAGGTGATCTAATAATAAAAACAGAGAAAGAAAAAATACTAAAAAAAGAAACCCCCTTTAACCGAGCCCAAGGTGCCGCGCTTTATAGCGCGGCTTTTTTTTTAGCTTTTAGTTAGGTACGGGATCTGAGATTGGATTCGGGATCAGAGATTAGAAATGAAAAACAGTTATCTTATCTCCCACCAAACCTAATTTTCGCCAAAACCTTAGTTCCCAACGAAGCTTAGTTGCTACCAAAACATAAATACTTTATATCCATGTACTCATCGATGCCTTCTTTAGCACCTTCACGGCCAATACCTGATTGCTTAACCCCACCGAAAGGTGCAACCTCAGTTGAGATCATGCCGTCGTTAATGCCAACCATACCGTACTCAAGCGCTTCTGCTACCTTCCATACTCGGTGGATATTCTGGCTGTAGAAGTAAGACGCTAAACCATAAATGGTGTCGTTTGCCATTTCGATCAGCTCTTCATCGCTGTCGAACTTCATAACAGGAGCGACAGGGCCAAAGATCTCTTGTTGAACGATGTCCATATCGTGCTTCACGTCTTTAAGAATGACAGGCTGAATGAACAATCCCGCAAGCTCTTGAGCTGGGGTGACAGGCTGGGCACCTTGTTCAATGGCGCGGTCAATCAAACCTTGGATGTTCTGTTTTGCTCTTTCACTAATCACTGGGCCAATGTTGACGCCCGCGTCTAAGCCGTTGCCAATTTTGAGCTGCTGCACTGCTTGGTCGAATTTAGCCACAAACTCATCGTGCACTTTGCTATGAACATAGAATCGGTTAGCACAAACACAGGTTTGGCCTGCATTACGGAATTTCGAAGCCATTGCGCCTTGAACCGCAGCATCGATGTCCGCATCGTCAAACACAACAAACGGAGCATTACCGCCAAGTTCCATCGAGGTGCGTTTGATGCCTTTTGCCGCTTGAGCCATCAAGATACTGCCGACGCGAGTAGAACCAGTAAAAGAGATCTTCTTGATCAATGGATGTGATGTGAATAGCTCACCAATCTGTTCTGGGCTGTCACCCAATACCACTTGAAGCAGATCTTTAGGGATACCCGCTTGGTAAGCCAGCTCAACAACAGCAAACGCAGAAAGTGGCGTTTCGTCAGAAGGCTTCACAATAAAACTACACCCAGCCGCCAATGCAGGCGCAGCTTTACGAGTGATCATCGCAATCGGGAAGTTCCACGGTGTGATGGCACATGCGACGCCAATCGGCTGCTTGATCGTCACCAAACGCTTATCCCCGGCGGTGCTTGGAATCGAGTCACCATAAGTGCGCTTAGCTTCTTCGGCGAACCATTCAATAAAGCTTGCGCCATAAACCACTTCGCCCGCGGCTTCTGCCAATGGCTTGCCTTGTTCTATCGTCATTAAATGAGCAAGGTCATCCTTGTTTTCGAGGATCAGTTGATGCCAAGCTTTTAGTATTGCAGCGCGAGATTTAGCCGGAATTTTCGCCCACTCTTTCTGCGCAATATGAGCTCGCTCGATAGCACTGTCCAATTCCGCCTCAGATGAGATAGGCGCATGCCCAATAAGCTCACCTGTTGCTGGATTGGTCACGGCAACCGCGTTATTCGCTTCTGTCACCATAAAAGAGAGTAAGCGCTGGTTATTAATTTCTAGCATGTGATTCCTTCTTGATGATTACTTAACACGTGTTGGTGCTGTTATTGAGTTGATGTCTATGGCAGAGCTGATGATTCACATTAGCTTGCCAAGGTTATTCTTGCGCCCAGTTGTCTGCTTCTATCTTCGCCAGTGCTTTCGCGGCTTTTTGTAGAGCAGGTAGGAACTTAATCGCTTCATCTGGCTTTACTCGAATCACAGGTGCTTGGATTGCTAAGCCGAGATTAGATTGGCCCGTAGGCGATGGAATGAGTACCGCAATACACACCAAACCCGGCAGAAACTCTTCGTCATCAATCGCAAAGCCTTGGATCTTCGCTTCTTCGATATCTTGCTCTAACACTGAGTAGTCGGTGATGGTTTTCACTGTGTACTGAGTCAGCGGCACATTTTCGATCAGTCTTCTGCGTTGTGATTTCGACATGTGAGCCAAAAACAGTTTGCCTGTCGCAGAGCAGTGAACAGGAACGCGAGAGCCGGGTTGTAGGTGGAAGCGAAGTGGTGCTTCGGTCTCTGCACGGTCAAGGTAGATGATCTCACCGCTCGATAGTGCGGTTAGGTTGCAGCTTTCGCCGACTTCTGCTCGAAGGTTTTCAAGAATCGTGCGTCGTGCACTGTGCATGGTGCTGTTGAACAGTAGGTTTTCTGCAAGTTTTCTGAGTCGAATACCAGAGCTGTAATGCTTTTCATCACCGTCTCTTTGAATGATGCCTGCGGATTCTAATTGTTGCAGCATACGGTGCAGAGTGGGCTTCGGTAGTCCTGTTTCTTCGACGAGCCCTTGAAGGGAAATAAACTCGTCTTTTTGCGCTATCACCTCTAATAGTGCAAAAAGTCGGAGAGTGGGCGTATCTCCTTGAACTTGTGGTGTTTCTGTTTGCATACAGTGATTCATCCTTGCGATATGTCTATGTGTAAGAGTGTACATACCAAATCAATATTCTTCAATTATCTGAATAAAATTTGACCTTTTTTATTATTTCAATAATATAAATGTAAATTATGGAACAATTAATCTCAATAAATGGAATTTTTAAAATGAAAGCAATTGAACGGATTATTGATAAGGCGCACTTAGATCGTAAGCGTGTGGTTTTGAGCGAGGCGGAAGACCCTCGTGTGCTGAAAGCGGCACGATTAGCGATAGATAAACAGCTTGCTTATATCACGCTAGTAGGTGATGAAAAGGCGATTATCGAAGCCGCTCAGTTACATCATATTAACCTCGCGGGCATTCATATTGTTTCACCACAAACATCAGCACTTAAAGCTGTGTTAGCTGAACGTCTGTATGAGTTAAGAAAAGCCAAAGGCATGACTTATGAAGATGCATTGGAGAAGGTTAAAGACCCACTGATTTTTGCCAACTTGATGATGAGAGAAGGGTTAGTAGACGGCACGGTCAATGGCGCGGTTTATACCACGTCAGATGTGGTGCGAGCTGCGCTGCAGATTATCGGCCCAGCACCAGACAGTGAATTGGTCTCGAGTTTCTTTTTAATGATGTTGTGCGAGCCTTTCCATAATCTTAAAGGCGGCATGATTTTCAGTGATTGTGGTTTGGTGATTAACCCCAATGAAACTGAACTTGCATCAATTGCAGTGGCGGCATCAAACAGTGCTCAAACGCTATTGATGGAAGAACCTAAAGTGGCGATGTTGTCGTTTTCGACCAATGGAAGTGCCAAACACGAATCAGTCGATAAGGTGCGTAATGCAGCCCAGCTAGTGAAGCAGCGTTGCCCGGGAATTGCGGTTGATCAGGATGTTCAACTCGACGCGGCGATTGTCACTGAAATTGCGGCGAAAAAGTTGCCCGATTCCGAGGTAAAGGGTGAATCCAACGTGTTGATATTTCCCAACTTAGAAGCTGGCAACATCGGTTACAAACTTGCTGAAAGGCTAGGTGGTGCAGTCGCGATTGGTCCGTTGTTGCAAGGGTTGAATCAACCTGCCAATGATTTATCCAGAGGATGCAGCGCCGAAGATATCTTCAATGTAATCGCTGTGACTGCCGTGCAAGCACAACAAAGTAAAACGGCAAATTCAACAATAGATGTTGACGCTGAAGCTCAAGAAGCTAAAGAAAGAGAAGATTCAGAATTTGAGTTTAGGTACTGAGGCTCACACTTAAAGCTCGCACTCATACTAAGTAAAAACACCTAATTAGGATTGCCAATGGAGTTACCTGTTTTACTCGCCATTCTTGCCACCATTGCGGTAGGTACCTATTTCCAAACCGTCACGGGGTTTGGGCTCGGCATTATCGTGATTGGTCTTACGGTCAGCCTTAATCTGGTCTCGTTGCCCGTGATTGCTGCCGTGGTCAGTATCGTGACCTTGTTTAATTGCTTGGTTGCGTTGATGGGTAAGCCACTGCTTGGGGAACTCAAGATACTGGTTGTGTTGGTGATCGGTATTATCCCCGGTGTGTCGTTGGGGGTGTTCTTGCTGGACGAGTTGAGTGAGTCGGCAACGCATATCCTGAGAGGGTTATTGGGGGCAATGGTGTTATTCGCAGGTCTGAGCTTTATGTTCAAACCTAAAACCAGAAAAGATCGTTCGGCAACCGTATCCTTCTTGGTGTCTGGTTTTAGTTCTGGCCTAGCGGGAGGGCTGTTTGGGATGGCGGGTCCACCGATTGTTTATCATCTCTATCGGCAGCCTTTTACGCTCGATCTGGTACGGAGCACACTGTTGATGGTGTTCGCTTGTACGTCGATGTCTCGTACCGTCAATGTCTACGCGGCAGGTGACATGGAAGCGAGCATACTGTGGTTGTCTGCTATTGCTGTTCCCTTGGTGGCGCTTGTGACTATGTTTGCTCGGCGCTTCCCGCCGCCGTTGTCGAATGACCAACTCAGAAAGTTAGTATTTATGGTGTTGATGTTGATTGGTGGGTATTTGATGGCTGTCTCTGCATGGTCGTTGCTTGGCTCTTCCTAACCATTCTCGACAAAGGAGGCTAGCGGTTTGCTAGCCTAAGCCTTTCTGTTTAAACACGCTTTAGTATCTCAAAGATACTTTTAGATACCCCATACAAGCAGCTCTCTTGCACATCTAAAGTGATGTTACTGCGATAGTACGGGCTTAAATCGACGCCCATTCCCACGCCATGAATTTCGATACCGTTTTTGGTCGACTCGCGCTCAATCACTTGTTTGAGATGGTTATCCAAATAGAACTGATCATTGGCTGTGCTGGTGGCGGTATCCATCGGGCAGCCGTCTGAGAATACAATCAACACCTTTCGCTGTGCGCTATGTTGCTGCAAGCGCTGGCTAGCGAACTGAACCGCTTCGCCATCAATCCCTTCTTTAAAGATATCTGCTTTTCGAAGGCTAGCAATGCCAAGGCGAGAGCGTCTCCAATGGGTATCAAAATCCTTAAACACAATGTGTCGAACTTCGTTTAATCGGCCTGGGTATTTCGGTTGGCCTTGCTTTAGCCACTGCCGATAAACCTTGCCACCATTCCAGTTGTTGGTGGTGAAGCCGATAATCTCGAAAGGGATGTTGGCTAGCCCGACGGATTTGAGAATCGTATCCATTAGTAGACTCAGTTTGTGACTGTGTTTTTGCATTGAGCCTGAGCAGTCCATTAGAAATGTGATGGCACATTGATGAGATGCGCCAATGTCAGGTTGATAAAAGACAGCACGATCCAACGGTGATGTGATGAGTTTGGTGATAGTGGTGGCGTTGACGATGCCTTCTTCCAAATGATCCTGACGTCGATTCCTTTGGGGCGTCGCAACAAAGCTGGTGAGCATAGCGGCTAAACGGCGGGTGTTCACTTGTCTCGCCATAATGTCATCGGTGAGCTTTTGCCTCAGTTCGAGTAACAGGGCGAGCCTGACGGTCTTATCTGCAGCGACCACTTGATCAAACTCTGAGTTATAAATCTGATAATTGGCGCCCGACAGCTCGAACACCTTGCTGCTGCCTGTTATGTCGGTATCGACGTCTTCATCTTGAATGTCGCCATCAACTATAAGAGCCAGCTGCGCGAGGATCTTGATGTCTTCTTCAACCGTAGGGGTTGGCGAGTTATTACTCTCTTGTTCTTGGTTGATGAGTTCTTGCGCTAAAGAGGCCAGTTCATTGGCGCAGTGAGCAAACTGTTGTTGGTCTCCTCGATGTTCCTTCAAGCGCTTCAAGCTGCTTCCGAAAATAGGCACGATGCCCGCACGAGTTGATTCAATGGTTTCGGCAATCGGTTCCGAAACTGGGACATTGGTTAAACGGGTGTGGATGACTTGTATCAGCGTGAACAGTAACATTCCAATTCGAGATTCAGTAAAGCCATTTTGATGATATTGGTCGCTCCAATACGCAAAGTTGAACTGAATGCTCTTAGTCACACCTTTTAGGTAGGACGGGACTTGTGATTCGATTCGTACTTGTTCGCAGAAATCATATAACAGACGTTCGACTTCGTTTTTTGGTCGTAATGAATAGTGAAGATCAGTATCTGACAACAATAGTCTCAGTGCCGATGAATCGATCTTGCCTTGCATTGAGAGCTTGCTGTTTGTTAAATCATGGCGAGAAACAAAGGTGAGATCGTTGGTGTGTGCAGACTGATAATAGCAGGGGCTATTACCGTTATAGAGACGCTCTCCCCGATAATTCAGGTTCAATTCACCACTGATCGCTCTAGCGACAGACACACCAAGGTCGAGGATCTTTTTCTGCTGAGAAGAAACATTGGCCATGGTTTACGACTCCGACTGCGCATAACTCTGAGTAGGCGTTTCTAGGGCCTCACCAAAGCAGCGGAAGTAATATTCGCTTACCAACTCTTTCTCTTCATCTTCACAACGGTTTAGGAATGAAAGCCTAAATGCCGTGGCTACGTTATCGAATATTCGGATATTTTCGGCCCATGTGATCACGGTTCTCGGAGACATTACCGTCGACAGATCGCCTGCTCTAAAACCATTTCGTGTTAACCCAGCAGTTGCGATCATTTTCTCAACTAACTGCTGACCGATTTCACTGTTCATCTCTGGGCGCTTGGATAACACGATCTTAGTTTCATGTTGTGGATCTAAATAGTTAAGCGTGGCGATGATGTTCCATCGGTCAAGCTGGCTATGGTTAAGCACTTGAGTACCGGAATACAACCCCGAGAAATTACCTAAACCAAGTGTGTTACAGGTAGCAAATAGGCGGAAAGAAGGGTGAGGCGTGATCACTCGGTTTTGCTCTAAAGAGGTGTATTTTCCGTCTTGCTCTAAGAGTTGTTGAATCACAAACATCACATCTGGTCGTCCTGCATCGTATTCGTCTAATACCAGAGCGATGGGTTGCTGGATACTTTGCGGAAGAATGCCTTCTTTAAACTCTGTCACCTGCATTCCATCTTTAATGACGATGCTGTCCTTTCCTATGAAATCTAATCGGCTTAAGTGCCCGTCTAGGTTGATCCTCAAACACGGCCAGTTCAACCTCGCGGCAATTTGTTCAATGTGAGAAGACTTACCCGTTCCGTGTGTACCTTGTATCAAGGTGCGGCGATTAGAGGTGAAACCCGCCAATATCGCTAGTGTTACTTCAGGATCAAAACAGTAGTTAGGATCGACCTTGGGTACATACTCTCCCGCATGTTCAAACGCCAGTACGGTTAGGTTGCTGTCGATGCCAAAACACTCTCTCACACTTACTGGTTGCGTTGGTATCAATTCCGCGTCATTCATTTTTCTTCCCTCTCAATAGCTTCCATTGACTGCCGCGATGGGCGATATGTCATCGATTATTAACAGCTCACTCTAAGTTAACGGCACTTTTTGTACGAAAAACTATCAATAATGTGATCCAGTTTTATTAATTAGAATGAATTGTTCCAATTTAGTATAAAAAGTTGACGCGCAAAAAATCTACTACTAAGGTGAAAATGAATTCGAAAAAGAGACAATTCATTCCGAAAAATGAAATTTTGGTTAACTCAAGGAGAATGGAAGAATGAGTGAGCAAGAAAAACGTACGGTTGTTTCCGGCACAGTAACAATGACACCATCAGAAGCGTTCGTTGAAACTATGGTTGCTAATGATGTTACCGACATGTTCGGCATCATGGGGTCAGCATTTATGGACGCAATGGATATCTTTGCTCCTGCTGGCATTCGATTGGTCCCAGTGGTACACGAGCAAGGTGCTGCTCACATGGCAGATGGTTATTCTCGTGTATCTGGTCGCCATGGCGTGGTTATCGGGCAGAATGGCCCGGGTATCAGTAACTGTGTAACTGCGATTGCAGCGGCATTCTGGGCACACAGCCCAGTCGTGATTGTGACGCCAGAGACTGGCACTAAAACAATGGGCTTAGGTGGTTTCCAAGAGTGTAACCAACTTCCAATGTTCCAAGAGTTTACTAAGTATCAAGGACACGTAACGCACCCAGACCGTATGGCGGAATACACGGGTCGATGCTTTGACCGCGCAATGAGCGAAATGGGTCCGACTCAACTGAATATCCCACGTGACTATTTCTACGGTGAAACTCAAACCGAGATCCCTAAACCAGCGCGTTTAGACCGTGGTCCAGGTGGTGAGAAGTCTCTGAATGAAGCGGCAGACCTGATTGCTGAAGCGAAATTCCCAGTCATCATTTCTGGTGGCGGTGTGGTAATGGCAGATGCAGTTCAAGAGTGTGCAGCATTAGCAGAAAGACTAGGTGCACCTGTAGTGAACAGCTACCTGCACAATGACTCTTTCCCTGCTAGTCACCCATTATGGTGTGGTCCTTTAGGCTACCAAGGTTCGAAAGCAGCAATGAAGTTAATGGCTCAAGCGGATGTGGTTATCGCGTTGGGTACACGTCTTGGTCCATTTGGTACCTTGCCTCAACATGGCATGGATTACTGGCCGAAAGACGCGAAAATCATTCAGATCGATGCAGACAACAAGATGCTTGGCCTTGTTAAGAAGATTTCTGTGGGTATTTGTGGCGACGCAAAAGCAGCGGCTGTAGCATTAGCTGAAAGACTAGAAGGTCGTGCACTATTGTGTGATGACAACAAAGGCGCTCGCCAAGACACAGTGGCAACAGAAAAAGCGTTGTGGGAAAAAGAGCTTGATGAGTGGACGCACGAACGTGATTCGTTCAGCTTGGATATGATTGAAGAAAACTCACACGAGACTCCGTTCTCTGGTGGTGAATATCTTCATCCTCGCCAAGTACTGCGTGAGCTAGAAAAAGCGATGCCAGAAGACGTAATGGTTTCAACGGATATCGGTAACATCAACTCAGTGGCGAACAGCTACTTACGCTTTGAAAAACCACGCAGCTTCTTTGCTGCAATGAGTTTCGGTAACTGTGGTTACGCATTCCCGACCATCATTGGTGCGAAAGCAGCAGCACCTCATCGCCCTGCTATCTCTTATGCAGGTGACGGTGCGTGGGGCATGAGTTTGATGGAGACCATGACATGTGTTCGTCATAACATTCCAGTGACAGCCGTGGTGTTCCACAACCGTCAATGGGGTGCCGAGAAGAAGAACCAAGTCGACTTCTACAACCGACGCTTTGTTGCTGGTGAACTGGATAACCAAAGCTTCGCGGAAATCGCACGAGCAATGGGCGCTGAAGGTATCACGGTCGATAAGCTAGAAGATGTAGGTCCAACTCTGCAAAAAGCCATCGACATGCAAATGAACGAAGGCAAAACAACCATCATTGAAATCATGTGTACTCAGGAATTGGGCGACCCGTTCCGCCGAGATGCACTATCAACGCCGGTTCGTTTCCTAGATAAGTACAAAGACTACGTATAAGTCATAGGAAGTTTGCCCGACCAAAACCGTCTCGTGAATGCTAGATAAAGAGTTATCGAGAATGTGGTTGGGCAAACAAATTAAGCTCTAACACTAGCCATTAATTTTAAATTGGATGATCAAACAGAATGGCTCAACGAGTGAGTTGTTTTTAAAGATTCTTAATAGTGCTGTTATCTAAGTATTGGGTCATATATTTCTATTATTTCGCTCTAAATATTAGAGCTCTAATGAAATAACCAAGGTGAATAGGTGCTCGGTTTCATTAATAGAGACTTATCAATAATTATTATGAGTTGCTTTTAAATAGTAATTACCGATAAGTAGATAGAGTTATTAGACTTTAGTCTGTGTATTTTATTACATTTCAGTTTTTAACGAATAAATTTTAATTTAGTTATTTATATTGTCGAGTGGTTGGAACCAAATATGAACAATAAACGTTATATCAGCACGCTCGAAGAACTGTATAAAATAATCGATTCATTAATGACTGAATGCAGTGACCAACGTGGTTTGATGTATAACGTGTGTGATTATGAAAATAATAACCTAATGCCAAGTTTAGGTCGTTCCAATCGTAAGAACATACGTCGTGTCGAACAAGAGTTGCTTTCAACTGTGAGAGTTTACGGTGGTCACTCGCTGAGCTCACACGACATAAATGACTGGTTATTGATGTGTTTAGCCAAGAAGCAGGGTTTTCCCACCCGTTTGCTGGAATGGACCGATAACCTGTTAAATGCGCTTTGGTCGGTGTGTCATAGCCAAAGTAAAGACTGCATAAATATAATTAAAGCTATTGATTATCAGCGGGTTAGTGTTTTTAGCTCGCCGTGTAACATCAACAAAACTCAGATATTTAATGTGGCGGATTGCGATCAGCAAGAGCCACGCAAGGACAAGTGGTATTCCATTCACCCATTTAAGGAAGGTGGCAATGATGCCATTCAGCCTTTGTACGATGAGAAAGAGTATTCAAACGGTCTAGTGTCCGTTCATATTCTTCCATCAGTGAAAGTAAAACTGATAAAGGAGTTAATATCCATGAATGTTTTAAATGAACCGACAGAGTATGTCGAAGAGAAACTGACGGATTTAAAAAACGAAGCACATGCAGATAACAACCAAATCATAAATAAAGGTGACGGCAATATCGAATTGCAAGTTAATACTCATGATCGTCAACTTGAACAGTATGGCCGAAAGTATCATCAAGACTTTGATTTCGACTAAAGGCTTATACGTTTTAATTTAATTATACCTCTTATATCGTGAGTGAAAATTTGAGTAAATAAAATTAGAACACTAATTAATTTATAAAAAGATGAAATCTGTGAGCTTAGAGATTGTTTATAACCTAACTCGAAGTTAGAGTGATGAACCTTGTTATCAAGTTGTTAAATCTTCACAGATCTAGTTTAAACACTCTAATAAAAAAGTGGCGCAAAGCTACTGAAATTTAAACCAATAACGAAAACATAAAGGATTCTGGAATATGAATATGCAAACCAATGCAGCGACATTCGTGCTGGAAAACCAAGTCGACACCGCCTTTTTACAGTCTTTTAGTGATGCGTGGAATAACCATGATATTGAAGCGCTGATGTCTTTCATGACAGAAGACTGTGTATTCCACACGGTGGCAGGCGAAGGCTTGCTTGGAAACACTATCGAAGGGTACGAAGCGGTTCGAAATAGCTTTGAATTGGTTTGGCAGAACTTTCCAGATGCGGCTTGGAGCGATCCTGTCCACTTTGTGTGCGGTGACCGCGCTGTGAGTGAATCGACGTTTTCTGCGACGAACCCAGATGGCAGCGTCATTGAAGCTCGCATGGTCGACGTGTTTACCCTGAAAGATGGAAAAATCAGCGTAAAAAATGCCTTCCGTAAAACAAGACCTCTTTTAACTCCTAACAACACTCCCAAGAGCTAGACACGAAACCACAACCCGTTCACGTGTTATGACTAGGAGAGTCGAATTATGAGTTTAGTAATGGAACAACCGGCAGCCGATGTGCCGCCAAAGGTGAAAAGCACCCAAGCAAAAGATAAATACGATCCAAAATACGATCCACTTAAAGACAAGAGCCCAGGTCACGGTAAGGAATATGCCCCGACTTATTGGGTAGATACCGCAGGCGCACCACCTGAAGATGATGGCCCAATCACGTCAGACATGGATGTCGATGTGGCAATAATCGGTTCAGGCTACACAGGCCTAAGTACCGCGATACACCTTGCTGAAATGTACGGCATTAAAGCGACTGTGATTGAAGCTAACCGTATGAGTTGGGGCTGCAGTACCCGAAATGGTGGTCAGGCACAGTGTGCTTCTGGGCGTTTAAAGCGTTCCCAGTGGGTTGAACGCTGGGGCCTAGAAACGGCGCTAAAAATGCACCGCGAGTGTGTGGATGGCATGGAAACGTTCAAGTCACTAATCAAAGACATCGATTGTGACCCACAACCGGGTGGTCACCTATATGTGGCTCACCGTCCAAAAGTGATGGCAACGCTTGAGAAAGAAGCCAAGTTGCTGCGTGACACGTTCGATTACGATGCGCAGATCTTAGATGCGGAAACTGTAAAGCGTGATTACGTTGGTGACCAAGAAGCGGCAGGCGCGATGCATGAACCAGAAGGGATTGGTATTCATGCAGGGAAACTGGCGTTTGGTTACCTAAGAAAGGCGCGAGCACTCGGCGTTAAAGTTCACCCATCTAGCCCAGTTATGGGTTGGGAAACTCGTGGCGGTGTGCATTACCTGAAAACGCCAGGTGGTGTTGTGAAGGCGCGTTCTGTTGGTGTTTGTACTGGTGGGTATACCAGCCAAGGTTTGCATTCCGAGCTTAAGAACCGCTTGTTACCAGTGCTTTCTAACTCGATGGTGACACGTCCGTTAACTCAAGACGAAATCGCCGAGTGTAACTTCAAAACCAATCAAGTGATTACTGATACTCGAATTCTGCGCCACTACTACCGTTTGTTACCGGATAACCGAGTACAAATTGGTACACGCAGTGCCATCAGTGGCAAGAACGCCCCCGAAAAGAAATATGAAGACATGTTGAGAGCCGATCTTACTCGAAAGTTCCCGTCTCTCGATCAGATCAAAATCGACTATTCATGGTGGGGCTGGGTGGATGTCAGCCACGACATGATGCCGAGAATTTATCAGCCGAATCCAAAACAATCCATCTTCTACGCACTGGGATATGGCGGTAATGGTGTGATGTATTCCGCTCAAGCAGGTAAACGCCTTGCTCAGTGGATCGCAGGTGAAGGTCACAAGCTCGACCTACCAATATTTGAATCAAAACTTCCGTTCCCCAACGTGAGGGAAGTGGTGGAATCAGAGATGTTTGCACCGTTTCGAAGAATGGGGCAACGGTTCCTTTATCAGTGGTATTCGTTAAAGGATGAAAGGCTGTAACTACCCGAACATTGTTTCCAAAATAGGGAAATAGAACTACGACCAGGAAAGTTGTACCAGGTCACCTTGTGAGCAAAGTACAGGCAGGAAGTCTGTATGATAGGAAAGGTTAAGACTATGAAATTGATTAAAAATAAAATTATTGCTGGTGTCACTATTGTAGCAACAGCGGTGTTATCTCATACCGCGGCAGCAGCGAATTTTAAAATGGCTATCGGCGATGCTGCTGGTGGTACGCAGTGGGAACTAGCGACCTCATTCTCTGAACTGATGGAGCAAAAAACAGACGGTAAAGTGAAAATCGATCTGTTCCCGAACGGCCAATT